>CAKOYA010000023.1 GCA_934130325.1 uncultured Clostridia bacterium
AATTTTTAAATTCATCTCCATTTACTTAGTCTCTGCCTTTTTTAGAATTTTTTACCCCAACTATTGACAAAGAACCAGATTTTTTTATACTTCTTTACTTACTTTTTTTAGTTTATTTTTTCTTCTTTTTGCCTTTATTATTTTTTGAAAATTTTAATACTAAGTTATCTAACATATACCAAAGAGATGATGCTATAAAAACAGAAGAATATGTTCCAACTAAAATACCTATAATTAAAGGTAATGAAAATTCTTTTAACACTTGTTGATTATTTAAAAGAGCAAATATATACACAACAACAATAACAATAATAGTTGTAAGTGAAGTATATACTGTTCTAGTTAGAGTTTGAGATATACTTTTATTTATTATTTCCTTATCATCTGAATTCTTTACAATCTTTCTTTTATTTTCTCTTATTCTATCATAAATTATAATTGTATCATTTATTGAATAACCAATTATTGTGAGTACTACTGCCACAAAACTAGTATTAATAGGCAATTTGAATATACCATATATAGCAATTATAAATAACGCATCATGCAATAATGACAATGTAGCAGTAATTGCAGCTGTAAATCCTAATGTCTTAAATCTAATTGTTATATATAGCAATATTATTACTATAGCAACACTAACAGCTAGTAATGCTGATTCTAACAAATCTTTACCATAAGATGGCTGAACATTTCTTATAGAAGGTTCTTCCATATTAGTATATTTTTCTTTTAAAGAACTAACTATAATATCAGCTTGCTCCTCAGATATTGCATCTGTTGTTATAGCAACTACATTTTCGCCTCCAGACACTTTTTGAATTAAAGCCTCTTTACCAATTGAATCTTTTACTATATTTGATATATCATTATTTTCAAATTCTTGCTTTAAATCAACTTCTATTTTTGTACCACCTTTAAAGTCTATATCAAATTTATATCCTGTAATTGTACCATATGTTATACCACCAATTATTACAACTAAAGAAAATATAATACAAATATATCTTTGTTTTAAAAAGTCCATATTATTTTTCCTCCTTTCTCATTCCAAATAAGAAAGTATTTTTTTGAGCTAATGGTAAAAACTGCTTTAACATAAATTTTGTAACTATAACTGCAGTAAATAAACTTACCACAACACCAATAGCAAGTACAATTCCAAATCCTTTTACTGGTCCTATGCCAAATATATATAACAATATAGCAACTGTAAATGTTGTTATATTACCATCAACTATTGCAGACATTGCATTTTTTACACTCTTTTCAAATGCTTTTTTCACACTAGATTTAGCTTTAAATTCTTCCTTTAATCTTTCAAATATAATTACATTTGCATCTACTGCCATTCCTATTGAAAGTATGATTCCAGCAATTCCTGGTAAAGTCAAACTGATACCAGTTGTAGACATTATTAGTAATACGATAGCTATATATGCTGTAAGAGCTACACTTGCAACAACTCCAGGTAACCTATATGCAACAATCATAATTATACAAACAATAACAAAACCAACTAATCCAGCAACAATACTTACTTGAAGTGCTTTTTGACCAATATATGGTCCTACATATTCCTTATTTATAACCTCAAGACTAAAAGGTAAAGTACCAGAATCTATTAACATTGCATACTCCTCAGCTTCCGCTTTTTTTTCTGAATATGTACCTTTTCCCATTGTTATTATAGCTGTATTTGAATCAATTTTACTTTGAACTGTAGGTTCTGTAATACATTCTGTATCTAAATATATAGAAATAGTTTTACCTATTAATTTTTCTGTTGCCTCAGAAAATTTCTTTTGACCTTCTTCACTAAAAGTTAATACTACGTGTGGTGATGGCATACCAGTATTATCAACTGGATCCTCACTCAATTTAGCATTTTTTATATCATCTCCTGATAGTAGTACATTTCCGTCTGGATCTCTAAATTCTATCTTTGCTGTTTTATCTAATCCTTCAACCGCACTTAAAGGATCTTTAGATGTGTCATTAATATCAGTAGGTATTTCTACAGAAACTTGATTTGTAGATGTATCAGATCTTACAATATAATCAAATATATTCTTTGACTCTAGTCTTTTTCTAATAACAGCCTCTGATTTTTTTAGATCATCCCCTGTTATAGTTTCACCTTCTTCTGGTTTAGCTTGGTATACTATAGTAACGCCTCCACTTATATCTAGACCTGTTTTTATATCCTTAATATTCTTTACAATTTTATGTCCTTTTATTTCAAGTCCAAAGATAGCAAGATACGATATAACAATTACCGCTAAAATTGTAACTACTATTTTTATAATATTATTTTTTTCCATTATATTTGCTGAGTATAAATTTCAGCCTTCCCCCTCTCTTATAACAACCTAATTATACTATTTTTAAAAGTAGTAGTCAATACGTTTTTTTCTAAATACATACAAATTTCTACACTTATCAACAAGAAAAAAACAAATATAAGCATAGTACAATATTTTTAATACTATGCTTATATCATTATTTTTCTATCTTTTTCAAACTATCTAAAAATTCCTCACTAGTTTGATTATCTTCATCGTTATTATTCTCTTTTACATTATTAAATGTTTTAGCATCATTTTCTTGTACATCTTGTACCCTATTTTCTTTATTATGAACTAATTTATCAATAATATCATAATGTTCTCTAGGATTTTTTATTCCAAATATAACCAGTCCATTACTATATCCATTTTCGGCATTCGTATATATTATAATTATTCCATAGCCAAGTATTCTATCCCAAATAGTCCTTCTTATTTCAACTTCTTTTATATTTTGATATTCAATATTTTTTTTGTGTTGATTTAAGAAACTATCTTCATAAACCATATGATCCTTAAAAAATTTAAAAGTTATATTTTTGTACTGAATTATTTGAAATATAATATGTATCACTAACTTTAAAACGGAAAATACTATTCCAACAACAGAAATGACTATTGCGATATTAAATGCAGTATAGTTTTCTATTTTAACCCCTTTTAGTGTTTGATTATTTAATAATATAGCTATATAGCTTAAAAGAAATAGAATTAACAAAAAGACACTATTTCTTATCTTTTTACCCGTTGGCATTCCAAGTTCATATATAAAATTAAATTTTGGTATTATTTCATGTATAATATTATTATTTTCATCATAATTCATTTTAAATCTACCTCATTATTATTGTTCCGATTTTTTCACCTTCTGCGGCTCTTTTTATAGAATTGCTTTCATTTAATGCAAATACACATATAGGTATTTTATTTTCCATACACAAAGTAATTGCAGTAGTATCCATTACATTTAACCCCTCTGATATAGATTGCATATATGTTACTTCATCATATTTTTTAGCATCTTCGTACTTTTTAGGATCCTTATCATATACGCCATCTACATTTTTAGCAAGTAATATCACTTCTGATTCCATCTCAATTGCACGAAGTGCAGCAGCCGAATCAGTAGTAAAATATGGATTACCAGTACCACATCCAAAAATTACAACACGTCCTTTTTCTAAATGTCTTATAGCTCTTCTTCTTATATATGGTTCAGCTACTTGCCTCATCTCTATGGCTGTCATAACACGAGTATCTACTCCTTTACTTTCCATCATTTCCTGAAGGGCTAATGCATTTAAAGTAGTTGCAAGCATTCCCATATAGTCAGCTGTTGTTCTTTGCATATATCCTTCACCATATTTACCTCTCCAAAAGTTTCCGGCACCTATTACTATTCCAACTTCTACCCCTTCATTTGTTAAGTATATAATTTGTTCTACAACTTTCTCTAATTTTTCCTTATCTATCCCTCTTCCATCTTCTTTTCCTATAGCCTCTCCACTTAATTTTATTAATATTCTTTTATATTTTGCCATAATAACCTCCCCATTTACTTGATTATACATTATATGTATATTTTTTTCAATATTTTTCCAATTTATTTTTTACACATATTTTTAAAAAATTTAAAATAAATCAATTTTATTGAATATTTTTATATTTTTTACAAAAACTATTTATAAAGGAGTGTTATACATGGAAAATAAAAATGGAAATACTAATATTTTTTTAATTATTATAACAATAATAGTAGTTATAATAGCAATATATTTTATTTTTTTCAACAATAATATGCCTGGAAATTTAGAAAATAATAATGGTAACAATAGTGTTAGTAATACAGTAGATAATGTTGCTAATTCAACCAAAGATATTGTTTCTGACACTGTAAATATTGTAGACGAAAATGCAAAATCATTATATAATAGAGTAAAAACTGGTATAACTATAGATGGTAAAGTAATTGAAGTTCCAGCAAATTACATAAAAAAGATAACTAATAAAGTCACAAAAGAAGGTTATAAAATGACAGATGAAACTAAAAATGCAATTAACTCAAAACTTGACGAAATAGAAAATATAGTTAGATCCGAAGGAAAAACTGATATTAAAGATTTAAGTGATTCTTCACAAAGTAAAATAAAATCTATTGCTTCAGATATCGAAAACATGTTATAGTAAAAACAGGGTAATAAAAATATTGCCCTGTTTTTTTACTATTTTGACATTAAGCTTCTTTGAAGTAGTTTAATAGTTTCAAGTAATTTTTCAATGCTTGAGGTATCAAAATTAAAAGATTTAGATTCCTCATTGCATTTTTTTGCCAATAACATTAAATCATTTTTTTCTTGTTCACTCACTTCTGTATTTACAAGAGATGCAGCGATTATCTTCTCATAAATCGTTATTAATTTACAGAAATTATCCATAAATTTGCCTCCTTAAATAATTCATCTTAAGGTATATTATTTTACTTACCTAAACAGTATAACACAAAAATTAACATAATTCAAGACGTTTACTAATAAAACTCAATATCACCATCATCTTTTTTTAATGTATTTCTTATACCATAATCATGATTTTGATGATTTAACATATCATGGATTTCTTTAAATGTTCCTAAGCCTTCATCGTATTTTTCTTTTCCTATGTTAAGTTCATTTATACTGGTATCTTCAATATTATATAATAACCCAAGCATTCCATCTGTCATTTCTTCTCTTACTCTATGATCACCATAATGGTCTGGTTGTTTTGAAATATCCATAATTTTACCAGTATATATAGGAGGTAAATCTGAATATGAAACCGCTCTAACAATACCATAAAAATTTCCTAAAGCAGTATTATGATACTCCCTTCTTTTCCTATCTAAGCTAATTACTCTTTGTCTCATCAAATCAATTTTTAACTCTCCAGAATTTGCATCTTGCCTAGCTTCTTCAATTAAAATAGGGTATAATACTTGTTCAATTCTAAGTTTTCTATAATCCATAATTTTCTTAATGTTATCTAATAACTCGGGATGTAAATATAGTACCTTTACTAATATTTCCATTTGTCTTCTTTTAAAGTTTGTTCCCAATTTTTTTTTTATTTTATCATCATTTTGAACAGTTTTATTTATAGCTTTAAGTAAAATATCTTTTGTTATTTCACCTCTTTCGTACATTCCTATTTCAACTTCAAATCTCTTCTTTAAGTTATCATCTAAAGAGTCTAAATCATGTATTGCTATTTGTTCATTTAAATTTTCCATAAAATCTAACCTCACAGTATACTAATTAAGCTTTTATTTCAGTCAATTTATCCTTAAGTTCTTTTTCAATTTTTTGTAATTCAACTTCTGCTTCTGCACGTTTTTTAGAACCCTCACTATGAATCTCTATTAATTTATCTAAAGTTTCAATAATATCGTTATTTGTTTTCTTTAATGTATCAATATCAACCATAGCTCTTTCTGATTCTTTAGCTACTTCTAAAGTTCCTTGTTTTAAATTTTCACTATTTTTCTTAAGCATTTCATTAGTTATATCTGTAACCGCTTTTTGTGTTTCTAATGCTCTTTTTGAATTAGCAACTCCAAGTGCAATTACAACCTGATTTTTCCAAAGTGGAATTGTATTAATAATTGAAGACTGAATTTTTTCAACAAGTTCACTATCATTATTTTGTATCATTCTGATTTGTGGTGCCATTTGTATAGATATAATTCTTGTAGTCTTTAAATCATATATTTTCTTTTCAAATCTATTAATAGTAGCTATCATATCATTTACAGCTTGTGCATCTAACTGTTCACCTGATTCTTCAGCTTTTTTTTGTAATTCTGGTAAAGTAACTTCTTTTAATTCCTGTAATTTTTTATCACCTGCAATTATATACATAGAAATTAATTTAAAACTATCAATATTTTTTTGGTACATAGTATCAAAAATTGCAATATCTTTTAACATTTGAACTTTGTGATTTTCAAGTCTAGTTTCAATTCTATCTATATTATTCTCAACTTTATCATACTTTAATATAATTTTTTCTATTTGCTTTTTAATGCTATTAAATATTCCAAAAATTCCTTTATTTTCTTGAACATTAATTTCTTTATCAAAATCTTTTATCTGTGCTACTAAATCTGTTAATAAGTCGCCTACTTCACCTGTTTGTTTTGTTTTTACATTATCTAATACTTCATCTGAAAATTTTGAAATTTCTTTTTGTGCAGAAGATCCATATGCAAGTAATGTATTAGTATCTTTAATATCTACTTTTGAAATAAATTCATCTATAGCAATTTTTTCTGTTTCTGTTAATTTTTCGTAATTTAGAGAATCCTCTAATTTTTCCTCACTTAATGATTTTTTTTCTAATAATTCACTTTCAATTTTTTCTGTTGAAACCTCTGGTGTTATTTTTAATTCTAATTTATTTTCTTCCATTTCTATCCTCCCAATATTATTTATATATAACTTGTTATGTAACAATTATATAACTATTTTAAATACTCAATAAGCCTATCATATAATGCCATCTTAAGTCCAGGTACTGTACTATCAATTGTTTGAGGTATTCCTTTTACAGGAACTGTAGTTACATCATAACTTCCACCTGTTGTACCAGTTCTAAATCCATACTTTGACCATGCTATTTGTTGTACATTTTTATCATTAAATACATCATAATATTTATTACCATTTTCATCTAACGAAGCTAGGCAATGCGAATTCCATATTGTTGGTGTAGGATATAATATTCTAATTTTATCTTTAATTTGGTTATATCCATCTGGATTAGAATTTGCAAAATCAATTATGCTCTTTTCATAGTCTACTATCATAGGCTTAGCACCTACTCCAGTTTTTAAGTACATATCAAAAAGATCTGCAGGTGTGTTATTCATGTAGCCTGATTTTTCATAAAATTCTTTTAACTTAGGTAAATTTGCCTCTATATTTTCTTCTAATACTTCTCCACCACTCATAATTGAAAGTAAAAGTCCATAATATGTAGCACCTGGTGAAGATGTAACAGGATCAGTTGAATCTATATTTATTTTTCCATATAAAGTATCCAATCCTATGTCTTTCCAAGACTTCCTTTCCATTATGTAGTTTAGTAACTTATTCATATCTGTAATATAATATACACCATCTTTTAAAGTAACAATTTTCTCCTTAATTAATGCATCTACTACAATATCCCAACTATATATTACAATCGGTGTATTCAGTGTTAAACTTCCTTTTTGAACAGTTTCTCTTTTAGCCTCCCCTTTTGACTGGTCAGGTGATAATTTATAATAATCGTAAAATCTTTGATCAGAAAAAAATATGAAATCATAGTTTCCACCATTTTCTGTTTTTAGTTCATTTTTAACAAGTTTTCCATTACTCCATGTTTCATTTACAACCTTCAAATTATATTTATCTTTCAATATTTCGCTAAATTCATCATCTGCAAGAAAATTTTCTTTTCCGCCTCCAACTGCGCCATATATAGTCGTTAGTTCTTTTGTAGTAAATTTATCTTTAAATACTGCAAATAGTATTATAACTAATATCAATACAAGAAAGATAACAATTCCAATAACTTTTTCTTTACCCATTCTTTTTTTACTTGTTTCAAATTCTACATTTTCATTCATTTTCATTCCCCTCCTTTTCTATCTTTATATTCATATCTTGATCTACAAGTCCATCTGTTTTTAACATACTTTCAAAAACTTTAATATCTGCATTTACATCAATAAATTCTCCTTCATACATATTATTTAATTGTTCCTTACATGCCATATTTATTTTTTCAACCAATTTTTCGACTCTTAACATAAATTCTTTGCTTTCTTTACTATTAAGTCTTTCGTCTTCAACCTTGTCATATTGATTTAATATTTTTACTGTAAGAGGAAAATAATATCCTATAAATTTCTTAACATATTTTAGTTGTTTTGGATTTTCATTTACTCTAGAAATAATTTTCCTAAAAGTTTCACATATTTGTTCTATGTTAGTGACTAACTCCTTATTTTCAACTTTAGTTCCAAGTTCATGAATTTTATTAATATATTCCACTCCATAATCAGTTATTTCCTGTAAATTATTCGTATTTATTCCAGATTTTAAATTTACATCTATATTTTTTCTAAAAACTAGCACACTAGCAATATACCCAAGTATTGCTATAATTAGAGAATATATTAAATTCATATTAACTCCAATATATGACACGCAAAAAAATGCTGCTCCTATTACTCCAGAAACTATATACCACTTTTTCAACAATTATTCATCTCCCTTTAATTATATCCTCTTACCATTTTGAAAGCATTTAATAAATTTTTTCTTCCATCAAACACTTTACCCCCAGTAATATCTGCAATCTCTTCCATTTGATACTCATCTGCACTTGCAAAAAGTATAGAATATACAGGTATATCTTTAGCAATATTTTTAAAAGTTTCTACCATTTCTTTTTTACTTCCAAGATTTCCCATACCATCTGTCATAACCACAACTGAACAATTATATTTTTCACTATCCACATTTTCCACTAATTTTAAAGATTTTGTAATAGTATCATATATATTTGTACTGCCAATAGGTTTTTTACTTGATATTTTAGTTATTAATTCCTCAGTATTTTCTCCATTTTCTGTAGTCCACTCATCCTCAACATTTGTACTAAAAGGAATTATTGTTATTTTATCTTTAGATGAAAATTGCAAGTAATTTTTTGAAGCCTGAGACTTATCTAAGATGTAATTCATTGCTTTTACAAGTTCTTTATTTCCATCACCATACATACTACCAGAATAATCTAATGCAAATATAGTATATGTAGGTTTTCTAAGCTCTGACTGGTACATACCAAGTGCAAGCTTTAAAATATTTGTAGAAGGATACTTTATAGGGGTAATATATTTACTTGTATCAATTCCCCAACTTGGATTAAATACGTTTTTATCAACATCAGACTTTGTTCCGCCATACCAAACACGTCTGCCTTTTTTCTCCATTGCCTCTTCTGTTTCATCAGATAACAGATATTTTTGGAGATCTGTAAAAATCTCTGATTTTTCCTCATCTTTATTATCAATATATGCAAATATACTATCACTAATTGAAACTCCATCTATAGTATATACAGCATATATTGGATCAGACTTATCCTCCATTTTAGTATTTATATTAATAATAGATGTTTCATATGTAACAATGGCATCATATTTTCCACTCATATACATTTCTTCTAAAAAATCTTCACTACCTGATGTTCTTTCAACTCCACTAAATAAAGTAGTTAACTCAGCTTTTAGATTTTCATCTTTTAGCATATCTTCTGTTAAAACTTCTGGGGACCCAGCTAAAGTATTTAAAAAGCCTAAATACGCACTAGCACCAGTATTAGTTTGAGTTGCAGATGTCATTGCAAATTTTAATTTTTTCTGCCTGATAGCTTCTAATATATCCTTTAATTCAACTTTACCAGATACAAATCCTAACTCTTCAGCTTTAGATTTTTTTATCCCAAAAACAATAGGATTTATACTAATTGCTTTTGAATTTTTAACTGATATATCGTTATTTAGCATATACAACCACATTGAATTAGAAGCAAGTATAGAATCAAATTTTTCACCAGAATTTAATTTTTCCATTATTTCTAATGTACCAGCATACTCTATATCTACATCAATATTATTTTTATCAGCATAATCTTCAATTATGTCTTCTAAGTCTTTGTTATCATAGCTAGAAATAATTTTAAAGTTCTTTTTATTAATTACATCATTTACTATATTTCCAACACTTGCAGAAATAATTATTAAAAGAACAATAATTACAATAGCAATTAATACAAATATCTTATATGCCTTCTTTTCCAAAATATCACCCTCCAATTACTATTTTTAAATATATTATACTTTAAATATTTTTATTTGTAAAGAATAATAATTGGTAATTATTATTAATTTAATGCTATATATTCTTAGATATTATTTACGCTATTTATTTGACACTAATATGATTAAAATATATAATATAATTAGGTGATAATTTATGATTAATTCCCCTAATATTGATACAAATAACTTACATGATTCACTACTATATAATAGTGTAGACTTATCTGACACTATTATTTCAGAGAATTTTGAAAATCAAGATATTCTAAATATTAATAAAGAGGACATTGAATTTAATACCTGTATTTTTTCAAAATGTAACTTCTTAAATTGTAATTTCTTAAAATCATATTTTGTAGATGTTATTTTTAAAAATTGTGATCTATCAAATATATCATTTGAAAAATCCACCTTTAAGAGAGTAGAATTTAAAGATTGTAAACTATTTGGAGGAAACTTTTCATATTCTTACTTTGAAAATGTAACATTTGAAAAAAATAACTTTAAAGAAGGAATGTTAGATGAGAGTATGTTTGTTAAGGTTTTGTTTAATAATAACCTATTAAATTATTCTACATTTACAAATTGCAAGCAAAAACTTTTAGAGTTTTTGGAAAATGATTTAAGTCTATGTAATTTTTCTAATACTAGTCTTTCTAATATAGACTTAAGCTCTAATATATTTTCAAATATAACAGTATATCCAAATGACTTAAAAAATTGTATTATGAATGAAACTCAAGCTTTACAATTTATAACTACATTAGGAATTAGACTTAAATAATTGTTCTAAATTTACTTAGTGTATAGTAAGGTAGAGAAGTAACAAAATTGTTATTTCTCTTATTTTTTTCACTTCTTTTAATTTGATACTATTATTTAATACTACAAAAATTTAAAATGTGAAACATTTCTGGCATTTTAGAATATTTTGTTTCACATTTTATATCTTTTTTATTATTTTGTATTAACAGCATTATGTTTACCGAACTTTTACTAATAAGATTGATGCCATGCCTGTCACACTATTAAAGGAGGTATCAAAGATAACAATATCTTAAATCCCCCCTTTAATTAGAATTTTTTTATTTTCATAGCATTTCCTTCTTCTAAAAGAGCAATATGATTAAGTGCTTTACCTGTTCCTATAGCTACACACGATTGAGCATCTTCTGCTATCATAACAGGGATACCTGTTCTTTCTTCTAAAAGTTTATCTAGTCCATAAACTAGTCCACCACCACCTGTAATATATATTCCTCTTTCACTGATATCTGCTGAAAGTTCAGGAGGCGTTTCTTCTAAAATTGCGTGTACACCTTCAACTATTATTTCTGCACAAGGTTTTAAAGCATCGAAAATTTCTTCAGATGTCAATTCTATTTCTACTGGTAAACCAGTGCTTAAGTCTCTTCCTTTAACGTTCATTCTCTCAACTACAGTTTTAGGATACATACAACCTATATTTATTTTTATATCTTCTGCAGTTCTTTCACCAATAATTATATTTTTCTGCCTCTTTACATATTTTATAATAGCATCATCGAATTTATCGCCTGCCATCTTTAATGACATACTTTTTACAGATCCACCTAACGCTATTACTGCGATATCAGTTGTTCCACCACCAATATCTACTATCATGCTTCCATATGGCTTTCCTATATCTATACCTGCTCCAATTGCAGCAGCTATTGGCTCTTCTATAATAGATACTTTTCTTGCACCTGCGTGATTAGCTGCATCAATTACCGCTTTTTTCTCAACTTCTGTTACTCTTGATGGAACACAAATCATAATTGTTGGAGAAAATATAAACTTACCACACACTTTGGAAATAAAATATTTTAACATTTTTTCAGTAATTGTATAATCTGATATAACTCCATCTTTAAGGGGTCTTAAAGCTATAATATTTCCAGGTGTTCTTCCTAACATCTTTCTTGCTTCTTGACCTACAGCTAATACTTCATTTGTATTTTTATCAATTGCTACAACAGATGGTTCCCTTAAAACAATTCCTTTTCCTTTTACGTATACAAGTATTGTTGCTGTCCCCAAATCAATACCAATGTCTTGTCCAAAAATCACGATCTCTTCCTCCTACATTTGTTACAATTATATTACATTTTGTTTACAAATGCAATGATTTTTTTAAAACTTGTTATAAGTTATATAAGTTTATTAATACAGAAAAAAATAGACACTATAAATAGGAATATAGTATCTATTCAAATTAATTTATAATAACATCATTTATCTTGTATATTGCAACTTAAACATTACCAAATTACTTATTTCCATTGATAATATTTTTACTACATAAATAAGTAACTAAAAAATATCCACCATATATAGCAACTATGAATAAAGAGGTCATAATTATAGAAGATAATAATTGTTTGTTTCCAAATGTACTTAATATATAATTACAAAATTTTATGCCAAAAATGGCATGAATAATAGCAATCAAAAGTGGAAACATAAAAAATATTCCAATTTGCCTAAATAGTGCCTTATTTATCATCTTTTCACTAGCTCCTATTTTTCTTAACATATTAAACTTTTCTACATTATCACTAGATTCAGATAACTCCTTTAAGGCAAGTATTGCAGCACATGATATCAAAAATATAATTCCTAAATAAAGGCCTATAAAAGTTACTAAAGCTCCCAACCCAATAGAATTTTCTGTAATTTTCATCTTTGATTCTAGCTCAAGTGATTCTTTCTTGAAATAATCATTATTTTCTAAATCACTTACCTCTTTTTCGATTCTTTTTTTATCTTCATTATTTCCTAAATAATCAGCAACTAAAATACTTTCATTTTTTAACAAATTTACAGTATTATCAGGTACAATAAAGAATCCGAAATTAACATTACTAGCACTTATTACATAAAATCCATCAACACATCTTGTAAATTTAGGTTTATATGTATTTCCATTTATTGTTATATCAGTATTTATTTTTAAGCTGTTGTTTCTTATCTTCGACCATTCATCATAATTTGATACAACTATATATTCGTTATCATTTAAAGAATATTCCTCCAAATTAAATGCTCTTGCGATTTTGTTATAATCACTTATTTTAATTATAGTTTCAAGATTATCATACATTAAAAATGGATACTTGCTTATTGCAGTATTATAATAATCTCCAAGAGTATCTTTAACTGTTAAATTAGTTGATACAAATGTATCAAATTCAATTATATTTTTAAAGTTATTTTCTACATTAAAAGATAAATCTTCTAAAACTTCTTTAATGTTATTTTTAGAGTCACCGTTATCTCCTGTGATATCATAATTTTTAATTATTTCAATATCTACAGGTGATAATTGTTTTAAATTCAATGACATAGAATTTTTAACAGACAAAGCACTTGATAATATGCAAATTGTTATAAATAACATTAAACATATCACAGTCATTGAAAATACAGTTGTATTTATCTTACTTGAGAATTGTCTTAAAGTAAAACTATTTAATTCTTTGTAATATATTCCTTTCATTCCAATAAATATCTTTAACAGTAATCCAGATAATGACCAAAAAATTAAAAATGTCGAAACTGAACCAATACCAATAGGTATTAGTATTCTATTTGCATATTCTAGTGTATAATCTATATTACATGTTACTTGATAATATGCATATCCTAAAGTACAAACTGAAATAATAAAGACTATTACACACAACCAAGAATTTTTTAATTTAATCCTTTCTGATTTTTTATTTGAATGTAATAAATCAATAAGTTTACATTTACTTATACTTATAGTATTAAATAGCATTACTACAAAATACATTATTCCAAAATACATTAAAGTTTTTAAACAGGCACTTGAAGAAAAAATAAATTTAAATTTAGTTAAATCCGCTTCAAACATATTTGCAACTAATATGCTCATTAACTGTGACAATAAAAAACCTACACAAATTCCTATTAATAACGATAGCATGCCTATTAATAACGTTTCAATAAATAATATTAATGATACCTTCCTTTTACTCATTCCAAGTGTTAAATATATTCCTAACTCTTTATTCCTTCTTTTTATTAAAAATCTATTTGCATAAATAATTAAAAAAGCAAATACTAAAGAAACAAACACGCTAACACCAGAGAGCATACTTGTCATTAATTTTATAATCTCATAAGTAGATGATGATACATTCATCATTATAGTTTGATCGTCTATCGCATTAAATACATAAAATATTGCAACACCTAATATAAGAGTAAAAAAATAGATGGTATAATCTTTTATACTCTTACTTATGTTTTTTAAAGATATCTTAAAGAGCATCATTTAAATCTCCACCAAGTAATGTTACAACATCAATAATCTTATCAAAAAATTCTTTTCTAGTATCTGTCCCTTTATGTATCTCATTAAAAATTTTACCATCTTTGATAAATATTACTCTTGTTGCATAGCTTGCTGTAAATGCATCATGTGTAACCATAAGAATAGTTGCATTAATTGCACTATTTAAATGTTCAAATTGTTCTAATAACATTTTTGCCGATTTTGAATCTAAGGCTCCTGTTGGTTCATCTGCAAGTATTAATTTAGGGCTAGTAATAATTGCCCTTGCACTTGCTACTCTTTGTTTTTCTCCTCCACTCATTTGATATGGATATTTCTGTAAAATTTTAGTAATATCTAATTCTTTTGCTACTTGTTCAATTTTTTCATTAATCTCTTTAGACGATATATTTTGAATTGATAATGCTAGTGCAATATTTTCATAAGCAGTAAGTGTATCAAGTAAATTAAAGTCTTGAAAAATAAATCCTAATTCTTCTCTTCTAAATTTATTTAACTTATTTCCTTTTAGTTTAGTAATATCAGTACCATCAACATAAATATGCCCAGATGTAACCTTATCAATAGTAGAAATACAATTTAAAAGCGTTGTTTTTCCACTTCCACTTGCTCCCATTATAGCAACAAAATCGCCCTCTGATACATCAAATGAGATATTATCAATAGCTTTTGTAAGACTAGATTTACTACCATAATATTTTTCTATATTATCGATTTTTAAAATATTTTCCATGATTTTTCTCCCTTCTAAAATCATTATAATATATAAAAAAGTGTTAGTCGTTATTTTAATATTACACATTATTACAATTTTGTAATATAGACTACATTATTAAACTACTTACTAAATTTTATAAAAATCACTTTTAAAAAATACTATAGTTACTTTAGTATATTCATCCTTCTTGGATTCGATAGTTATTTTGTGACCTAACTTATCGCATAATTTTTTTACAATATATAATCCCATACCAGTTGATTTTACTCTCATTCTTCCATTTTTCCCAGTAAATGATTTTTCAAAAACTCGTTGTATATCTTCTTGTGGAATACCAATACCATTATCAAATATACTTAAATAAGTTTTTTCTCCCTCCTTTAGAGCTTCTATTTTTATATATGAATCTCCACTATCCCTTTTATACTTTATACTATTATTTATAATTTGATTTAATATAAATTCAAGCCATTTAGAGTCGGTCAATACTATTTCGTTATCTACATTAACATCAAGACTAACATTATTTTCTAATAGATCATCTTTGTTTTTTAATGCCACATTCTTAATTATTTCTTTTAACTTTTTTTCTCTAATAATATAATCTTTTTCAACGTTTTCACTTCTTACATAATACAAAATTTGATCTATATAATTATCTAGTTTCTTTATTTGCTCTAAACATCTTGTATCAATTTGATTTTGGTAATTATGGCTTAATAAAGTTAGACTAGATATTGGTATTTTTACTTCATGTATCCACATTTCTACATACTCTTTAAAATCATTTATACTTATATTATATTCTTTAACATTCTCAATCATAGATTTATTTATATCATACAATATTTGATAAAATATCTTACCTTCATAAAAATCCGGATTGTTTATCATTTCTAGTACTAAATACTTTTTATCTAATGTATTTACCGTATTTAGCAAATCTGTATAGAACCTTTTCTTTTTAAAAAAATCCGATAAAATATTAATAACACTAACTGTAATAAAAACTAATAAAATAGCTATTTTCAAATCATTTTGTAGTTTAAATGCGTTAAGCATAAAAACTAAAATAATAATACCTATAATAGAAATAACACATTGAGGTAACTTATCTAATAAATATTTTTTAAAACTCATAATAACTTATAACCTTGACCTTTTCTAGTTTCTATTTTGTCACCTAATCCTAATTCTTGTAACTTACTTCTTAACCTACTAACATTTACAGTTAATGCATTATCATTTATAAACTCATTATTGTTCCATAAATCTGTCATTAAATCATCTCGAGTTACAATTTTACCACGATTACTTAACAAATGTGAAAATATTATCATTTCATTTTTAGTTAATTCTAAAGTCTTTTCATCTTGCTTTAATATTCCCTTTTTAATGTTTACTATTATACCGTCATAATTCATATCATCCCTATTATTTTCTATACGCTTAAATATATTTTGTATCCTCAATAATAAAATAGTGGGATTATATGGTTTTGTAATATAATCATCTGCGCCATAAGAAATAGACAATACTTCATCTACCTCATTTACTTTACTAGTTACCATTATTACGGGAATATTAGATTCTCTTCTTACTTCTTTTAATAACAACTCTCCATTTGCATTTGGTAGGTTTATATCAAGCAATACTAAATCGACATTTAATTTAATAATGTCTCCCCTTATGTTACTAAAGTCTTCAACAGCAATTACTTCGTATCCTGCATTCTTTAATAAAATCTTTAATTCATTTCTTATATTTTTTTCATCCTCTATTATTAGTACTCTCTTCATATTTTTTCCTCTTCTTATTATATAGCAATTATATTATATCACTTTTTTATAAATTTTAACCTTACAATATTGAAAGAAAAATTTACTATTAACTAATTTTTAAAACTAATACATTAAACCGATTTTCATTAGTTTAAAATCATTATACACACTTTTAATATTTTTTTAAATGATTTACCGAATTTTCCAAAAAAATTATTTTCTAAACATAAAGAAAATCTATATTTCCTTATAAAAGTTTTTATTAAAACATCATTTACTATTAGCTTCAATTTTAAAGTAATATACTACAAAAAAATAAAATGAATTCAAAATAATAAACCATATGTTTAATATCTTGAACTCATTTAAAAACTTAATTATATCCAAATTATAAAAACCTAACTTTTATTAATCAAATTAATCTATAATTTTTTAGTTTCGTATTTTAACTTAGTTGCCATTCCTCCCCTTATATGTCTTTCCGATTTATTAATTTCCAACACCCTTTTAGCTTGCGTAGCAAGAGACGGGTTTACCTTTTCTAATCTTTCAGATATATCTTTATGGACTGTAGATTTACTTACGTTAAATTTTTTTGCAGTTTGTCTTACCGTACTTTTTGTTTCTATTATATATGTAGCAAGAATTTTTGCTCTTTCCTCAATATCTGACAATATAATCGCCCCTTTATTATTATTTTATATTAATATTTTATGCTTAAAAAATATTAATATTCTTAATATTACTTAAAAATGCTCGTAGGATCAGTATTTTGTCCATCCTTAAAGAGCATAAAATGTATATGTGATTCATCTTTTATTTCCCCTATAGCAGTATTACCGACCTTACCTATTTTTTGGCCTTTTACAACACTTTGCTTTTCTTTTACTAATGTTGATTTGTCTAAATTAGAATAACTACTCTTGTATCCTTGACCATGATCAATTACTATTGTAATACCATAAAAGGAATCCTCATATACTTTTTCTATTGTACCCTTCTCAATAGATTTTACGTAAGTACCCTCGACTGCCTTAATATCTATTCCTTCATGCGTTTTCCACAATTCTAAAGTTTTTGAATAAATAACTTTATCAATTGAATAATGTTTTAGTATATCTCCATCAATTGGTTTTGAAAAATTTAACGGCACAACTTTAGATACAACTTTTTTTTCAACCGATGAACTAATTGTCTTTACTTGATTTTGGTTACTAGCATTGACGTTCTTATTATCTTTTTCTAATTCGTTAATCGTATCCTTGTTGCTTGTTTCATTACTTTGTAATTGAATATCATCTTCATCATCTTTTTTTTCCGTTACTTCTGTTTCATTATCAATATTACTAAATACTTCATAATCCTGTGTATTAAACATCTTATGTGTTTTTAAAACAAGTCTAATACTACATGTCCCTAAAATTATCATAGCACCAAGCAATATGTAATACCCTCTTTTTAACCCATTTTTATTTTTTATCAGGTTATCATAATATACTTTTATCTTTTTTTCATCACCATTTTTTTCAATAATTTTTAAAGAATCATATCCTTTTCTTCTCCTTATATTAGAACTTTTATTATAATTATTAACATTTTCCACATTACTACTTGTTATTGTTTCTTTTGGAAATTCATTTTTACTATTTACATTACAATCTAAATTAGTAATATCACTTGAATCATATACCTTTTTTAAAGTAAAGCTTTTATATTTAATATTTTTTCTTTTAGTATCCTTATTATTTTTAGATATATTCATATTACAATTATTAATGTCTTCATTAATATCCCTAAATTCTTTTTTTTCCTTACTTCTTTTTTCATTTTTAGCTTTATTTACAAAAATATTATTAATTCTTATCTTCATATTTGGCTTTCTCCTTTGTACAGGTTATATACTAAAAATATTATTAATATTTAATATATAACTATTAATATATATTCACTATTTATATTATTTATGACTAATATACCAAAAGTAAACACTTTTTATATTTTTTTAATTGATGTACGTATTAGTATAATTGTCGAAAGTTTAAAGTATTTCCACGACTTTTGTCAAATACATATTTTTTTAAAAAATATACTTTACTTATCCTTAATTTTATGGTTTAATTACTCTAAATTTTATATCTAGTAATTTTAATTTCATAAAAATTTATTCATTCGTGTTT
>CAKOYA010000024.1 GCA_934130325.1 uncultured Clostridia bacterium
CCAAATATATTTGATTGCCATATTTTTTTAGGATCGCTTTCAAATTCACTAAGTAGGTATTTTACCAAATCTTCAGATTGTTTTTCACTACCAACGATAGGGGAAACTTCAGTTTCAATATCTGCTCTTATCATATGGATAGATGGAGCACTAGCCTTTAATTTTACACCATATTTATTTCCTTGTTTTACAATTTCTGGTTCTTCTAATGTTAACTCGTCTATTTGAGGTGTAACAATTCCATATCCCTTAATTCTAACTTCTTCAAGTGCAATAGCTATTTTATCATATTCCTGCTTTGTTTTTGCAAAATCTTTTAGTAATTCAAAAATATCTCTATCTGAATTAATTTCAAAATTTGAAATTTCCGTTAGAACTTTATAAAACATTGTAGGTGTAATATTCATTTTTATTTTAATAGAACCATCTTCCATTTTTGCATTATCTATGTCGATACTTTCAAAAATATCTGAGTCATTTTTAATTTTTGAAATTAATTCGTTTATTTGTCTTAAGGAATAATCTTCATTGAAACTATTTTTTATGATATTAATAATATCTTGTTTTAACCAATGTTCAAAGTTTAGAATGCTAAACCATTCAGGAAGTTTAAAACCAATTTCTGTAATAGGAAATTCTTCCAAAACTCTTTCAAATACATTTTCTAAATCTTTTTCATTCATATTTGCAACATCTGATGCAATAACTGATGCATTATACCTTTTCCCTAACTCATTTGCTAAATTTTTTGTTTCTGGTGCATTAGGATGAGTAGAATTAAGCAAAACTACAAATGGTTTATTTAAATTTTTGAGTTCGGTTATAACACGAGATTCTGCATCTACATATGATTCTCTATCCAAATCTGTTATGGATCCATCTGTAGTTATTACTATTCCTATTGTAGAATGGTCCTTTATAACCTTTTCTGTACCAATTTCAGCAGCTTTTGAAAATGGGATTGCTTCATCAGACCAAGGTGTTCTTACCATCCTTGGCATATCATCTTCCATATGACCAACAGCACCATCTACTAAATATCCAACACAATCTACTAATCTTGTTTTAAATTTAATATTATTTTCAAGTGTAATCTCTACCGATTCATTAGGGACAAACTTTGGTTCTGTTGTCATGATGGTTCTACCAGATGAACTTTGAGGAAGTTCATCTTTTGCTCTATCTTTCTTATAGTCGTTATCTATATTAGGAATAACAAAGTTTTCCATAAAATTTTTTATAAATGTTGATTTTCCCGTTCTAACAGGTCCAACAACACCTATATATATATCACCATTTGTTCTAAGCGATATATCCTTGTAAATATCTTCTTTTTTCATCTTCTACCTCCACGTATAATTTTTTCTTAATACAAATATATTACTATTATATTTTTTTATGCAAAAATTATATAAAATAAATTTAATAGTTATAGGATTAAATATATAGAATAAACAATATAGAAATATATTTACATATTTATAAAAAAATGGTATAATACATTGAAAGATTGGAGTGATAAATATTGTTTGAAATATTTACAAAAGATGGGCTCATATCATTTTTATATTTTTTACCAGCGTTATTAATATGCTTATCGATACATGAATTTTCACATGCGTTTATAGCGTATAAGTTAGGTGATAAAAGTCAAAAAGCACTTGGAAAATTGACGTTAAATCCATTAGCACATATTGATGTATGGGGATTTTTATGTATTGCACTTTTAGGATTTGGTTGGGGAAAACCTGTAATAGTTGATGACAGGAATTTTAAAAATAAAGCAAGAGATAACATGTTAGTTGCTCTTGCAGGTCCGGCTTCAAATTTACTAATGGCAATTATAATTACAGTTATTTTTAAATTTTGTATGAATTTTGGATTAGTTGATTTTGCAGTTTCTACAAATACTGGAAATATACTTACAAATATGCTAGTTTTAGCAATACAATTTAATGTTGTATTTGGAATATTTAATATGTTACCATTACCTCCTTTTGATGGGTCAAAAGTGTTATTTTATTTTTTGCCACAAAAATACAAGGGGATAATGTATACGTTAGAAAATTATTCGTTTTATATAATTTTAATTTTTTTAGTTACTGGAATAGGTGGATATATAATAACTCCACTAGTTAATGTAGTGCTAAAATTTTTAAGTTTTATTTTGTTCATTTAATTTAGGAGAGAAGAAAGTATGTTAGGATTAACGATAGAGTCTAGTTGTGATGAAACATCAGTTGCTGTTATTAAAGATTCAAGAACAATAATTTCAAATGTAGTTTCTACACAAATTGATACACATAAAGAATATGGAGGGGTAGTTCCAGAAATAGCATCTAGAATGCATCTTACTAATATATCTTATGTAGTGGATATGGCATTGAAGGAAGCAAAAGTAACATTAAAGGAAATTGATTACATAGGTGTTACCTATGGACCAGGTCTTGTAGGTGCACTTTTGGTGGGGGTTTCATATGCTAAATCTTTAGCGTATGCCTTAAATATTCCTATTGTTCCTACGCATCATATAGCAGGTCATATAGCAGCAAATTATATAACTCATAAGGAATTAAAACCACCATTTTTAGCGCTTGTAGTATCTGGAGGACACTCTCATATAATACATGTAAAGGATTATACAGAGTTTGAAGTACTTGGTAAGACAAGAGATGATGCGGTAGGGGAAGCTTTTGATAAAGTCGCAAGAACATTAGGACTAGGTTACCCTGGTGGTCCAAAGGTAAGTGAACTTGCAAAAAATGGGACCCCTTCATATAAACTACCTAAAACTAAGTTTGAAAATTATGATTTTAGTTTCAGTGGAATAAAAACAGCAGTTATAAATATTGCTCACAAAGAAAAAGCAAATTTGAGAAGAGAAGATATGTGCGCTTCGTTCGAACAAACTGTTTGTGAAGAACTAGTTGACAATACAATAAGGGCTATGAAAGATAAAAATATTAAAACTGTAGTTTTAGCAGGAGGAGTTTCTGCAAATAGGGTTTTAAGAAGTATGTTAGAAAAAAAATCTTTAGAAAATGGATTTAAATCATATATGCCGGATTTAAAATATTGTACTGATAATGCAGCTATGGTTGCTTGTGCGTCATATTATAACTTTATTTCAAATAAAGCATATAATATACATGAAAAGCTTGATTTAAATGCAAAGGCTAATTTAAAAATAGGAGATTAGGAGGGAATAAAAAGAATGGAAATATATGCAATATCTGATTTACATTTGTCTTTTGGAGTGGATAAACCTATGAATGTGTTTGGTAATGTTTGGGAAAATTATGAAGAAAAAATTAAACAAAATTGGGAGGAAACTGTAAAAGAAAATGATATTGTAATAATTCCAGGAGATATTTCATGGGGAATAGACTTAAACGAAGCTTTACCGGATTTTAAATTTATAGAAGCCTTGCCAGGTAAGAAAATAATTTTAAGAGGGAACCATGATTACTATTTTTCAACTAAAACTAAATTAGAAAAGTTTTTATATAGTAATAATCTTAAAACTATATCGATTCTTCATAATAATGCTATAAGTATTGAAAAATATATATTATGCGGAGCAAGAGGATGGGGAAAAACGGAAAGTAATGATAAAAAACTTGATAAAAAAATATTAGAAAGAGAAAAAAATAGATTAAAGATATCCTTAGAAGAAGGAAAAAAAATTCAAAATGAAGTTTTTTTAGAAAAAGGAATAAAAAAAGAAATTATTGTTGCAATGCATTTTCCACCATTTATTAGTAATTATACTGAAATTTTAAAAGAATATAATGTAAAAAAATGTATATATGGACATTTGCATCGGTTATGGACACTTCATGATTAAAGAGGGAATAATAGATGGAATAGAGTATAGGATGGTATCTTGTGATTATACCAAATTTAAATTAGTAAAATTATCATAAAATACTTGCAAAATGTATAAAAAAATGTTACAATAAACTTGTTATAAGTTGTTGTGACAAAATATAGGGGTGTCGTATAATGGTCAATATAGAAGTCTCCAAAACTTTTGATGAGGGTTCGATTCCTTCCACCCCTGCCATATATGATGATTATTGAGAGGATTTTTGAAATCTTCTTTTTTTTGTCTTACAGAAAAATGTAAAAAATAGTAGAGTGGGTTTACAAATGAACAAATGTGTGATAATATATTTTCAACTTAAAATAAAAAAGGAGCTGTTAATATATGCAAATGAAGGAGTATAACAAACTTGTTAGGGACAATATTCCAAATATAATTAAAAATAGAGGTGATGAACCGATAATAAGAATTTTATCTGATGAAGATTACTGGGAAGCTTTGATTCAAAAAGATACAGAAGAATTAATTGAAGTAAAAGGAGCTGTTTTAAAAGAAGAACGAAAAAAAGAACTTGCAGATAAGTTAGAAGTATTAAAAGCAATGGCTGAATATAATGGATTTACATTAGAAGAAATTATTAAAGAGGCTAAAATAAAGGCTAATAAAAATGGAGCTTTTGAGAATAAGGTTTTTCTAGAAAGTGTAATTAGAAAAAAATAATAGTGGTATAAATAATAAATAATGGTAGGAAAGAATTTCAATATTTTTTCCTACCATTTTTTCTAAAAATAGAAACATAAAAAATATAAGTGATGTAAATTTATTATGTATTTTAAATAAGTAACGTGTTTATGTAGTTAAAAAAATCTATAAAATTACAGCCACAAAAGTTACCAAAAAATGTAAAAAAATTGTTAATTTTTTTTAATAAAAAATGTTGACACTATTTTTTTTAAGTGCTATAATCATAAACAGAAAAACACAACATATTGTGTTAATGAAAGAAAGGATATACAAGGGGTGGTATTTTATGATAACTAAAATCCTTAAAAGAGATGGCAGAAGAGTACCTTTTAATATTGAAAAGATATCAAAGGCTATTTATCAAGCAGCAGTTTCTGTCGGAGGAGAAAATTACGAAGAAGCACAAGAATTGGCTGGGAAAGTTTGTGAATATTTAGAAAATGAAATAAAGGCTGAATACCCAACAGTTGAACAGGTACAAGATGCTGTTGAAAAAGTTTTAATTGAGGAAGGTCATGCATCAACAGCAAAAGCCTTTATATTATATAGAGCGGAAAGAACTCAAAAAAGAGAGATGAATTCTGAAATAATTAAAACTATGGAACAATTAACATTTCAGGATGCAAAAGATAGTGATGTAAAAAGAGAAAATGCAAATGTTAACGCTGATACAGCAATGGGAACAATGTTAAAGTATGGTAGTGAAAGTGCCAAAAAGTTTTATCAAATGTGTGTGTTAAAAAAAGAACATGCAGATGCACACAAAAATGGCGATATACATATACATGATTTAGATTTTTTAACTTTAACAACTACTTGTTGCCAGATAGATTTAATAAAGTTATTTAAGGATGGTTTCTCTACTGGTGAGGGACATTTAAGAGAACCACAAAGTATAGGTTCATATGCTGCTTTAGCTGCGATTGCTATTCAATCAAATCAAAATGATCAACATGGTGGTCAAAGTATACCAAATTTTGAGTATGCTATGGCTATAGGAGTAAGAAAAAGCTATGCAAAAACATATCTTGCAAATCTTGGAAAAGCAATAGAGTTATTATTTGAAGAAAATACTACTGATGAGATTGTTGATTCTATTTTAAATAAGGTAAAAGATGAAAAAGATATTACACCTTCTGTTGAAACTATAATTAAATTGAAAAGTGTAGTAGAAGAGATGGTTTCACAAAGTGATTCTGAAAGTATTGCTAAAACTATTGTTGAAGGGATATATAATGAAAAAGGTATTTATCCTACTTTACAAAATACAAGTAAGTATTTACAAGAAGAAAATAAGATATTAACTGAAAAATTTGGTAAGAGACTTGCTGATAAAATACAAAAATTTACTGTAAAATATACAGATAAGGAAGTTGATAGAGCAACATATCAGGCTATGGAAGGATTTATTCATAATTTAAATACAATGCATTCAAGAGCTGGTGCACAAGTTCCATTTAGTAGTATAAATTATGGGCTTGATACTACTCCAGAAGGAAGAATGGTAATGAAAAATGTTCTTCTTGCAACAGATGCTGGACTAGGAAATGGAGAAACACCAATATTTCCAATACAAATATTAAAAATAAAAGATGGAATAAATTATAATGAAGGTGAACCAAACTACGATATCTTCAAACTTGCATGTAAGGTATCAGCAAAAAGATTATTCCCTAATTTCTCTTTCATAGATGCGCCATTTAATTTAGAATATTATAAACCTGGTGACTATAATACAGAGATTGCGTATATGGGATGTAGAACAAGAGTTATGGCAAACAATTATGATAAAACTAGAGAAGTTACATGTGGAAGAGGAAATTTAAGTTTTACTTCTATAAATTTACCAAGACTTGGAATAATCGCTAATGGAGATTTAGATGAATTCTTTAAACTATTATCTGAAAAAATTGATTTAGTAATTGACCAGCTACTAGATAGATTAAGGATTCAATCTAAGAAGAAAGTAATGAATTATCCATTTTTAATGGGTCAAGGAGTATGGTTAGATTCTGATAAATTAAATCCAAATGATGAAGTGGGAGAAGTATTAAAGCATGGAACATTAACTCTTGGATTTATAGGTCTTGCAGAATGTTTAAAGGCTTTAATTGGAAAACATCATGGAGAAAGTGAAGAAGCACAGGCTTTAGGATTAAAAATTGTAGGATATATGAGACAAAAGATGGATGAGGCTTCTAAAGACACTGGACTTAATTTTTCTTTAATTGCTACACCTGCTGAAGGTCTTTCAGGAAGATTTGTAAGAATGGATGCTAAAAGATTTGGAATAATAAAGGGAGTTACAGATAGAGAGTACTATACAAACTCATTCCACGTACCTGTATATTATAATATTAATGCATTTGAAAAAATTAAAAAAGAGGCTCCATATCATAACTTAACAAATGGTGGTCATATTAGTTATATAGAATTAGATGGTGACCCAACACAGAATTTGGAGGCTTTTGAAGCGGTCGTAAGATGTATGAAAGAAAGTGGAATTGGTTATGGTGCAATAAATCATCCGGTAGACAGAGATCCAGTTTGTGGATATACAGGAATAATAAATGATGTTTGTCCAAAATGTGGAAGAAAAGAACATGATGAAAAAAATAACCAAGGTTTTGAAAGAATAAGAAGAATAACAGGCTATCTTGTAGGAACAGTAGATAGATTTAATGATGGAAAAAGAGCAGAGGAACATGATAGAGTAAAACATGGAACTTTCGTAAAATGTGACTGTGATAATAAATAATATAAAGTATAAAAGAGGTTGATATATATGAAAATAAATGTAGTAGGTGGAGATTTAAGTGAAAAAGAAATAAAGATGTATGAAAAATATTTAAAGGAAAAATTTCCAGATAAACAAGTAGATACTATGGAATTAAAAGTAGATGGAGATTATGTAGATATTAATTATACATTTGAAGCTGTGCCATTTGAAAGAATAAGAAGAATAACAGGTTATCTTGTAGGAACGGTAGATAGATTTAATGATGGAAAAAGAGCAGAAGAGCGTGATAGAGTAAAGCACGGGGTACAATACTCATTTTAATTAGGAGATGAACTAAAGTGGAAGATTTAATTAAAATATCAGGTATTATAAGAGAGTCTATAGTAGATGGCCCTGGAATTAGATATGTAATTTTTACTCAAGGATGCCCTCATCATTGTGAAGGATGCCATAATCCACAAACACATGATTTTGAAGGTGGAAGATATGTTAAAATTTCAGATATAGTTGAAGATATAAAAAAAGATCCATTATTAAAAGGTATTACTTTGTCTGGCGGTGAACCTTTTATGCAGGCTAGGCAACTTTCAAAACTTGTATCTAAACTTGATAAAAATAAGTATGATGTGATGACCTATACAGGATTTGAATATGAATATCTGATCAAAAATGCTAATAGTGAGAATGGATATATTGAACTTTTAAAATCTAGTGATATATTAATCGATGGAAAATTCGAGCCTTCTAAAAAAAGTGCTTTAATTCCATTTAGAGGAAGTACAAATCAAAGAGCTATAGATATAAAAAGAACTTTTTTTGAAAATAAAATTTGTTTATATGATTTTAAGAAGGGAAAAGAAGAATGCTTTGTTTAAAATGTGGTTGTGAGGAAAGCAAAGTTGTAGATTCTAGGAATGTACTTGAAACTAATGCAATTAGGAGAAGGAGAGAGTGCTTAAATTGTAAATATCGTTTTACAACTTATGAAAAAATTGAATATATTCCAATTATGGTGATAAAAAAAAGTGGTGTTAGGCAAGAGTTCGATAGAGATAAAATTGTAAGTGGAATGCTTAGAGCTTGTGAAAAAAGACCCATTTCAAGGGAAGATGTTGAAAAGGCAGTAAATGAAATTGAAATGGAGATTACAAATTCTGCAAATAAAGAAATTGATTCCCAGGAAATTGGTGAAATGGTTATAAAAAAATTAAGAAGTTTAGATGAAATAGCCTATGTTAGATTTGCTTCGGTATATAGACAATTTAGGGATATTGATGAATTTAAAAAAGAATTGAATAAATTATTAAAATAATTAAAAGAGGTAATCAAAATTAGATATATTGGTTACCTTTTTGCATGTATAAAATTACGTTGACTTGAAAATTTGGTTGAAAAAAGTTTTTATTTGTGATATATACTATGTGAGGTTTAATATTAAATGAATAAGTTAATAGAAGATTTAAAGAAAGATTTAAAAGACAGTAGAAATTATATACTATTTTTAATTCCTCTTATTGTTGTATCAATAATATTTTGTATAATAATTAAAATAGGAATTTCAGAGTTTGATAATTATATATTAGGTCAGATTTCTAAAGTAGTAAATTATAGATTAACAGTAATAATGGGAATAATTACTTCAATGTGTACTCCTACAACAATGTTATATATTGTATTACTATGTTTATTGTTATTTAAAAATAAAAGAATTGGGATAGGAATTACTTTTGCATTACTGTTTAGTGGGGGAACGAATTTAATTTTAAAAGCTATTTTTTCTAGACAAAGACCTATTCAATATATGTTAATTGATGAAAGTGGATATAGTTTTCCTAGTGGACACTCAATGGTAAGTATAGCTTTTTATGGCTTTTTAATATATGTATTTTATAATGTTATAGAAAATAAAAAAGTTAGGAATATTGTAATTTCACTACTAGTATTACTTATAATAGCTATAGCTTTTTCAAGGTTATATTTTGGGGTACATTATCCAACTGATGTACTTGCTGGGTTAACTCTTGGGTATATTTCGTTGTATATATACATAAAAATATTTAGTAAGTATATAATAAAAAATGAAAAGACATGACCGTATAGCAGTCATGTCTTTTGAAGTTATTCACATTGTTTAAAAATATAAACAGATTTTTTAGTATTTCCCATATTCTCACAAACTTTGTGTGGAACATTTACAAATACATCAATATGTTTTCCTTTTATTGCACCTCCAACATCATTTGCAGTACAAATTCTACTTCCGTCGATTTCGAAAGTTGTTCCCATAGGAATTATCTTTGGATCAACTGCAGCAGTTCCATCGATTAATTTATTACCATTTTTGTCATACGGCCCGTAATTTCCGTTACATATTTTACATGGACAGTAATAAGTAATTTTAAAATCACCTAAGTAATATTTTTTAACTAAATTTTTAGTTTGAATATATAAGTCCTGATTATCCTTTTTTATTAAACTCCAACCATTTGTAAAAGTATTAACTCTTAATACACTATCATATTTTTTTAGTGTTATTAAAGTATCGCTGTATTCGTTAGGACTCTCATATGTATAAGAATCATTTAATACAAATACTGTATCATTATCTATGCTTTTAATTTCATAGTTGTTTTTTTCTTGTTTTTCATATTTCAAAGGTTTAATGTTATTTGTTAAATATTCTTGTAGAGATTTTGGATACTTACAAAAATTAAATACATTACTTGATTGTAAATCTTTAGGTTTATTGTAATAAATGAGATTTTCATTATTTACATATTTTGCACCCAAAGAAAGATATGAAAAACAAGTAACTAAGGCTAATAAAATCACTTTATTTTTGAAAATCGACATAAAAATCCTCCTAAGTAAAAAATTATTTTTCCTTTATATTAAATATTCAACTCTAATTATACTATATAATAATAAATATGTAAAGCATATTAGACTCAAATACTTTAAAAATCTGATTATATAAAAAAACTATTGACAAATAGATTACAAATTAATATAATTAAGAATATATGGATATAATATATGTTGGGAGAAAGATATGAAAGAAGAGAAATTTAATTTTAAATTTTTAAATACTGTTATGTATATTGGTGCAATAATAGGTATTTATTATGTATTAAAAAATGTTGGAATAATGGATAAAGTAGTAGAAGCAATTTTTGCATTAGTTCCAGTATATTTAGGCTTTTTAGTGTGTTGGATATCGATGCCATTTGCAAATAAATTAAGAAAGTTGGGACTTAGTAAAAATATTTCAGCATTTTTAGCACTTATTTTAATATTTGGTATTTTGATTACTCTTTTTGCACTTATTATACCAATGTTTATTTCACAGCTTACAACACTTATAAAAGACTTGCCTAATATATATAGTCTGGCAATAGAAAAGATAAATTGGTTTTTAAATGATAGACTACACTTAGATCAGCAACTTCAAATTTCTCCAAACATTCAAGGGCTTTCAATTATTCAAAATAATTTAGGAAATATTTTAGATTATTCTATAAATACTGTCCAGAGCGTTTTCGGAATTTTAGTTACAATAGGAACTACTATTGTAGTATCTTTTTTCCTAGTAAAAGATGTTGATAAGATAAAATCAAATATAATAAAATTTTTATCTTCAAATAGAAAAAATAAAAATAATTATAAAATGATAACCGAGATAGATGAAATTTTGATGTCATATATTAAAGGAATTGTAATAGACAGTTTTATAGTTGGATTACTTACAACTATAGTATGTATGGTACTTGGACTTGACTATGCCATATTGTTTGGAATTTTGATAATGGTTTTGAATCTAATTCCTTATATAGGAGCAATAATTTCATATACAGTTGCTTCGTTATATGCACTTACTGTTGGAGGACCTGTACTGGCTTTAATAACTCTTATATGCTTGGTAGCTGTTCAAGTGGTTGATGCAAATATTTTACAACCAAATATTGTTGCTAAATCAGTTAATTTGCATCCAGTAGTAGTTCTTTCAGGATTGATTGTTTTTGAATTGTTTTTTGGAATTATTGGGATGATAGTAGCCGTTCCTGTTTTGGCAGTAATAAAAATAATTTTAAAATATAAATTCAGTGTAAATTTTGATGACTTAGATAAAGAATCAGAAGAAGAGAAAAAAAATAAAAGAAAATTACTCCAAAAGTAAAATGAATATAATATTATTAGGAAGTGAACTTTAAGGAAAGTTCACTTCAATTTTTAAATTATATTAAGCATTTTCAATTAAGACATTATGTAATTTTTCCATGAATATTTGAGATTTGTCCTTATCTACAATTATAGAAATTGACAGTTCACTGAAAGATATCATATATATTGTGATATTTTCTTCATATGCAATATCAAATATTTTTATAATTGCTTCTTTGTTAGACATTACCATGTCACCAATTATAGAGATCTTTGAAACATCATCTTTTTTAGTAATAAATTTAATTTCATAGTCCTCAAAATTTTTATTTTCTCTATTTTCCTTTTTAATACTTTTAACAACGCTTCCTTTTGAATTTTGTACTTGGGAGTTTCTAACATGTATAGGAATTTCATGTTTTTTACCAAGATTTACAGAACGGTTGTGTAGCACTTTAGCCCCGGCTGTAGCGGCCTCTAGCATCTCATCATATGAAACTTTTTTTAACAATTTGGCTTTTGTTATTATTCTTGGGTCAGCAGAAAAAATACCATCAATGTCACTGTATATTTCACATCTATATGCCTTTAATGCTGATGCAATAGCAACAGCACTAAGGTCGCTTCCTCCACGTCCTAAAGAGGTAATATTTCCCAATTTATCTACTGCTTGGAAACCAGCAACAATAACTATATTACCGCTTTTTATATGAGTTTTTATATTTTCAGTATAAATATTTTTTATAGTTGCATTTCCATAGGTAGAGTCAGATATTATTCCTGCTTGTTGTCCTGTTAGTGCTATTGATTTATATCCTTTTTCATTTAACATGAGTGATAAAAGAGCTGCTGTTTGAATTTCACCTGTTGTAATTAACAAATCCAATTCCCTTTTTTGGGGATTAGATGAATATTCTTTTGCTTTTTTTACTAAATTATCTGTAGTGTCTCCTTGTGCAGATACTACAATTACTAAATTAATATCCTTTTTTACATAAGATATTATATTCTTGCATATTGTTTCTAATTTATTTTTATCGGCTACAGAACTTCCACCGTACTTTTGAACAATAATTTTCATAGTTTTCACCATCCTATGATATATTATGAAAAAATAATAATCTGTGTTATTAATATATATTAAAATATGAAATTTTATTTAATAGGTGTTTTTTTATATTAATTAAATTTGGTTGGTATATGTTTTATAAAAATTACTTGTTTATCTATTTTTCTTGAAAAAAAAATAATATATGATATAATTAGGTGTAAGAATTGTGAGGGAAATTTATGATATTTTCAAAGATAAAAGAAAATTTAAAAAAGACTAAGGAGTCTTTTGATATAAAATTAAGTAATGTATTTGCAAATAATAAAGATATAAATCAAATAATAGAGGAAATTGAGGAAACTCTTATATTGTCTGATGTAGGAGTAAATACTAGTACAAAAATATGTGATAAATTAAGAGAAGATTTAAAAAAACAAGTTGATAAATCAGAAAATTCTATAAAGGAATTATTAAGAAAAGAAATGATAGAAATATTAACAGATGTTAATTTGGACGGAAATATTGATAGTGAAAGCAAAAAGGTAGTATTGATAGTTGGAGTAAATGGAGTCGGAAAAACTACTTCAATTGGAAAAATAACTAATTTGTACGTAAATCAGGGGAAAAAAGTTTTGCTTGTAGCAGCGGATACCTTTAGAGCTGGTGCAGTTGAACAGTTAAATGTTTGGGCTGATAGAACAAGAACAGATATATGTGTAGGAAGAGAAAACGAAGATCCTGCGTCTGTAGTGTACGAAGCAACTAGAAAGTTTTCTGACTCTGAATATGACATATTAATTTGTGATACTGCAGGAAGATTGCATAATAAAAAGAATCTGATGGACGAGTTATCAAAAATTAAAAGGATAATATCCAAAAACTTGCCAGAATATGATTTAGAAGTATTAATGGTGCTTGATAGCACAACAGGGCAAAATGGAGCAATTCAAGCTAAAGCATTTTTCGAAAAAACAGATATAAATGGAATAATTTTAACTAAGCTAGATTCAACAGCTAAAGGTGGTGTTGTATTTAGTATAGTTGATGAATTAAAAATACCTATAAAATATATTGGAACTGGGGAAGGAATATCAGATATAGAAAAATTTGATGCAAAAACATTTGTTGATGCAATTGTTTAGAAATGTAATCATATATTTTTATTAAAGGAGTGAAAAATATGTGTATATATAAAGGACTAGAAAAAATTATAGATAAGACTAAAATTAGATATAATGAAGACATGAAAAAACATACTACTGTAAAAATTGGTGGACCTGCGCTTTGTATGGTTATGCCTACTGAAATTTCTGAGATAATTAATGTAGTAAAATATGCCAAAGATAATAATATTAGAGTATATATTATTGGTAATGGAAGTAATTTAGTAGTATGTGATGAGGGAATAAATGGTATAGTTATTAAGATTGGAAAAGGTTTTGATAAAGTTACAGTAAATGGAACAAATATAGAAGCAATGGCTGGTGCGACTATGCCAAAAGTATCTCAAATAGCTAAAATTAATAATTTGGAAGGCTTTGAATTTGCATGTGGAATACCTGGTACAATAGGTGGCGGAATAAGAATGAATGCTGGTGCTTATGGATCTGAAATTTCAAATATTGTAGAAGAAATTACATACCTGGATGGAGATTTAAATTTATGTACTATTACAAAAGATCAGGCAAAATTTTCATATAGACATAGTATATTTTGCAATAATACTAATTTTATAATCATTAGTGCAAAATTTGTATTAAAAGCTGGAAATTTATCAGAAATTGAGCAAAAAATGAAACAATATACTTTAGCTAGAAGGGAAAAGCAACCAATTGAGTATCCTAATGCTGGTAGTACATTTAAGCGTCCAGAAGGTTTTTTTGTTGGAAAACTTATACAAGATGCAGGACTTAGGGGATATAGCGTAGGTGATATGCAAGTATCTGAAAAACATACTGGATTTATTGTAAATATGGGAAATGGGACTTGTAAAGATATGAAAAAACTAATAAAACATATACAAGATACAGTTTTTGAAAAATTTAACGTTAAACTTGAATCTGAAATCGAGTTTATTGAAGGAGAGAAAAAATAATGAAGACACTACTTGAATGGTTAAAACCTGGGGCAAGAGTAAAAAGATATATAATATTGCAGATAGTATCTATTGCATTATTAATATTTTGTATAGTAACCTTAAATACAACTGGTGATTTATCTCAAAAGATGTTAATAGCATATATTGTATTAATAACTGTTTCAATATTTGGAATTGTATTTTCTTTTGTTTTAGCACAAAAAAATATTTTATATGTATCTTTAAAGAATATATCAAGGAAGGGGAAGAGTATTAGAATAAGGAAGCTACTATATGGTGATCCAAGATTAAAAAAGGGACAAAAAGTAGTAGTAATAGGTGGTGGAAGTGGCTTACCTAATATATTAAAAGGTCTAAAAGAGTATACATCTAATATAACAGCAGTCGTGAATGTGTCTGAGGATGATGCAACTATTTCTTCTGCAAATTTAGGGATAGATTATTTAACAACTGGTGATATAAGAAAGTGTATAGCAGCTCTTTCTACTTCAGAATCTGAACTTTCAAAACTTCTTACATATAAAGCAACTGAAAGTGAAACTTCAGTTGGAAATAGTGTATTGTCAGCACTTATTAATCTAAATGGGAGTTTTGCAAAAGGTATAGAAAAAATATCAGAAGTGTTTAAAATGCAGGGAAATATATATCCTGTCACTACCGATGATATTGTGCTTTGTGCAGGACTTGAAAATGGAGAGGTTGTTGTAGGCAAGGAAAATATAATTGAAAGGGTTAGTGAACAAAAGAGTTGTATAAAGCAAATATTCTTGAAAGATGGTGCTGTAAAAGCACTTCCAGAAGTAGTAGATGCAATTCGTAGTGCAAATGTTATTGTAATTGGACCAGGTGCGTTATATACATCTGTTGCTCCTAATCTTTTAATAGAAGATATATCAAAGGCAATTATAAAATCTAGAGCTAAAAAAATATATGTTGCAAATATAATGAATCAACCTGGACAGACAGAAGGATATACATTAGCAAGGTATATTAATGAAATTGAAAGATACATTGGAAAACATGTGATAGATTATGCTATTGCAAATAGTGGGGAAATTACTCAAGAAATGATTAAAGATTTCAATCAGGAGGATTCTACACAAATAAAAATTGATTTAGAAAATATACAAAATAGAGCAATATCAGTAGTAAAAGATGATTTAGTCCTTACTGCTCCGGGTAAATTAATACACAATAGTGATAAAGTCGCAGAAATAATAATGTCTATTGCTAAATCTAAAAGAATTGGTAATTTAAATATAGTGAAACTAAAAAAGAAACATCTAAGAAAAGAGAAAAAAATAAAAATTAAAAATAGATTGAGTAAATTAACAAAAAATAAAAAGAAAAGTTTAACAAAGAAAAATAGTAAAAAAAATAAATCAAAAGAAATTAAAATACATGCTAAGACAACAGCTACTATAAATAAAATAAAAAATGTAGTTGATAAGAAAGGATAAGAAGTTTTAATGTATAAATACAAAAGAGGAATTAATGAATTGGATAATCCAAAAAATGTAGAATTTGTACTTTCTAATGGTGCAAATTCTTGCCTTTGTATGTCAGCAAATTTATGTGCAAAGAAACCATATAATGGGTTATACATAAAAGATGGAAAAGTTATTTTGGAAAATATTATAGAAAAAATAGAAATTAAGGATAAAGTGTATAAAATGATAGAGTTGAAAACTTCAGTAAAAACACTTTCATGTCTTGAATATATTACATCTATAGACTTAGAAAAGAATGTTTTTGAGTATGATATAGGCCCAATTTCATACAGCAAAAAGATTAATTTTTCGGATAAATATAAGATTTTGTCTATAGAGTATAATATTAAAAATAAGGAAAAAGATAAAGCAAAATTTAAAGTGTTACCTATGGTAACATATAGAGATTTATTTGGTATGAAGTCTGGTCAAATGGTAAGATTTAATCAAAGGAGTTTACAAAATGGAGTTATTATAAATTTAAGTATCATAGATGATGAAAATTTTGTCATTAAATCTAGACAAATGGAATGGACAAATGAACCAGTTTTTCTTTCGAATGTTAAACATGAATGTATTAATGAAAAAGGAGAAAGTAAAAAATATATAGAAGACTTATTGCTCCCAGGGGAGTTTGAATTAATATTGAATGGAAATGAGGAAAAGACGGTAAGAATATATTTTTCAAGTGACGAACAAAGCATGATAAATGTAGATAATAGTTACATTTCAAGTGAATATGAAGCGACAAATGAGATATTAGTTCAAGATATAAATGAAAATTTTGTTGAATTAAGGGAACTTGTTAAATCTATAAACAATATAAACCTAGATGAAAATATAGTACCTAGTTTACCATATGTTAAAAATTATAATAAAGTAATATTGAAACTGGAACATGACAAAGAAAATTTAAGAGAAATAATGGATGACATAGATACTTTTAGTGAAATTGTACAGAGTATAGATGGAAGATATTTAACGTTTAATAAAGTAAATAAAGCAAATACAGTTTTATTAAAATTAAGGAGATATATAAAGGATATAAATGCATTATATATAAAAGATGAAGAGTTTGAAAGAAAATTTTTAAACTTGAAATTGTGGTACGTAGAAGCAGTAAATAGATTATTACAAAAGGATAATGAATACTTATTATATTTAGATATTGTAAAGGATATTGTTTATGAAGCATTAGAGAACAAAAGTTTAATATTAAATGAAATAAAATTTGTAGCGTTATTATATAATGCTATAAAAATCTATGAAAACATGTTAAAAGAAAAAAAGATTGAAGATTTTAATATGTTTGAAGAGATTAAGTATATTAATAACTTGTTAATAGGTGAATTTTGGTCTGAAGAAAAAAGAGTTATGAAAAAAAATTTAAATGAAAGTGAGATATATGCCAATGTTGATATGATATATACTTTATCTTTATCGTATACGTGTCTTTTAGACGATATACCATTTAAATTATTAGATACAATTTTTAAAGAATTATATACACCTTATGGTTTAAGAACTTACTCTAAAAACTCTAGATATAATGATGGTTTAATATATCCTAAGTATATGGCACATTTTGTAAAAGCAAATTTAAGGCAAAATGGTGTGACACGTGCATCTCAAAAAGTAGCATTCAATATGGTAAAAGAACTTATACAGGATATAGGAAAGTATGTAAATGGTGGAGTTAAAAAAATATATCATGAAAAAGGTGTAAAAATAGATTCCTTAGGGTATGACTTACTTACAAATGCTGAAATGATTAGATTATATGATATGCTAACATAAACTTTAAAGAGGGGAAAAGAATATGATTGTTTTAGGAATTGATCCAGGGTTTGGTAGAGTAGGGTATGGAGTAATACAGTATGTAAATAATAAATATAGGGCTTTGGAATACGGATGTATTTCAACAGAGGTAAATAGCTATTTTCCCAAACGACTTAGAAAGATTGAACTTGATTTAAGGGAAATAATATCAAGGTATAAAATAGATGCATCTTCAATTGAAGATTTATATTTTAACAATAATTCTAAAACTGCTATTAAAGTTGCAGAAGCAAGAGGAGTAATATTAAATACACTTGAGTCAGAAAATATTCCTATATATGAGTATACTCCTCTTCAAGCAAAACTTGCAATAGTAGGGTATGGCAGAGCGGAAAAGATTCAGGTAAAAAATATGGTTAAAAATTTCTTAAATTTAGAAAAAATGCCTAAGCTTGATGATACGACTGACGCACTTGCTATTGCAATTTGTCATACACATAATTGTAGATTTAATAGTATGATAAAATAGGATATATACATTACATATGATAAATAAGAACTTAAACTTGTAGTTAAACTATAAATTTAAGTTCTTATTATATGTTCTCTTAAAAAATGATTTATTAAAAAGTTCCAATTTTAATTATACTTTTAATTTTAATATTTCTTTTTTTGAAAGTAGTGTGGTCTGTGATATGATATCAATATTTACATTACTTTTTAACAAATTTTTAGCAATTGTAATTTTTTCTTGTTTAACACCTTGTCTAACACCTTGTCTAACACCTTGTCTAACACCTTGTCTAACACCTTGTTTAACACCTTGTTTGACACCTTGCTTAATACCCTGTTTAATCCCTTGTTCCATTCCTTGTTTTAATCCTTCATTAATGGCAATTTCTCTGTCAGCCACTCTTCTGGACTCATAATCTCTAATAGATTTTTCATAAGCTTCAATGCTAAACATTAGCTCTTCATCAGC
>CAKOYA010000025.1 GCA_934130325.1 uncultured Clostridia bacterium
ATACATTATGAGGGCAGTTAATCTATATTTTCTGACAAGAAACCGGGATAAAAATACATATACAGCATTTGAAAATGAAGAAAAGAATTCTAATGTATATGAATACTTTATGCAAAATTACTCTATATATAAACAATTATTCCCATTGTTTTTTAATATGTCAAAGCAAATTATTACTATTACTCAAGCATCAAAGGACTATGTAGTAAAAAAATTCCATTTGGATAAAAGTAAGGTAGCTGTGATACATAATAGCATAAATTTTAGTGAATTTTTTTCTAATAAACCAGTAAAGAAAATTAATCAATTTTTATTAGTATCACGATTTTCAGAAGAAAAGATGAATTCTATTAAACAGGCAATTGATTTTTTTAAATGCTTTTTGGAAAAAGGGGACTGTAAGTTAACTATAATTGGTGATGGTGATAAAAAAAGTGAATTACTTGAGTATGTAAAAAGTAAACAAATAGAAAAAAATGTAATTTTTGAAGGTCCAGTGACTGATGTGAGGCATTTTATTGAAAATAGTGATTGCGTAATAGGAGTAGATAGGTGCTTACTAGAAGCAGTTGCTATGAAAAAAATTGCAGTTATAAGTGGTTATGATGGAATAAAAGGAATAGTAAATGCTAAAAATATAAATGTATGTATAGATGAGAACTTTTCTGGAAGATTAATGATTGATGTTGATAATAAATTGTTGGCCGAGAATATAAATAATCTATCTAATGAAGAAATTGTAAAAATTCTTAACTCTAATTACGATGTGATAAGAAAAAGGCTTGATATAGATAACAATATATTTTTCATAGACTCTCCAAGCAATAATTTTGAAGATATTAAAATAGAATCTGAATATTTAAGAATAATTGAAAAATGTTATGAAAATATAAATATAGAGGAGAAAAAAAGAATAGAACTTTTACAAAAAAATAGAGAATTAGAGAATAAATATGAATATATGAATTCACATTATGCTAATGTGGTAAATGAAAAGGATGTGGCTTTGAAACATAAACAAGATGAGATTGATAAACTAAATTTAGAGCTTTATACTATATATTCAAGTAGAAGTTACATATATTGGAATAAGCTAAAAAAAATATTTAAAACTAAAAATAAACAAAAATAAGGAGAAATATATTTATGAAAGAACAAGATAATTTTGACTTTACTTTTGAACCGGGTAAAACTTTGACTAGTAGGAAAATTTTGAATTCAGGTGAACCTTTAATTAGTATAATAACTCCATATTATAACGCAGATAAATTTATTAAACAAACAGCAATTAGTATTTTAAATCAAACTTTTCCATACTTTGAATGGATCATTGTAGACGATGGAAGTACAAAAGAAAATACTACTGAGGTGTTAAAAAGCATACAAAGTATGGATAATAGAATAAAAGTTTTAAGAAAAGAAAATGCGGGACCAGCAGCTGCTAGATATTTTGGCGTAGAAAATTGTAAAGCTGATATTGTATTTTGCTTAGATGCAGACGATTTGATTGATAATACAATGCTTGAATGTGGATATTTTACTTTGTTAACTAATCCTGAATTTAAATTTGCCTATACACCAATTTGTACTTTTGGTGATAAAAATTATTTATATTCTCCATTATTTGATACCATGAAAGAAAAAAAAGAAAACATAATATCAGTAGCATCATTTGTAAGGAAAGCAGCATTTTTGGAATTAAGAGAATACTCAAAATTACCTAAAGGTGTACACGAAGATTGGTATATGTGGTTGTCATTTTTAGCTAGGAAATATAGACCTATTCGTATGAATTTTTATGGATTTTGGTATAGAAGACTAAATACAGGAAGACTTAATAGTATTAATTCTAATAAAGCTAAAAATAAGTTTGCAGAAAAATATATGGGTAAAATCTCGAAAAATATAAAGAAGAAAGTAGGAGCATTGCAATTTCCTGCATCTTCTGATTATTCTTTTGATACATATCCTAAGGAATTTAAATGGGGAAAAAATCCGATTAATGTAAAAGGTGAAAAAAAGAGATTATTATGTATTTTTCCATGGGCTGTCGTTGGTGGAGCAGATATTTTTAATTTGAATTTACTAAAAGGATTAAAGAAAAAAGGATATGAAATAACTGTGGTAACTACAGAACCTAGAGAATATATGTATAGACAGGCATTTGAAAAAGTAGTTGATGAATATTTTGATTTAACTTCATTTTTAAAGAGAAAAGAATGGGCTCCATTTATCTCATATCTAATAAAATCTCGTAATGTGGACATTGTATTAGAGAGTAATAGTTTTTATGGGTATTATTCAATTCCATGGTTAAAATGTAAACATCCTGATGTAATATTTACTGATTATTTACATGCAGAAGATTGGAGTTGGAGAGATGGATCGTATCCACGAGATTCTAATGCTATTTGCAGATATCTAGATAAAACCTATACATGTACTAATTATTTAAAAGAATTAATGTTAGGAAAAATGCAAAGAGGTGTAGATAACATTGAGGTTGCGTATATTGGAACAGATATTAATTATTTTAATCCAAATACTGATATACCTAAATATGAATATTTAAAGAAAAAATATGCTGGCAAAAAGGTTATATTATTTCCTAATAGATTTGAGTATTTAAAAAGACCTTTATTTCTTGCTAGAGTGATTGCAGAGATAGTTAAAACTAGAAAAGATATAATTTGCGTTGCTGCAGGATACGGTAAAGCTAAAGAAGATATGGATAGAGTAATTTCTGAGTACAATATTAAAGAATATTTTGAAATTGTTGGGAAAATTGATGACTTAAGGCCATATTACAAAGTGGCAAGTGTGACGGTTGTTTGTTCTTTAACTGAGGGATTAACCTTAACTGCTTATGAATCTTTGGCTATGGGAACACCTGTTGTAACCGCTGACGTTGGTGGTCAAAAAGAACTAGTAGATAATACATGTGGAAGAGTTATAAAAAAATATCAAAGCATAGAAAAGGATTTGCATAATTATAATTATTCTGATAGCGAAATAAAAGAGTATAAAGAGGCAATTATTGATATTATTAATAGGAAAGATGGAAATCTTGAGAATATTTGCCGTCAAAAAGTAATTAATGGTTTTTCTATAGAAAATATGATAGAGCAAATGGATAGTAGTTTTAATTCTATGATAATCAATGGTACAAATGTAGAATTAAGTATTTGTAAAAATATTGAAATTGCTGAAAGATATTTAGTTTTGTTTAATGAGTATTATAAGCAAACATATTTTAACCCCGATGAGGTAGAAGACAGAACTAGAATGCAAAAATTTAGGGATAAGTTATGGAATTTTGGTTTGTATCGTGGATTTATATATATGTTACAAAAAACTGGTGTAATGAATGTACTAAAAGGTGGAAAAAGAAAATAGTGGTGAAGTATGAATAGAATATTTATTTTTCATAATAAAAATGTAGATATGTGTATTAAGAGTATAAAAAAGTATAATCCTAATGCGAGCGTTAAAATTTTATCTGAAGATGATTTAAAAGAATATGAGAAAAACATTCCAATCAAGAAAAATGAAAAACTATATAATGATTATTTAAGAATATATATCGCATATTTAGAGGGAGGCTTAATTTTAGATGGGCATATAGAATTAAGGGAAAACTTAAGTAATCTTTTTAAAAATGATATATTTTTAGGATTTGATAGTGAAAATACTATAGCTACAAATGTGATTTGGAATAAGAATAAAAATAGTGAAGTATTAAAAAGTCTACTTAATGCTATAGAAGAAAACGTAAACTTAAATATAACAGAAATTTTTTCTAAAGTGTTTTCAAAGGATTTTAGTATAGTATATAATTCCTTGATGGTAATTGATAAAAAAATATATATTTATCCATATGATTATTTTTATCCTTTGGATTATGAAGGACATGGAAAAAATATATCAGAAAATACTAAAATTATATTTTACAAAAGTGATAAACTTAGCAGATTTGCTAAGACAAAATATTCAATATATAAAAAACATGGTCCGTATGCTTTAAGATATCTTCTTACTTTGACTGATGCGTTCAGAAATAAAATAGGAGCTAAGAGATATATAAAAAAGCAGTCAAGTGGAAAAATGGAGGACCCTAAAAAAATTGAAGAATCTGTTTTGAATGCTTCAAAAGTTCTAGAAAATTACAAAAAAATGAAGCCAGAGTATATTATTTTTCATAATCCTAGATGGATGGGAGTTACTAGTGCAACAAAAGAACTTTTTGAAAATTTGGTACCTTTGCAAGGAACATATACTCCTTCACAAGTTGATTTAATAGCAAGGAAGGTTATTGAATTAAACGTAAAGCAAGTAATATTTAGTGCCTTTGAATTTGGATTTGATAATCTTGCAAAAAAAATAAAAGAACTAAATAGCGATATAAAGCTTAAGTTATTCTGGCATAGTAGTAACTCTCAGATAAATGGTCAACTTGTTGATGTGATGAATTGGAAAACAAATTTAAAAGTAATAAATTTGCATAGAAGTGGTATAATTGATGTAATTGGGACATGTAAAGAAAGTCTAGTTAATTTTTATATTTCTCAAGGATTTAAAACAGCATTTATACAAAATACAGTAAGATTAGATGATACGGTTAAAGCTGAATTGTTAAGTATAAAAAATAATATTAATAGAAAATATACAAAAATTGGATTGTATGCAGCTGGTATGGACTGGAGAAAGAACATGTTTAACCAAATAGCAGGTGCATCTTTAATAGAAAATGCTGTTGTTGACAGTGTGCCATTAAATTTTGAGGGACAAGTTTTTGCTTCTAAAATAGGCTTAAAAATGACAGGACTAAGTAAGGGTGTAAAAAGGGAAGAACTGTTAAAAAGGATGGCAAGCAATGATATTAATTTGTATGTTACATTTTCTGAATGTGCACCTATGCTTCCGATAGAGAGCATGGAGTGTGGAACTATATGTTTAACTGGAGATAACCATCATTATTTTAAGGGAACAGAACTTGAAAAATATTTAGTTGTTTCAAGAGAAGATGATGTAATAGCAATATATGAAAAGATAGAATATGCCTTAAAGAATAAAGATAGAATATTTGAGTTATATAATTCTTGGAAAAAAGATTATGATATTCGTAGTAAAAAAAGTGTGCAATCTTTTTTAGAAATGTAAATTATGGGTGATAAAATGTCAAGACACTTTAAAAAAGTAAAAAATATTTTCTTTTATCCTAAAAAAGAAACAGAGGAAATAGTAGAAAAAATAAATTCATTTAAAGGAAAAGATGGGTTTGCAATATATAATCCTGAATGTTTGGGAATTATGAATTCAACAAAAGATTTGTTTGAAAACACTGTTGCAATGAAGGAAATATTAAATGAAAAACAAGCAAATTTTATAGTTGATGCTATAATAGATGCTAATCCTAAGTACGTTATATTTAGTTCGATTACATTTGGTTGGAAAAATATTGTAGAAAAAATAAAAGAAAAATCAGATAGTATAAAAGTAAAGTTTTTGTGGCATGGTTCTCATGCAATGTTTGTTGAAAGGGATGAATCATATTTTTTATATGGTATAATGGAACTTATGGATAGAAAACTAGTTGATACTGTTGGATTTTTTAAAGAAAGCATGGCAAAATTTTATAAAGCTAAAGGATACAATGCATTTTTTGTGACAAATAATGTAAGTAAAATAAAAATAACAAATACTGAGTCATTTAAAAAGGAAAAAGATAAAATATATTTGGGGTCATATGCAGCAGGAGATAGATGGGGAAAAAATACTGCAAATCAGTTAAGTGCCGCATCAATGATTAAAAATTCAGTAGTGGATGTAATTCCAACAACTAATTTAATTAAGGAATTTTGTCATACTATCAATTTAACAATAAATGATGAAAAATTGGGATATTTAAAAAGACAAGAACTTTTAAATAGAATGGCTTTAAATGATGTTAATTTATATGTCACATTTACAGAATGTTCTCCAGTTATCCCACTTGAAAGCTTAGAACTTGGTGTACCTTGTATTACAGGAAATAATCACTCATATTTTAAAGACTCAAAACTAGAAGAGTACTTAATAGTAAAATCTGAGGATGATATAGATGAGATATATGAGAAAATAAAGGTATGTTTAGATAAAAAACAAGAAATAATTAATCTTTATAAAGAATGGAAAAAAGATTATGATATCTTATCAAATAAATTATTAGATGAGTTTATTAATGGGTAGGTTTAAATTATGAATGAAGATATATTACTTTCTGTTATAATTCCAGTATATAACACAGAGAAGTATTTTGAAAGGTGTATTAAATCGGTCATAGATGCTGTACAAAAAAATAGTGCAAAATCTGAGATAATAGTAATTAATGATGGCTCTTGTGGAAATATAGAAGAACTGATTAAAAAATATTTAGTTGATTATGGTAATTTAATCGTATATATTTCACAAAAAAATAAAGGAAGAGGAGCAACAAGAAATTTAGGAGTTGCTAAGGCAAGGGGAAAATATATAAATTTTGTTGATTCAGATGATTATATTGATGAAAATATGTACGTTAATATGTTTGAAAAGATAAAAGAAGAAAGATCTGATATTGTAATATGTGATATAAAAAATGTTGAAAAAGATAATTGCTTTAGAGTTGAAGCTAAAAATATTAAAATAGTTGAAGATAATATAGGATGTTTTGATACAATGATTTTGCCCTCTTGTTGTAATAAAATAATAAGAAGGGAATTGTTTGATAATGTTGAATTTCCTGAAGATATAAACTATGAAGATTTGGCGACAATTCCATATATATATCTTAAAGCAAAAAAAATTTCTTATCTTCCTGAAATGTTATATAATTACGTACAAAATGATGAATCTGTTATGAATGAAAAATTTGGAATAAATCAACTTAATTTGATTAATGCATTAGAACTTGTTTGTGATAGAATAAAAACACTTAATTTATCTGATAGGGAATGTCAAAAATTTGAATATATGATATATACAAGAAGATTTTATGAAGAATTATTGGAAAAGATAATGTTATCTGAAAACAAAAAAAATCTAATAAAAGAATTTTGCTTTAGAATACAAAATTTAGAAAGAAGGTTTTCTAATAATTTGTATTTTAACGCACTTATAAACTCACAGAGGAATATAAAAAGATTAGGGAGTAAGTTTTTACATAAAGCTATAAGAAAAAAGGAATATAAATTACTCTCAATATTTCTTACTAAGAGTTTGTATTATAGATATTTTGCAATTAGATATACAACTAAAAATATAATTGAGGGGGAATAAAGTGAAAGAAAATAGAGCTGTAAAGATTATACATTATTGTTGGTTTGGTCCAAGACCACTTTCTAAATTAGCTATTAAATGTATGGAAAGTTGGAAAAAGTTTTTACCCGATTATAAGGTTATGTTATGGAATGAAGAAAATTTTGATTTTAATCAAAATATATTTGTTAAGCAAGCTTATGAAAATCGTAAATGGGCTTTTGTATCTGATTATGCAAGACTAAAAGCTTTATCGGAATATGGTGGAATATATTTAGATACTGATATGGAAATAATAAATGACATATCAAGTGTTGTAGAAAATGAATGTTTCCTTGGTGTAGAAGATTCAGGACTTGTTAATGCGGCTGTTATAGGTGCTAAAACTCCTCATAATAAATTTATTGATGATTTAATATCACAATATGACCATTTAGATAAGTTTGATATAGAGGATATTTATGCTATGTCTATTCCAAGACAAATTACAAAAATGTTAGAACCGTTAGGTTTTAAGAAAGAGGAGCAGGGAATTCAAAAATTTTATGACGGACAAGTAGCTGTATATCCTAGGGAGTATTTTTATCCTTTAAGTTACGATTACCAAGATAATAAATTTACTGAAAATTCATGTATGGTACATCGTTATGATGCGACTTGGGCAAGCAAACCAGAAAAAGCAAAACTTTTTTTTAGAAGGCATAATATGAGATTTATGTTGAAAATAGTTGATATTTGTGTTAGTATAAATATAAGAAAGAAAAGGATTATAAATAGAATCAGGGGGATACCAAATGAAGAAAGATAAAAATAATTTTATAGATTCTTTTGTAAATCTATTTAGAAAATTTAAAATATTTACCCCTTTAATATCAATATATGATAATTATAGAGAAGCAATTTTGTATTTATTTTTTGGGGCTTTAACAACATTTACTAATATTATTATATATACGGTGCTTGCAAAAGCTTTAAAAATTGACTATATGTTTAGTAATGTTATTGCGTGGATTGGTTCTGTTATATTTGCTTATGTAACCAATAAGTTGTATGTGTTTGAAAGTAATACTAATACAAAAAAGGAACTTCTTGTAGAAATATCATCGTTTTTTATGGCAAGAGTACTGTCACTAGTATTAGATATAGCTATAATGTATCTTGGAATTAGCATTTTAAATATTAATGATTTAGTAGTAAAGATAGTTTCTAACGTGTTAGTTATTATTGCAAACTATTTTATGAGTAAAATTTTTGTATTTAAAAATAAGGAGGAATAGTATGGATAAAAAAGTATCAATAGTTGTACCAATGTATTATGAAGAAGAAGTAGCAGAGGAATGTTATAATAGATTAAAAAATGTATGTAATAAAATTAAAGATTATAGTTATGAATTGATATTTGTAAATGATGGTAGTAGAGATAAGACATTAGAAATATTAGAGGGAATAGCAAAAGTTGATAAAAACGTAAAAGTTTTATCATTTGCAAGAAATTTCGGACATCAGTGTGCAGTAACTGCAGGTTTAAAGTATGTTACAGGTGATGCTATAGTAATAATTGATGCAGATTTGCAAGATCCACCCGAGTTGATACCTGAAATGTTAAAACTTTGGGAAGAAGGAAATGAAGTAATTTATGGCAAGAGAAAAACTAGAAAAGGTGAGTCTGCTTTTAAATTGATGACAGCAAGTATGTTTTATAAGACATTAAATGCGTTATCTGATGTAGAGATACCTAAAAATACTGGAGATTTTAGACTTGTAGATAGAAAGGTAGTAGAGGTTATTAATTCTTTACCAGAGCACAATAAGTTCTTAAGAGGACTGTTTAGCTGGGTTGGCTTTAAACAATATGCATATGAATATGAAAGGCAAGAAAGATTTGCTGGTAAGACAAAATATCCTTTAAAGAAAATGCTTAAATTAGCTTCTGATGGTATAATAGGTTTTTCTACTAAACCGCTAAATATAGTTGGTGCTTTAGGAATAGTTTCAATAATAATTTCATTTTTAATATTAGTATATTCGATAGTTTCCTATATTTTTAAGTTTGGAAATTTAACAGCTGGATGGACATCTATTATGGTAGCAATTACTTTTTTTGCTGGTATTCAATTACTTTCGATTTGGATAATTGCTGAATATATTGGAAAAATATATGATGAAGCGAAAAAAAGACCTCAATATATAATAGATAAAAAAATTAATGTAGATTAACTTTTATCATCGGTATATATTTTATTAAAGAGGGGATTGGTAAATTTATGAAAAACAAAAAAGATGTTGTTACTTTTTGCTGGGATATTGGTATTTTAATTTTAACATTTATTATATCAAATATTTGCATTACTACTTTTTTACAATTTGCAAATGTTAAAATGTCTTCATTAAATGTTATTATATCAATTATAACATCTATTTTAATATTTTTATTTTTGAGAAGAGATATCTTGAAAGAAAAAATTGTAAAGATCATTTTAGAAATTATATTTGTTAGTATAATAGTAATTGTATGCACATTAATAGCAGGTCTTTTCTTAGATATGACTTGTGATGGAAATTATTATCATAAAACTGCTATAGGTGCTATTAAAGAAGGATGGAATCCAGTTTATGAAAGTTCATATGATTTTAATTTAGAAAATAATTTAGATATGGCTGATCAGAAAAGTTCCTTATGGATGGATCATTATCCTAAGATGACATGGAATTTTGCTGCCTCTATGTATGCCTTAACAAATAACATTGAATCTGGAAAATGCTTAATATTCTTACTTATGATTTCTTTATGTTGTTTAGCATTTTCATATCTTTATGAAAGGCATTTAAATTTTATATTTTCAGGTGTAATAGCTGTACTACTTGTCTTTAATCCTATAACGTGCGCACAATTGTCTTCTTATTATGTAGATGGTATAATGGGATTACTTATATATATGACCATCCTGTTTTTAATATGTATCACTGATAAAAAGTTTACAGAAATATCTGAATGCGAAAAATGGTTAGGACTTTCAGCATCTATTATACTTTGTATGAATGTAAAATTTACTGGTATATTTTTTGAAGCAATTTTTTGCATTGCATTTTATTTAGTATGGATTTTTAGATATATAAAAGGAAAAAATATAAAAGAGAAAGAAGTGAAAAATAATATATTAAGGTTAACCTTAATATTTGCTAGTATAGTGGTTGTAGGAATAGTTGTTGTAGGTGAATCTACATATGTTAAAAATATGATTGAACATAAAAGTCCTTTATATCCATTAATTTGTGAGGATAAAGTTGATATTATAACAACAATGCAACCTAAATCATTTGGAGAAAAGAATAGATTTATTAAATTGTTTGAATCAGTTTTTTCACGTTCTGAGAATGTTACTTATTATTCTGGAGATGAACCTCAATTAAAGGTACCTTTTAGTGTTAGTGATAGTGAGAAAAATAATATATCGATACCAGATTTAAGAATTGGTGGATTCGGAGTATATTATAGCGGAATAGTTATAATCTCAATATTTGTAATTTGTGTAGGTATGTACATTTTATACAAAAAGCAAGGTAATGTTTTTTTGTATTGTATGACAATTTTAGTTGCAATTGTTTTGACTACCTTAATACTTGATGAAGCATGGTGGGCTAGGTATTCGCCTCAATTGTGGCTGTTGCCTGTAATAGCATTATTTGTAATTTTCTATAATAACAATAATGTTAGTATAAAACAACTAAGATTTATTAATTTGTTTATAGGTGCTTTATTAACAATTCTTATTATAGTTAATAATTTGATGTTTATTAAATGGCGTGTTAATGATTTAAGGATTTCTATTAATATAATAGAGGAAGTAAAAAGAATTTCAAATGAAAATACCTCTGTAGAATTAGGTTTAATAGATAAATCAAGATTTGGAATATTGTATAATTTAAATGATAATAAATTAAACTATAAACTTGTAGAATACAAAGAAGATATGAAAAATTTCTTTTATAATAATTGGATTGGATATTAGGAGTAATTATGAATAAAATAAAAGAGTATATAAAATTAATAAGGGTGAAACATTGGTTTAAAAATTTATTGGTTTTTCTACCATTAATTTTTAGCAGAGAGTTGTTTGATAAAAATAAAATAATTTCGTGTATTTTAGCATTTTTTGCATTTTCATTTATTTCGTCTGTAGTATATATTATAAATGATATGAAAGATATTGAAAATGATAGAAAACACCCTATAAAGAAAAAAAGACCATTAGCATCTGGTACTGTTAAAAAGAGTGAAGGTATAGTTTTGGGTGTCGTGTTATTAATAATATCATTTGCTATTAATTTTTACATAACAAAAAATTTAATAGCAATGTTATTAATAGCATTATATCTATTATTAAATATAGCTTATTCGGTATCATTAAAGAAAAAGCCTATTATTGATATAGTAATTTTAGTATCTGGCTTTTTTATTAGAGTACTTTACGGTGCAATTATAAATAATATTGAATTATCTAATTGGTTATATTTGACAGTTATTTCTGGTTCATTTTATATCGGTCTTGGAAAAAGAAGAAATGAGATAATTAAACAGGGGGATAAATCTAGAGAAGTATTAAAATATTATACTAAATCATTCTTAGATAAGAATATGTATGTTTGTGAAGCATTATGTATTGTGTTTTATTCATTATGGTGTGTTGATCCTGCTATTGTAGCTAGTTTAAACCATAATTATCTAGTATGGTCTGTTCCAATAGTAATGATTATTTTAATGAAGTATAGTCTAGATATTGAAGGTGACTCATTTGGAGATCCTGTGGATGTACTGTTTACTGATAAGATCTTGTTAACAATAGTATTGTTGTATTCATTAGTTATGTTTGGAATAATATATTTAATTTAGGAGCTTTTTATATGTATAATATAGATGTATTTGATTTTGATAAAACTATATATATGGGTGATAGTACTTTGGATTTTTATATATATTGTTTAAAAAATAATTTATTATTATTTAGATTTTTTCCAAAGCAATTTATGTATTTTATTTATTATAAATTTGGTAAGAAAAGTAAATTAGAATTTAAACAAGTTTTCTTTTCATTTCTAAAAGGTATAAAAAATGTTGATGAGATTATAGAAAAATTTTGGGAAAAAAATTTTAAAAAGATAAATATGGAAATTATAAATAGAGCGGAAAATGATATTGTAATTATTTCCGCATCTCCATTTTTTTTATTGTCACCAATTTGTAAAGAAATAAAATGTACTAAATTAATTGCTTCAAATGTAGAAATTAATACTGGTATATTTAACAGTGATAATTGCTATGGAGAAGAAAAAGTAAAGAGGCTTAATAAGGAAGTAAAAAATTATAAAATAATTAATTTCTTTTCGGATTCAAAGTCTGATATATATTTAGCAAGATTATCTAAAAATAGTTATTTGGTACGAGGGAGGAAAATAGAAAAATGGAAAATAATTTGAATAGTATTGTAGACTCAAAATATTGTAAATATAAAAAGCTAGATAAATTTATATGTTCAAGTGCATATATTTATTTAGCGTTTCCTATTGTTTTATTAATTATGTTTTGGTTTAAAATTTATATAGCTATTCCAGCTATTTTGGCAATAATTATTGCTTTAGTACTATCACTTAAAAATTTTAAATATAAAACGGTGGAGGAATATCAGAAAATTTTTAATAAAAAATATATTGCAATAATTTTCTTAATAATACTTTTTCTTAATATATTATCTGGTGCTGGTGGTATATTTTACCAAAATTGGGATTATAAGGGAAGAAATGCAATTTTTCATGATCTTATTGATAGAGATTGGCCAGTTAAATACGATTATTCAAAACTTGAGTATGAAAAAGGAAGAATTGAAAGTGAAACTGGAGTTTTAAGTTATTACTTCGCATATTGGCTACCAGGTGCCTTAGTTGGAAAAGTCCTTGGATTTAAAATTGCAAGTATTTTTATGTTAATGTGGCAAATTATAGGTACAACTTTATTCTTTTATTTGGTTTTTAGAAAGCTTAATAATATTAAAATAAAGTACTTATTAGTATTTGTGGCATTTGGTGGTTTAGACATTATAACTCAATTAATAGTTTGTTTGATAAATGGACAACCTGTTGATCTGATAGGAGTTATCCATATAGATACTGCTAATGGTAATTATTGTATGTCTACATTTATAACTCAACTATTTTGGGTATTTAATCAATCTATACCAGCTTGGATAGCAACTATGTTGATGGTAAATGAAGAAAAATTTGAAAATTTGGGTGTAATACTAGCATTACTAGTTCCATATTCTCCATTTCCAGTATTGGGTTTGGCGATTTGGATGGCAATTACAGTCTTGTTTGGGTATAATTTAGAAAAAATAATAAATGTTGATAGAATTAAAAAAGTTTTATCCATTCAAAATATAATTACAATTCTTGCTATTATTCCTATTGGATTATTGTTTTTACAAAACTCTAGTGAAAAAGGATTAGTTTTGATAAGGGCATTAAAAAATGGAAATTTAGGAAGATCAATATTAATGTATGTGCTTTATTTAATTTTGGAATTTGGAATATATGCAGTTATTATTAATAAGGAAAATAGAAGAAGAGTGTTGGCTTATTTTGGAATATTTGCAATACTTCCATTATTTTATTTAGGAACAGGATTAGATTTAGGAAATAGAGCTACAATACCAATATTAGTACTATTGTATGTAGAAATTTTAAAATTTATGGATTCAAATGATAACAAAAAAAGAATCTATTGCTTATATTTTATTTTGCTAGTGGCATTTGGAACTAACTTTAATGAATTTTACCGTTCTTTTAAGTATACATTTAAAAATTTAATATCACATACTACTAATTTTAATGATTCATATTTTACATTTTCTGAATTTGAAGGAAAAGAATGTGATAATTTTATCAAAAATTTTGTAGCACCTTATGATGAAGATAACATATTCTTTACAAGAATATTGAAGTAATGGAGTGATGTAATGAAAAAATACCTATACTATATATTTAATTATATATTTATAATTACGTTTTTAGCCATATTTTTAGGAACTTTGTTTTTTAATAAAAGTTTAATTTATCAAGAAAAAGTATATGTGTCAATAATATCTTTTTTAGTTATGTTAGTAATTTTAGCAATAATTTATTTTTGTTTGAATAATAAAATGAAAGAAATAAGTTTGAAACGTGAAATAATTATTAGTGGAATTATTGGTTTTATAATCCTAGTTTTACAAGTATTGTGTATATATTATCTTAAATCTTCTCCAGCTTGGGATTGGAAAGATATTTATTCTTCAGCATTAGCATATGTAAAGGGTGATTTCAACTCTATTGACTATTCATATTTTGAAAAATTTGCTAATAATTATGGTATGTTGTACTTTGAAATTTTATTATTTAAGGTTTTGAACTTTTTTGGTTTAATTGAACATTCACTAGGTGCAATGGTTGGAGTAAATTTGATATTAGTGGATATTAGTGTTATATTTTTGTATTTAACAATAAGGAATTTGTATGATAATAAAAAGGCAATATTTAGTTTAGTGTTAGTACTACTTACGGTTCCATTTTTTAACTATTTACCTATATTGTATACTGATACAGCTTCAATGATGTTTCCAATAGCTATGTTGTATGTATATTCTATATTTATAAAAGATAGGAAAAACGAAAATAAAAATGATGTAAAAAGTATAATTCTATTTGCAATTTTAGGAATGATTACGGTTATTTCAATAAAAATAAAATTCACATGTATAATAATGCTTATTGCTATTGGTATTGATATAATAATGAGATATAAATTTAAGGAATATTTTAAGCAGATTTTAGTAATGCTAATTGTTATTTTATTATTTAATGGACTATATACCGTATTTGAATATAGATTACCAGTATTTAACTTTGATGTATCAAATAATGATAAATTGATTCCTTATACTCATTGGATAATGATGGGATTAGGAAGAAGAGAGTCAGGTATAGACGGTAGAGATTTTATAGGTTCGTATTCAAAAGATGCATATGATTTAACTCTTTCTTATGATAATGTAAGTGATAGAAAAGCTGCAAATATTGAAGAAATTAAAAATATAATATTTAAAAAATACGGAATAAAAAATTATTTATTGTTTTTATATGATAAGGCATTATTTGTATGGAGCGATGGAACTTATTATGCCCCAGCATTTTTAAGAGAAAATCCATTTGTTACAAAAGAGAATATATTTTCAAGTCTTTTTCATTCAGACGGAAAAAATGTTAGATATATGTTTAACGAAAATATAAGTATGAGTTTAGTTATGTATTTCATGTTTTTAGTATCATCTTTAGGTCATGTTATTACTAAGAAAAATATTATTAGTGTTACTCATATTGCTATTTTTGGAATGTTTGTTTTCTTCCTTATTTGGGAGAGCAGTTCTAGGTATTTAGTAAATTATGTACCTATATTTTTGGTATGTACTATAAATGGATTTGATTTGTTTAATAATTTGATAAATAAAGTATGCTCTAAATATAAATTAAAAAGTAGATTAAAATAATTTGAAATTAAGAAAGTTATTCTAATTGTAAAATATAAGAAAGTGATATGATCGATTCATATCACTTTCTGTTATATAGAACTGTTTAATATATAACTAAAAATAAGGTGTTATTCTCAAATTTAAGTTGGTCTATTGAAAAGCTATCCCATTCCAAATTACCAAATAATTCAATTTTTTTGTCTGTATATTCTATCTGTACACTATAATTTCTTTTACTTACAAAGTACATTATTTCTACAACAGAATAATCATTAATCATAGCTCTAACAGTATTGTCACCATAATATGGAATATTTTTTTCAGTAAGTGAAATTTTATTGTCAGGAACTAGTATAATTGTATCTATTGTATTATTTGAGGTACTTTCGTATTTGTTTATTTCATTTTGAATAGTTTTAGCAATATTTATATCTTGTATATTATTTTTTAAGCATTCGCATGTTACCTTTATAATTGATAATGTAGATATTATAGTATATATTATTAGTATTATAGGTAGTAGTTTATTCTTTAAATAATCATTATTAAATAGATATATAGATATTAGCAGAAACGGAAATAAGGATGCAATATATGGTACACTTCTTGACATAAAATAAATGCTGTCACTTGGCATAGCAAGTATTGGTAAAATACTTAAAAACCATAATGAAAATAGTGAAGTTAAAATAAATAATATCTGTAATGTATTCTGTTTATATCTAATAACATTGAGTATATAATAAATAAAAGTAATTATGATAATTATAGCGAAAATATATTTAGTTGGAAAATTAAACATATTAATAAAGTACCAATTAATTTGTACTATAGAAAATTTTAAATTGTATAGTATATCAATGTTTCCTGTTAATCTAATGTCATTTGTATTATGCATATTAACTAATTTGATAAATATGAAATTACTTAATAGGGCTAAAGCATAGGGAATCATGTTAATTAATACTTTCTTGATAATATATATCAACTTTTTATCCTTATTTTCTAAAATAGTAAGTAATACTAAAATACTACCACCCAATGCTATGCTTGCTTGGTAGCAAAATATACCTAGTATGAAGCATAAAGATGATAATACGTATTTCTTGTAACTACCCTTTAATTCTAAGAGACAGTACATACCTAAAATAGATAAGAAACAACCAAGAGCTATTATACAACTTTCAAAAAACATCATCCATTCTGTTATATATACATTAAAAAAAAGAGTAATACTTGCAATTAGTATAATTATTTTATTTTTTGTATTTATTTTAAATTTTCTTTGTAATCTTTTGATAACTGATGAGTACGTTAAAGTACAAGATAATGCTAAAAATACAATTGTAAGAAACATAGATATCATTTGTCCAACTTTTGGGCTAATATTTAAAAAGTTAAATAATATATTAAAATACATTGATATTAGTCTTCCTTGCGAACAAAAGCCGTTTAAGTTTTGCAAGAATCCAAAGTTATATATTCTATATGAATCATGTACGTAGTGTGGATTGAAATATAGGCTATATGTGATTAGACCATAAATAATAGATATTAGTAAGACTCTGTAATTTTCTTTAAAATACTTTATCATTTTTACCTCCAATATTATTAATTTTAAAGTAAGTATATAATATATAATTAACCTGGTCAATACTTAAATAAAATATTAAGATATTGATTTTTATTAATACAAGTGTTAAAATTCTATTATATGGGAGTGATTGTATATGAAAAAGATAACATTTTTAATGTTGCATTTAAACTATGGAGGAATAGAAAAACAAGTAACGACTCTAGCAAATAACTTAGTTTCAGATTATGAGGTAGAGATAATATCATTATATGATATAGTTGAATCTAAATCTTTTTATAAATTAGATGACAGAATAAAAGTAAAATTTATTTTTCCTTATGGACCTAATAGAGAAGAATTAAAGAATAATTTATCAAAATTTAATATAAAAGGTTTGTTTAGGGAAATAAAAAAAGGAATTAAAATGATATATATGAAATATTTTGGATTAAAGAAGGTAATACAAAATATTAATACGGATATTTTAATTTCATCTAGAATTGAATTTTCAAAACAAATAACTAGAGATGATATTATAACAATATCACAGGAACATTCATATATAAATGATCCTAAGTATTTAAAGAAATGTAAAAAAGCATTCAAAAATATAGATTATTTAGTAGTAATGACAAAACAAGCTAAAGAATTATATATAAAATGGTTAGAAAAGTATAATCTTAATACAAAAGTTGTAGTTATTCCTAATATGATTGACAAAAATACAACCGGTGAGATTTCTAGCTTAGATAATGGACAAATGATTAGCATAGGTAGGTTAGAAGAGGTTAAAGATTTTAAAACTCTTATAATTATGTTTTCTGCTATTATAAAATACCATGGGATGACTTTAAAGATTATTGGAGAAGGTAGTCAAAGACAGGAACTTGAGGAATTAATAAAGAAATATGAATTGGAAAAAAGTGTCATATTAACTGGACGCTTGGATTCAGATAAAATAAAAGAAGAGTTATTAAAATCTGATATATTTGTATTAACTTCTAAAAGTGAGAGTTTTTCATTAGCACTTTGTGAAGCTATGAATTATGGGGTACCATGTGTAGCATTTGATGTAGATGTGGGGCCAAGAGAAATAATAGATAATGAAAAAACAGGATTTATTGTACCTGATAGAAATATATCTGCTATGTCAAAAAGAATTGATGAATTATTAAATAGTAAGGAATTAAGAGTAAAGATTGGTAAAGAGGCGCATGAGAAAGTTGCAAGATATTATCCTGAAAACGTAGTAAAAATGTGGTATGAAATATTCAAGAATAAATAGTTAATAATTTTTAATATGATTTAGTAAATTATAAATATTATATGTACTTTATTAAAAAAATACATTTTGTTGTATTTCAGGTTCTTTGTCAATAGTTGGGGTAAAAAATTCTAAAAAAGGCAGAGACTAAGTAAATGGAGATGAATTTAAAAATT
>CAKOYA010000026.1 GCA_934130325.1 uncultured Clostridia bacterium
GTGCAAATTTGACAAAAAAATTAAGCATTATCAGTGCTTACATCAATTTTTGATTCAATTAACTGTCAAATTCCCGTGTATTAGTTACAATTAAATTATAACATATTTTTTTATCAAAATCAATAAAAATAATAAAAAAATGCATATAATTTTACATAAAACATAATAAAACTGTTATATATTATACTTTAATAATACAAAGGTAAATTCAAATAACTTATAAATTAAATTTTGAAATTTTTTGTATTAAAATTAGATTAATAAACAAAAAAATATTAAATTAATTATTATGCAAGTGCTATAGATATCTTTAAATTAACTTACTTTTTCCGTTGAATATTATTTAAATTTAATGTATAATATATTGGAAATTATTGTTATTCTTGTATTAATTAGATAAAAATAGTTATGATTGAGTAGAATTTACTTTTTATGTTGAATTTTACAGTATTAAATGTTATAATTATCTTTAAAAGTAAAATCTCTGCTAGAATTTTATGTGATCATTTTGGGGTGGTAATATGTCATTAAATGTAAAGTATCAATATACACATTTTATATATCCTTTTGTAGTAGAAGAAAAGGAATATAATGGTTTCTTAGGCTCTATATTAGGTCATCCTAAAGATTGGACATTATATGTTCACAATTATGATACTGATAAAGAATCTTATGATTTCTTTTTACCTTATATGAAAAGGTTTTTGTTTCCAACTTTGTTTTGGACAAGCCAATATCAAAAGCAATTTAAATTAATGAGCTTGAAAAAGAAAGTAAATAATATTTCTAAACTTTCTTGTGTTACTTTTGAATATCAACTTTCAAATATAAAAAATGGCACAATATCAACTAATAGACATTATAATACTATTAATTTTGATATTTCTAGTATTAAATTAATTGTTTTTAAAGGTGGAATATGCTTTTTGGATATAAAAACGGAGATAGAAGAAACCGATGAATTTATAGATTTTAATACATTACTAGATTTTAATTGTAGTTTTAGAAAATTAACTCCAAGAGGAATTTTAAATTTATCTGATATTTCTAAAATGAAGGCAAGGAATATTGATAAAATAGAAAATATCGCTATGTTCATTAATTCGATAATATCTGGATTTGAAACAAAAGATATTGAAAAAATGTATTATGATAAAATGTTTACGTATTCGTATGCGTGTATTGATGATTGGAAGAACGAGAAAGATTTTGAAAAAATAAAAAATGATTTTTTAAAATTTCAGTATGTTCTGGGCAGTAAAAATAGTGCTATCTTCAATAAAAACTGTAAGAGTTTAGATGATAACATGTATTCTAGATGGCAGTATTCTATGTTTGGATTTACAAAAGAAAGTGGAGTAGTTTTGGTTTCTGATAAGGAAAATTATAATATAACTAAAATGCCATATAATTTTGAAAAGAAATATATGTATATGTTTCTTTTAGCTGCTTATCAAAGGATTATGCTTATTAATTTTTCCCAAGATTTGGCAAAGAAAGATAAATCTATGGCAAGAAAATTAAATAATAGATTTAATAAATTTACACATTTTAGTTGGTTTAGTCAAATAACAAATTCTGAAAATGGAATGGAAATATGGCAAAATTGGATAAAGGCGTTTAGACTCAAAGAATTATTTGAGGAAGTACATAAAGAATACTTGGAGTATTATGATTTTGTTAGGGCAAGTGGACAGGATAGATTTAATCTTGTATTAATGCTTACATATGTTGTAAATATATTATTTAGTGGGATTTCATTACTTTCAAGTATATTTAATTTTAGACAGCATTGGCTTGCCCCAATTATAACATGTTTAATGATTTTAGGGGTGACAAGTTACCCAATATATTTAGTTGGAAGATGGATGAAGCATAAAATTGAAAATAAAATGGATAATAGCATTTAGGAAGGTGAAAATATGTATTGTGGTACAGATATAATAGAAGTAGGTAGAATTAAAAACGCAGTAGAAAATACTAAAGGATTTAAAGAAAACATTTATACACAAAATGAAATAGAGGATATTGATGCAATAAAATCTGATATGAAGTATCAAAGATATGCTGGCAGATTTGCAGCAAAAGAGGCAATATATAAAGCTATGTCTAAAATACTTATTCAAAATAATGTTAACATGGATTTTTTAGATTTAGAGATTTTAAATGTAAAGGAATTAAGTAGAAGACCCAAGGTAGTTTTTTTAAAAAAAGAGATATTAGAATTGGTAGAAAAAGAGAATATTCAAGTTGATATTAGTATATCACATATAGAAACTACAGCTATAGCTAATGCAATAGTTTCATTTAGTTAAGGGGGTAAAAATGAGTAAAAAATATTATATAACAACACCAATATATTATCCAAGTGGAACATTTCATGTTGGTACATGTTATTGTACTGTAATGGCTGATATCATTGCTAGATATAAGCGTCTTAGAGGGTATGATGTGTTTTTTATGACTGGTACAGATGAGCATGGTCAAAAAATTGAGGAAAAGGCTAAAGAGGCAAATATAACTCCAAGGCAATATGTAGATCAAAACTCTTCAAAGGCAAAACAATTGTGGAAAGTATTGAATATTTCATATGATAAATATATGAGAACAACTGATGAGTACCATATAAAAGCTGTTCAGCAGATATTTGAAAAATTATTAAATAAAGGTGATATATATAAAGGGGAATATAAAGGGCTATATTGTACACCTTGTGAATCCTTTTGGACTGATACTCAAGCTGCTGATGGAAAGTGTCCAGATTGTGGCAGGCAGGTAAAGGAAGTAAAAGAAGAAAGCTATTTTTTTAAACTTACAAAATACAAGGATAAATTACTTAAATACTATGAGGAACATCCTGAATTCTTAGAACCTGAAAAGAGAAAAAATGAAATGATTAAGAATTTCTTTGATAAAGGTTTGGAAGATTTATGTATTACAAGAACAACTATAAATTGGGGAATTAGAGTGTTATCTGATCCTAAACATACGGTATATGTTTGGCTTGATGCATTAACAAATTATATCACTGCTTTAGGTTATATGTCTGATGATGATAGTTTGATGCAAAAATATTGGCCAGCAGATTTTCATTTGGTAGGTAAAGAAATATTTAGGTTCCATTCAATTATATGGCCTGCTATACTTATGGCTTTAGATCTACCACTTCCAAAGAAAATATTTGGACATGGATGGCTTGTAGTAGATGGTAACAAAATATCTAAATCTTTTGGAAATTACAAAGATCCTAGGGTGTATATTGAAAAAACAAGCGTGGATGCATTAAGATACTATTTAGCAAGAGAAGTAATGTTTGGAAGTGATGGTAATTTTTCAGAGGAATTATTTGTTGAAAGAATTAATTCAGACCTTTCGAATGATTTAGGAAATTTAGTAAGTCGTGTAACTGCAATGGTAGAAAAATATAATGATGGTATAATAAAAAATTGTAATGTTACAGAACAGATAGATGATGATCTAAAGAACGTGATAGATGATTCTGTAAAAAATGTTGAAAAATATATGGATGATTATAAGATAAATGATGCACTTGCTGAAATTTGGAAAATAATATCAAAAGCTAATAAATATATTGATTTATCAATGCCATGGATACTTGCAAAGGAAGAAAAAACAGAAAGACTTAATACAGTTTTGTATAATTTAATAGAAACTATTAGAATTGTAGCTATATTAATTCAACCATATTTAGTAGAAACATCATCAAAGATATTTGATTATATAGGTGCTAAGAAAAAAGTTACAAACTGGGATGATATTAAGGTATTTGGTCTTATGGAAAATGGAATAAAAGTAAGAAAAGGTGATAATTTATTTCCAAGAATAGAATATAATAAGGAGTTTTTTAAAGTGGAAGAAGAAAAAAAAGAGATAGAAAAAAAGGAAGAAGTTAAAGCAGAAGAAAAAGGATACATTACAATTGATGAACTAGATAAAGTTGAATTAAAAGTAGGACAAATTATGGCTGTATCAAGAGTAGAAAAAGCAGATAAACTGTATAAACTTGAAGTTGATGTTGGTGAGGAGTCTACAAGGACTATAGTTTCTGGTCTTGTACAATATTATAAAGAGGAAGAGTTACTTAATAAAAAAGTTGTAGTTGTTACAAATTTAAAACCAGCAAAACTTAGAGGTATAATGTCAAATGGAATGTTACTAGCTGCTGGTGATTATGATGTAGTAAAATTATTAACAATTGATAGTAATCCTGGGGAGCTTGATAATGGTGCAAATATACATTAAATAAGTTTGTAAGTGTATTGTAATTTGATGTTAGTTATGATAAAATTCAATTAGTCAGGTAAAAGGGGGAAATTGCTTAGCAATTTAACATATATGGAAGAAAATAATAATGAATTAAAAAAAGATGATATTAAGAAAAATGGAATATTTGTTAAGGTATTAAAGGAAATATCAGAGTGGGTTATTTGTTTTATTATTGCATACATAATTTATTTACTTTTGAACTATTTTGTTGGTACTATATCAGGAGTAAAACAAGTTTCTATGTTGCCAACTACTAAAGAGGGAGAAAGACTTTTAATACAAAGAACAACTATATTTAAAAGAGATTTAAACTATGGTGATATAATAACATTTGAAGCACCACTTGAAGATAATGTGGATACTTATGAACAAGATACAATGGCAAAGTACAAAAATCGTAAAGGTATTGACCTATTTTTATATGACTTTGTTGGTATTGGAAAAATGAGTTATATAAAGAGAGTAATAGGTCTTCCAGGTGACCATATTATTATAGGTAGTGACGGTTACGTATATAGAAATGGGCAAAAACTGGAAGAAAATTACTTAAAAGATGGTATGACAAATCAAATAGGTAATTATTCAGATGTAGTTGTTCCACAAGATTCAGTATTTGTTATGGGGGATAATAGATACCAAAGTAAAGATTCTAGGTATTTTGGCTGCGTACCTATTGATAAAGTTAATGGGTATGTTATTTGTAGGGTATGGCCATTTAATAAATTAGGAAAAATATAGGTGAAAGATATGTTTGAGAATATAATAGGACATCATAAACAAGTAGATACTTTAAAAGATATGCTAAAAAATGATAATGTTTCTCATGCATATCTTTTTTCTGGAACTAGTGGAATAGGTAAAAAGCAAGTTGCATTAGAATTTGCCAGGCAGATACTAAAAGTAGAAAATTTAAATTCTAGTCCAGATTTTAAGTTGATAAGTAAAAGTGAAGAAAAAAAAGATATAATAGTAGAACAGATAAGAAAAGAAATAATTGATGACGTATATGTAGCTCCGGCTTCATCTTCTAAAAAAGTATATATAATTGATGATGCTGAAAAATTAAATATAGCTGCTCAAAATACGTTATTAAAAACGTTAGAGGAACCTCCTAAATATGTGGTTATAATTTTAGTGGCAACTAGTGTAAGCTCCTTTCTTACAACAATACTTTCAAGAGTAACACAAATATCTTTTCAAAACATCGACGAAGCTCAATTTAAAAGTTATCTATTGAATAATTTAGGATATAATCTAGGTGAGAATATCATTGATTTCCTAGATGGTTCTATTGGCAAAGCAGTAGAGTTAGAAAGTAATGAGCGATTAGAAAAGCTAAATGAGTTAGATGAAATATTTAAATATTTATTAGAAAAAGATGTAATAAATTCTTTAATTAAATTTTCTGCTATAAATTTTAACGAGAGTATATACTTAGAATATCTAGAACATTTGCTATATAAAAATGGAAAATATTTCTGTGTAAAATTTGTTGAAAAAGCTAGAATTAGATTGAAAAATAACGGTAATTATGATATAGTTATAGATAATATGATTTTAAATATCATAGATAATATTTAAGGAGTAATAATGGAAGATATAATAATAGGAGTTAGATTTAAAAAAACTGGAAAACTTTATTATTTTTGTTCAAATAAATATAAGTTTGTTGTTGGTAATAGTGTTGTTGCCAAAACAGATAGAGGGGAAGAAATAGGAAGGGTAGTTAAAATCTTAAAATCCGAAAATTTCTCTAATGAAAAAAAAGTCTCAAAAGAAATTAGACCTGTAGGAAAGAGAGACTTACAAAAACAAAAAGAAAATGATAAGTTAACAAATGATATTTTATCTTTTTGCAGAAAAGAAGTAAAAAATAAGAAACTTAATATGAAGGTACTTGCAACTGAATGTACATTAGATGTATCTAAAATTATAATATATTTTATATCTGAGGAAAGAGTAGATTTTAGAGACTTAGTAAAAACACTTGCTTCAAAATATAAATCTAGGATTGAATTAAGACAAATTGGTCCAAGAGATGAGGTAAAGGAATTTCCAAGTTTAGGAATGTGTGGAAAGGAAGTTTGTTGTAGAACTTTTTTGCAAAATTTTGATCCTGTTACAATTAAAATGGCAAAAGACCAGGGACTTCAGATAAATATGTCAAAGTTATCTGGAGCTTGTGGAAAGTTAATGTGTTGCTTAAAATATGAAGAGGAATCATACCATAAAAATCTTGAGAAACTCCCAAAAGTTGGTACTATTGTTGAACTGAAATCTAGTAAGGAAAAGGGCAAGGTAACAGCTATTGATATTTTGGGTTTAAAAGTAAAAATAAAATTTGGAGAAACAAAAGAGGATGAGTATTTTGAAACATATAGCGTAAACGAAATAAATTGGAAGGATAAATAATATTATTGTAATATCAAAGAATTTAAGGAGGTGACATTTATGTCATACAAAATTACCGATAAGTGTATCTCATGTGGAGCATGTGAATTAGAATGCCCAGTGGGAGCAATTTCACAAGGGGAAGAAAGATATATAATTGATAAGGAAAAATGTATTGAATGTGGAGCATGTCAAGCTGTATGTCCAGTAGGAGCTCCAGAACAAGAATAATGTAATGCAAATGAGTGTGTAGTTTTTATGATATACACACTCATTTGTATTTTATTATTAAAAATGTATATTTTACTTCACAATAATAAGAATTTATGGTATATTAAATTTTGAGGTGAAACAATGAAAATTAGTGAACTAGAAAGATATAGAAAAGAAAATGGATATATAGATATTGATGAATTAGAAAAGGAACATGTAATAAGTAAAATTCCTGAACCCAGAGGTGCTTCTAATAAGGAAAAGGATTGGTTAGAATTAGAAGATGGTGATATATTAATACGAACAGAAAATTTATTTGATGAAGGTGTAATATATTCTACATATGCTGAATTAATATTTGAAGAGCTAGCAAAACAAGTAAATATTCCAACAGCTCACTATGATTTAGTGACATATAAGGGGAAAAAAGGAGTATTATCTGTGAATGTACTTGATAAAGAGGAATGTCTTGTATCTATGATGGATATTTTAGATTGTAGTAATAGAATGCATGATGTAGGAGACTCTCAAAACATTCATATCAAAGATGCAATAAGGAGTTTTAGAACATTTTATAAAGAATATGGAGAATTTTCAAAGGAAGATTATGTTAAGCTTTGTAATGATTTCTTAAATATGGCTATATTTGATATATATGCAATATCTACAGATAGACATGCTGAAAATTGTGCAGTGTTATATGATGGCAAAAATGTTAGACTTTCTCCTATGTTTGACAATGAACAATCATTATTACTAGATTTACCAAAAGATGCGATGGAGAATTTAATTAGTAATCCGAGTAAAATTCAAAAAAGAATTGATTTAGAGTATCCAAGGATTTATTATACTTATGAGGAAGAAGATTATGGAGAATATAATGTCGAAAATAATGATTTAGATAAATTGTTAAGTGGGATTATCGATGATGATTTTATCGAAGATGCAAATTGGCAAAACACAATATGTAATATAGCAGAAACAGGTTCAGAACAAATGGAATTTATACAAAGATGTAATAGTAGTTTAAATATACGGTTGTGCTTTAAAAAATGTTGAAGATAGAATTAAGTCAAAGTTACCAGAAGAATTAAAAGTATTTGTTACAAGTGTATTTAATGAAAGAAAAAAGATGATTGCTAATGAATTAGGTCTTGAGGATTTAGAAGTTAGGAGGGATAAAGGTGAAGATGATTATATCTTGGAATGAGCTAAATGTTATAGAAGTCATAAGAATAGAAAACAAATATTTTTCTAAAATTCTTGTAGATAATACTGCTCTAGCAATTAAAGAAGGTATGCCAATGATAAGTATTGCAAATATAAAATTAGTGTCTAAAAGTTTACCTCAGTTTATATTAAGTAGGATTCCTCAAAAATGTGTAAGAGACAAATATTTAAAAAATATTAGTAGTGATGAGGGCGAAAATATAATAAACTACATTAATACTACAAGTTGTAAACTAGCAACCGATAATTTTAAAATATCAATAGAAAAATAAATAAAAATATCGTTATATTTGACATAAAAAAACAAAAGTGGTATAATGTATCTAGTAAAAAAATAAATTCTTTAAAATTTTAGAGGAGGAATAGTTATGTCTATTGACTATAGGATTTATTGGGAAGATACATTAATTGCGTCTATTATTGGAGGGAAATATTATCCATATAATGATGCTATAGAAAAAACTAGTATTTTAAAATCGTTGGTTGCATCAAAGAATGGTTTGATACCTAGGTTTGTTCAACACAGGATTGATATAGATCCTGAATGTAAACAAAAATCAAGACTAATTACTGATAAGTTAAGGATTGAAAAGGTGGTTTAATACCACTTTTTCTTTTTTAGGGTATAAAGCATATATAATATATATTTTTAACATATTTTTAATATAGTTTGATAAAAATTATAATTAAATATTGAATTTTAATTAAAGTTATGTTATACTTTAGAAAAATTAATTAAATGCGTTGAAGAAGAGGAGTAGAGTATAGGTTGCTTTAGAGAGAGAGAAATTTTTAGCTGTGAGATTTCTTAAGTAAACATACTTGAAGGTAGCTTTGGAGCTGGTATATTGAAGGTTATCTGTGTAGATATACTCCGTGAATACATCGGTAAATTGTAAATTAAGTGCATATGTAATTTATACATATGAATTAAGGTGGTACCGCGAATACAGTCATTCGTCCTTAAATTGTATATTTAAGGAATGTGGCTGTATTTTTATATTTTAGTAAAATTGGTGGTAATTATGTTAAAAGAAATAGAAGTATTTGTAGCACTTGTTGTATTATTAATTGCAGTATTATTTATTTTTAATGCAAGGATGGTAGTAAGGTTAAAAATGAATAAAGATAATGAAAATATTAAAGTAACTATTGTAAAAATCATTGGAGTAGTGTTAGCAATATTGTCACTTATTGCAAATTATTATCTTTTAAATAGGTAAAAGGGGGAATAGTTTATGGATAGTAAATTTAATTACAAGGAAAATGAAGGAAAAATATATAAATTTTGGGAGGAAAATGGATATTTTAAAGCAAAAATAGATAAGTCCAAAAAGCCATTTGTAATAGTTATGCCTCCTCCAAATGTAACAGCAAAATTACATATAGGTCATGCACTTGATAACACAATCCAAGATATATTTATTAGATATAATAGGTTAAAAGGTATACCTACTTTATGGATACCTGGAACTGACCATGCAAGTATTGCAACTGAAGTAAAAGTAGTAGAAAAACTAAGAAAAGAAGGCAAGAGTAAACATGATATAGGTAGAGATGAATTTTTAAAAGAAACTTGGAAATGGAAAGAGGATTATGGCGGTCAAATAACAAATCAATTAAGAAAATTAGGCTGTTCATGTGATTGGGAAAAAGAAAGATTTACTATGGACTCTGGTTGTTCTGAGGCAGTTGTTGATGTATTTGAGAGATTGTATAATGAGGGTTTAATATACAAGGGTGAAAGAATAGTAAATTGGTGCCCAAATTGTAAAACTTCGATTTCTGAAACTGAAGTTGAATATGAGCCACAAAAATCATTTTTATGGCATATAAAATATCCTGTAGAAAATAGTAATGAATATATAGTGGTAGCAACTACAAGACCTGAGACCATGTTAGGAGACACTGCTGTTGCTGTAAATCCAAGTGATGAAAGGTATAAACATTTAATAGGTAAAAGGGTATGTGTACCATTGACAAATAGATATATAGAGATAATTGCTGATTATTATGTAGATATGGAATTTGGAACAGGTGCTGTAAAAATAACTCCTGCTCATGATCCAAATGATTTTAGCGTAGGTCAAAGGCATAATTTAGAAATAATTAAAATAATGGATGAAGATGCAGTAATGAATGAGAATGCACTCCAATATAACGGATTAACACGTGATGACGCAAGGAAAAAGATAGTACATGATTTAAAAGAAAATGGATATTTAATAAAAGAGGAACCATATGACCATAATGTAGGTTCATGTTATCGTTGTCACACAACAATTGAGCCATATATATCTAATCAGTGGTTTGTTAAAATGAAGGAACTTGTAAAACCTGCTATAGAGGCAGTTAAAAATGGTGAAATTAACTTTGTACCAAAAAGATTCGAAAAAACATATTTTAATTGGATGGAAAATATTGAAGATTGGTGTATTTCTAGACAGTTATGGTGGGGACATAGAATACCTGCATATTATTGTGATAAGTGTAATAAAATAACAGTATCAAAGGATGATCCAAAAACATGTGAGTGTGGAGGGCATTTAACACAAGATGAGGATACTCTAGATACTTGGTTTAGTTCTGCGTTGTGGCCTTTTTCTATATTAGGATGGCCTAAGAAAACAGAAGAATATGAATATTTTTATCCTACCTCTATGCTTGTAACGGGTTATGATATTATAACATTTTGGGTAAGTAAAATGATATTCTCGGGAATTCATTATACAGGAAAGATACCTTTTGATACTGTATATGTTCATGGTCTTGTTAGAGATTCAAAGGGAAGAAAAATGTCAAAATCCTTAGGAAATGGTGTCGATCCACTAGAAATAATAGATAAGTACGGAACAGATGCATTAAGATTTTCTCTAATTCAAAATATATCTGCTGGTAATGATATAAGATATATGGAGGAAAAAGTGGAAGCTGCAAGAAATTTTGCAAATAAACTTTGGAATGCTGCTAAATTTGTAAATATGTATGTTAACAAATTAAATGTTGAAAGTGTTGATAACTTTGCCTTAGAAGATAAGTGGATACTAACAAAATTATCTAGCTTACAGGAAAAAGTAAATAAAAATATGGATAAATATGAAATTGGAATAGCACTTCAAAATATTTATGATTTCATATGGTTTGATTTTTGTGATTGGTATATAGAGATGGTAAAACCAAGACTATACGATGAAAATTCTGACACTTATGAGGCTGCAATTTGGACTTTAAATTATACACTTCTTGCTTCTATAAAGTTATTACATCCATTCATGCCATATATAACAGAGGAAATATATAGTAATTTAAAAACTAATTTTAAATCTATTATGCAAGAAAAAATTGATTTAATAGATTATGATTTTAAATCAGAATCTGAACTTATTGAATCTGTTATGCAAGTTATAAAAGGAATAAGAAATATGCGTTCAGAAGAAGGAATTGAGGCCTCAAAAAAAATAAATGTAAAGTTGTTAGTGGAAAATGATGAGGTTAGAAATCAAATTCAAAGTTGTGTTAGTTATATGCTAAAACTTGCAAATATAGGAAAAATGGAATTTATTAATAAGAATTCAATTAATTTGGAAGATAGAGTTTTACATTTTAATAATATAAGTATATATGTAGACTTATCTAGTGCAATTGATAAGGATGCTGAAATTCAAAAACTAACTAAGGAAATTGAGTTATATAACAAAGAACTAAATAGGGCTAAGAGTATGCTTTCAAACCAAAATTTTGTTTCTAAAGCGCCAGAAAAACTAATAGAAGCCGAAAAAGAGAAGGCAACAAAATATACCGATTTAATAGAAAAGGTGACTATTAGAATTAATGAATTAAGTAAATAAATGAGGAATTTTATGAAAAATAAAGATGATATTATAAAGCAAGTGGGATTGCTTGGAATCATTGTTAATTTTATTTTATTATGTATAAAATTAATCGTAGGAGTATTATCTAGAAGTCAGGCAATGATAGCAGATGGTATAAATAGTGCAGGTGATATTTTTGCATCAGTAATGTCTTTTATTGGTGCAAAGGTTTCATCAAAGCCAAAGGATGAAGATCATCCATATGGACATGGAAAAGCTGAATATGTATTTTCTGAGCTTATAAGTATTTCAATGGTCGTTGCATCTTGTGTTATGATAAATAACTCTATTCAGAGTATAATTCGTAATGATAGATTGGATTTTTCAATTTTCCTTATTATTGTATGTGGAATTACTATATTGTGTAAATTTTTACTTTACTTGTATACAAAAAAACAATATAAAAAATACAATAGTATTTTGATAAAGGCTAGTATGGAAGACCACAGAAATGATATTTTTGTTACATGTTCTACTTTAGCAGGAATATTATTTAGTTTAATAGGTATAAATTTTGCAGATGGCCTTATAGGTGGATTAATATCATTGTGGATAGGATATGTAGGTTTTAAACTATTTTTTGAATCATATAAAGTATTAATGGATACTACGATATGTAAAGAAGACCAAATACATATATCTAAAATGATTCAAAAGTATCCAGAAATATTACATGTGGATAGTATAACTACAAAGCCTGTAGGAGATAAACACGTTATAATTTTAAAAATATCTATGCATGGTAAAAACACTTTAGAACATTGTCATAATATAAGTGGAAAGTTAAAAGAAGATATAATGAAAAAATTTGATTATGTGTACGATGTAGTAATTCATATAAATCCACATTAACTTTAGAAATATTAAATAATAAGAAGAAATGTGCTTTGTATATTAGTTTGTATAAAACTGGTATATAAAGCTATTTTTTTGTCTTTTTAGATATTTTTCTTGAAAGTTATAACCAAATCTTCAATAAATAATATACTATAAATATAGTTAAAGAGGTATAGTATGAAAAAAATAAATAATGTAGAAAAAATTAGTATTATAAATTTTTCATTCAATGTTTTATTACTAATAATAAAGCTACTATTTGGTATTATCTCAAATAGTACAGCTATGATATCGGATGCAATACATAGTATAGAAGATTGTTTTTGTTCCGTTATTTCATATATTGGTGCAAGAATTTCCTCCAGTAAAAATAATGTTAAATATCCATTTGGTGCATTTAAAGCAAAATATATTTTTTCTTTTATTATTTCAATTAGTATGGGGCTAGCATCTTATTCAATACTAAAAAATGCAATTGATCAAATAGTTAATCCACGTAAAATTGAGTTCTCAATATTTTTAATTATTATATGTATAGTAAATATAATAATTAAATTTTTGTTATATTGTTATAACAAAAAAGTGTATAAAAAAGATAATGACATATTGATAAAGGCTAGTATGGAGGATAATAGAAATGATATTTTTTTAACTTCAACTACTTTAATAGGCGTTACGTGTGGATATTTTAATATACCTGTTATAGATACTTTAATTGGTATTATAATATCTGCTTGGATTTTTTGTGTAGCAATTAGATTATTTCTAGATTCATATAGGCTTTTAATGGATACAGGATTAGAAAAAGAAAAGATCGAAAGTATTAGTAATATTCTTTTGCATGAAAATATTAAGTCATTAAACGTTATTAGTATTCCTGTGGATGATAAATACTTAATAATTATAAAAATACACACAAATAATTTTGCAAATACATATGAACTATTGGATTATGTTAAAATTGTAAAATCCAAAATTATTAATGATTTTAAATATGTATTTGACGTAGTAATAGATATTTCAGTTGACATATAGATGAAAAAAACGTATAATTATTTTGAGGTAATCATGATGAGTAACAATTGCAATATTTGTCCACACAAATGTAATGTTGATAGAGTAAAAAAATATGGAATATGTAAAGCAAATAATAAAGTTAAAATAGGGCTTGCGTCATTACATTTTTTTGAAGAACCTTGTATAAGTGGAAGTGAAGGATCTGGAACAGTGTTTTTCTCGCACTGTAATTTAAGTTGTGTATACTGTCAAAATTTTAAAATAAGTCAAGAAAATTTTGGGAAAGAAGTTTCAGTAGAGCATTTAGCAGATATATTTTTAAATCTACAAAAAAGATCAGCAAATAATATTAATTTGGTTACACCTACTGTATATATAAATCAAATAATAGAGGCTATAAAAATTGCTAAAAGTAACGGATTAAATATTCCAATTATATACAACTCTAGTGGATACGAAAGCATTGAAACTATTAAAAAGTTAAACGGATATATTGACATATATATGCCTGACTTTAAATATGCAGATGATAGATTAGGTATAAAGTATTCTAAAGTACAAAATTATTCTAAAATAGCTAAAGAGGCTATTAAGGAAATGTATAATCAGGTTGGATCTCCACGATATGATAAAAGAGGAATAATGAAAAAAGGAATTATTATAAGGCATCTTATTTTACCGGATAATGTGGATAATTCAAAAGTGGTTTTGAAGTGGATAAAAGATACATTTTCAGATAACGTTGTACTTAGTTTGATGGCACAGTATTTTCCAGTAAAGCATTTCGATAAATATACTGAATTAAATAGAAAAGTTACTGAAAGTGAATATAAAGAGGTAGAAAACTACTTATATGATTTAGAAATTGAAAATGGTTATATACAAGAACTTGGTGAGCATGAAGAAGAATATGTACCAAATTTTGATTTAAGTGAATAGAAAATAGAGTTTTAATTTTGTAAATAAAAATTAAAACTCTATTTTTGTATATTAATCAAAAAGACTATGAGAAGTTTTTTTAGGTAATTTTCCATATATAGTTAAGTTATTATCAATATCACATGTAGCCAAAAATATATCAGATATGTTTTTAAATCCTTGTTTTTTTGTTTCTTTTATTAGCCAAGTTAAATTATTTCCTGTAGATTGTAAATTTTTTTCTAAAACTTTTCCGTCAAGTATAACATTTGCTAGTGGTTTATCTTGTGAAGGAGATAAATTCATGTCGTCTGGAGTAAGTGGTCTTTTAGTGGATTTTGGTAAGAAACTTAATTTTCCGCTTGCTTCTAAGATAACAGATTGTAAATCTGATAAATTGAAGTACCCATTAGTTCTACACTGACCTAAAAATTCTGATAGATCAAGCCTTGATTTTTTAAAATTATTCATATATAATTCTTCATTTTCGTATAATACTAAGGATTTTCCTGAAATGAACCTTCTAAATCTCATTGACTTGCTAGATATTACAGTTATAAGCAATATAAAAAGTGCATATACTATCATTGCTGTTAATGGTTGTGTAAAGTTACTTTCCAGTGAAGTAGACATTTCTGCAGCTATGGATCCAATTGTTATACTGTTTATATAATCAAACATTGTTAGTTGGGACATTTCCCTATTTCCCATGATTTTAGTTAATATAAATAAAGTTATTATTGATGATATTGACAAAATTATTATTTTAATTATTTCTTGAAACATATAAATTTCCTTTCATTAAATAGTATATATAATATATTTTGTACAATAAGCTTTAAAATTATTAAAAATTTAATTTAAAATAAAAAAATCATATGCAAAAGCAAAAAAATCTGGTTTAATACCAGATTTTCTCTTAGTAATGGTAAGTTAATTTCTTTAACATTGATCATTATTGTTTCCATTACAGCAAAATAGTAGTACAAAGATTATTAATATTATAAGTATACAACTATTTCCACCACCGAATAAATTACCTAAAAAATTACAAGAATTGTTTGAATTGCTATTACAACAATTATTATCCATAAAATACCTCCTTGATAATATAATTTGTTATAGTATTATATACATATTTCAGTTAATTTGTTAATATTTTGTATTAAAAAATATATGATTACATAAAAAAGTATGTGAAATATGTAAAAAACGTGTCGAATAATATAAAAATATGATTCAAATCAAAAAACAGGTATTTAAAACTAAACTTAAAAGTGTTGCTTAATATTTACTATATAATGATTATGGTGATAGGGAATGGTTGACAAAATAAGTAATTATATATTAGACAATATCCTCTATAAAAATGAAACTATAGAAGGTGACCAAAGAGATATAATGCTTTTTGGAGTAACTAGAATAGTTGAGGATATTCCAAAGTATTTAGTTATATTTTTGATCGGACTTTTCCTAAATGTAATCCCACAGCTTGCTATGGTATTTGGTATAACCTTAGTATATAAAACTTTTGTTGGTGGCGCACATGCTAGAACAAATTTTGTATGTTTAATATCTTCAATTATATTTTTTATTTCTCCAATTTTATTGGCAGAAAATATTAATCTCTCTAAAAATATATTGATAGTTATTGCTACATTCGTATATTTATTGTCCTTATATGTAATAATGCGCTATGCACCGGCGGATACGGAAGAAGTACCTATATTAAATAGTAATAAAAGAAAATTATTTAAGGTACTTGCTTTCATATCTTTAAATTTGTTATATGTGTCAATGTTGTTAATAAAAAATAAAATAACTTCAACAATCATCTTAATAACATTGGCATATATAAATATATGCACAACTAATATTGTTTACAAGTTTTATAGCTGTAAACGTAGTTGTGATTCTGAAGAGTTTAAAAACTACTTCAGTGAAGATATGAAACATTAGTATAATAAAAATACTAATATGTAATATCTTCATAAAAGTCCAAAATTTAAAATAAGATATTTTTAATGAAATAGTTTGAAATATAAATTTATGTGTTAAGTTACCCAATAATAACGCTTATATATCTTATTTTAAATTTAGGATTTACAAAAGATAAAATAGGGAGGGATATTGTGAAAAAGATAATCAAAAAATTTGTAGAAATGTATGCTAAAACTTCAACTAATAGTTGTTGGATAAGTGTATTTCACCAAACTAAGGCACCAAGAAATTTGATAAAAAAGTAAGTATATAGATTAATATATATAAAGAGTAAGGAGATTTAAGAATCTTTTTACTTTTTATTATTTTATAGTAAGATAAAATCGAAGATGATAAAAACTACTCGTTATGAGCGTTTTAATAAGGACAATTCCTTATTAAAGTAATATTTTTGATATTATGGCTAGTATAAGCATTTGTGAAATTGTTTTTATAATTAGAATATCTATAAAAGTTTTTATCTAAATTGTTAGCAGTACAATAATGTATTTTGACTCCACAATCTTTATAAAATAGATGACTAGGAAATATACTTTGTTTTCCTGTTTTAGTAGGTTTTGACTTATTCTTTTTAATTCGTTGAACAATATTCCAAGTTTCTTCATCAATTATTAGCTTGTAATGATTTTTAAATATTTTCCATTCTTTTTTGGTAAGTCAATTTTGGTATGGTCTTTGAAAGATATTTACGTTGGCTACTGTATCTCCAATATATTCTTGTCCATTTAGTATATTCTTAACTATACCAGCATTCCAAAAATTCTTTACTTTCTGTACTTTTCTATTCAATTTTCTTCTATTGGCTCATCTACTAAACATTTGTCTTTATTATTTGAATCTTTGATATACTCATAAGGTAAAAATGTTGTAAGAGGAATACCAGAGCTACCTTTATCAGTATCTATATTATCCATTATAGCAATATATTATAAAATTTTCCACTAATAATTGACCTACTATCACTCTATTTCTACCAAGTCTCGAGAGGTCCTTTACTATTATCGTTTCGATATGTCCTTGCAAAAATCAAGAATGTTACAGGAAGAAAATGAAACCGTCACAAATTGTGACACTTTCAAATTAAAAGTTAAAGATGGAAAAATGAGAAATACTGATATGCTAGGTACAAAAAATATTTTAAGGCTTATTGAATCAATACCATCACCTAAAGTAGAATCTTTTAAAATGTGGTTAGCAAGTTTAGGTAATGAGAGAATAAATGAAGTATTTGATCCCGAGATAGCAATTAATTGTGCTGTAAAATATTATGGTAATAAAGGTTATAGTGATGAATGGATTAAGAAAAGAAAGCTTAAGAGATAATATGACTGATATTGAAGTTCTTCTTACTGATTTAGGAGAAATTGCAACTCGTGATATAGCACAATCAGAACATTTGCAAGATTTTAATGAAAATATGAATGTTGCAAAACGAGGGGGACAAGTTGCAAATGATACCAGAAAATCATATGAAAAGCAAACTAAAAAATCTGCAATTTCAAAAGAAAATAATTTAAATTATAAATATATAGATGATAAAATTTTGGTGATAATAATATGTCAATAGAAATTTTAATGTCAAAGCTCAAATATGTGTATCAATAGTTTTTGAAATCTTTCAAAAACTATTGATACACAGACAAGAAAAAAATTATGATTAAACGCGGTATCAAACATGTTGATTATTATAATATTGTAATATTTTCAATAAATATACATTATTGAGTAAACAGTTAAAAATATTAAATTTAATTGTTTGTTTTTGGTACGACTGAGCATATCAACGTTTTTAAGTAAGAACGCAGTTATCGATGAAATTAAAAACTAAAATACCATTAAATAGAGTTTTTTATTGTATAAACATTAATTAAATATTCTTTTCTATAATAAGTGTTTGAACAAATTTATCTTTCTCAATATCAGGGAATATTTGGGCATGAGGTATTTTAGAAAC
>CAKOYA010000027.1 GCA_934130325.1 uncultured Clostridia bacterium
CGGTTACATACACAAAGTATGCGCCCTTGCCTTTTAAATAAAATTTGCCTTGCCAAAATTTAATTCTTTTCCAACTAAAAAAATATGAAAATAATTAGAATTTTGCTACGGCAAGAAAGGAATTGAAATTGAAGAAAAATTACAAAAAAATATTAATTTATATTGCATTAACTATATTAGCAATTTCTCCATATTTAAATAAACAAACAATTTTTTCTTGGGATTTATGTTATCATTTAAACAGAATAAATGAAATAGCATCAAATCTGCAAGAAGGACAATTTCCAGTTATAATACACTCACATTTAATGGGAAATTTAGGATATGCAAATTCTATTTTTTATCCAGAACTATTTTTATATATACCAGCTATATTAAAAATACTAGGAGTTGGAACATTGCTTTCTTATAAAATCTTTTTAATGATAATAACATTTTTTACATTCATATTTATGGATATAACAGCTAAAAAGATTTTTAAAAATAACAAAATTTCATATTTAGCATCAATATTATACACATTTTCTTTATACAGATTAATGGATATTTATGTTAGGGGAGCACTTGGAGAAGTTTTAGCAATAACATTTTTTCCATTGCTTTTATATGGATTATATGACATAATTTTTGAACAGGGCAAAAAGTGGTGGGTTCTAGTATTAGGATTATTTGGAATTGCAAATTCACATATTTTATCAATAGCATTTGCTGCATTTTTAATATTATTTTTATGTATATGTAATATAAAAACAATATTAAAAAATAAACAAATCTTATTAAATTTAATAAAAACAGGTATCATTTCTGTATTAATATGTTCAAGTGTAATTTTGCCGATATTAGAACAATATAGAAGTGTAAAATTAAAAGTACAAAATAGTAATTCAGGATTTAATTTATCAGAACAAGCAACTACATTAACATCAGCATTAGAAAATGATATAAGATTTGGCTCATCAGTAGATGGAAATACTGTAAAAAAAGAAGCAAGTATGTCAACATGTGTAGGAATAATATTGTTAATATTACCAGGATTATTATTGTTCAATAAATCTAAGGAGAAAAATAATAAATATGTATTACAAATGTTAGGATTAGGAATTGTAAGTTTTATTTTATCAACTAAAATATTTCCTTGGAGCAAATTTGAATGGATGGCAACTATACAATTTCCATGGAGATTTAACATGATTACAGCACTTGTATTATCTTTGATTTCTTCATATGCAGTATATAATTTCTTTGAAAATAAAAGAGATAGTATGATGATTTTAATAATAGGAATACTTGTAATGTCATGTTGTTTGTTACAAAATATAAATATAAATCCATTAAACTATAATTATGAGCAACTGATTAATTATACACCTGTAGGAAATGGTGAGTACTTGCCAGAAAGCTTAAATTTAGCTGTTGATAACAGCAAAGTAGTTGATTTGGAAAATAATCAAGACATTGAGTTCAAAAGAGAACATTGCACTCTAGAATTCAATACTTCAGAAAGTAAAACATATGAGTTACCATTAATTTATTATAAAGGATATAAAGCATATTTAATTGATAGTGAAAATAAAAAACACAAAATACCAGTAACATTAGATGCAGGAAGAGGATTAGCAATTGTAAATAATACAACTGGAAAACAGGGTACTATAAAAGTAAAATATGAGATGACAAATATACAAAAAATCTCATATTTAGTTACAATATTATCATTTATTATTATAATATTAGAAAATAAATTTAAAAGAAGAAAAGCTTTAAAAGCATAAATGTGTAGAAATTTGCTTTGCAAATTTCGCACGAGAACAAAGATGCGGACTTTAAGATATTCTAATAAGTGCTAAATGCTATTAATGTCCGCTTCTGTCTTAAAAGAGAAAGGAATGAAATAAAAAATGAAAAAGGTTTCAGTAGTTATTCCTATGTATTATGAGGAAGAAGTAGCAAATGAATGTTATACAAGAATGAAAAAAGTTCTAGAAGAGTTAAAAAACTATGAACACGAATTGATATTTGTAAATGATGGAAGCAAAGACAAAACTTTACCAATATTAGAAGAAATAGCCCAAAAAGATAATAATGTAAAAGTTATTTCATTTTCCAGAAATTTTGGACATCAAGCAGCAGTAACAGCAGGATTAAAAAAGGTAACAGGTGATGCAATAGTAATTATTGATGCAGATTTACAAGACCCACCAGAATTAATTCCAGAAATGTTAAAATTATGGGAAGATGGAAATGAAGTTATTTATGGAAAAAGAAAAACAAGGGAAGGTGAATCACATTTTAAATTATTCACTGCTAAAATGTTTTATAAAACTTTAAATGCTTTATCAGATGTAGAAATACCAAAAGATACAGGGGATTTTAGACTTGTTGATAGAAAAGTTGTAGATACAATTAACTCTTTACCTGAACACAATAAATTTTTAAGAGGATTGTTTAGTTGGGTAGGATACAAACAAATACCTTATGAATATGAGAGAAAAGAAAGATTTGCAGGAACTACTAAATATCCATTAAAAAAGATGTTAAAATTAGCATCAGATGGCATAATTGGCTTTTCAACAAAACCTTTAAAAATTGTTGGAGCTTTAGGAATACTATCAATAGTATTTTCATTTATAATTTTAATATATGCACTAATTTCATTTGCATTTAAATTAAATAACTTATCATCAGGATGGACATCTTTGATGGTTGCAATTACGTTTTTTGCAGGGGTACAATTACTATCAATATGGATAATGTCAGAATATGTTGGTAGAATATATGACGAAACTAAAAAACGTCCACAATATATAATAGATAAAGAAATTAACACTGACAAATAATTATTAGAATGAATTGGAAAAAATTACTTTTGATACCACAAATAAATTTTGATATAATTAATATATAAAGGCGGACATAAAAAATCTAATAATATTTTTAAATTGTCCGCATTTTTGTGTGCATACAAAATCTTTAGGAAGGAATGAATATAAAAACATGAGAAAAAATATATTAAAAATTACAATACTCATTATAGTAATACTTTTAGCAACTGCTAATATGACAAACATTAAAGCAGCAAATGGAACAAACACTTTAATTTGGGTAGATACACCTACACAAAATCAAAGTATGGAAAAAGGAAAATTTGAAATACAAGGTTGGATAATGACAGAATATGCAGGTGCAGAAACACAAATATTTTTAGACAATACTAGAATCTATACAACAATCACACGTCAAGTCAGACCAGATGTATTAAATTCAATAAGTGGATATGGCAATATAAGTACAAATGGAAAACCTGGATTTAAAGCCACTATAGATTTAACAAATGTATCAAAGGGCATTCATACATTAAAGATAAGGTCTGTAAAAAAAGACCATGCAAGTGTATTGACTGAAAAAAATATCACAATAAGAGTTGGACTATATGATACTATAATTTGGATAGATAACCCAAACACGTCACATAAAGAATATAAAAATCTAAATGTAACAGGCTGGGTACTATCAAGTAGTAAAGATGCAAAAATAGAAGCATACATAGATGATAATAAAATTTCAGAACAAATAAAACGTGTTCAAAGACCAGATGTATTGAATGCAGTATCTGGATATGGAGGAAGAAACACAAATACAACACCAGGATTTAATGCAAATGTAAATATTTCTAATCTAAAGTCAGGAACTCATAAATTTAGTATAAAAGCATATTCACAATCAGGTGAATTACTTCAAACTAAAGAAGTTAATTTTACAATTAGAAATCCAGAAACATTGTTACAATCTGACTATCCAGTAAACAATCAATCAGTAAAAACTTCATTACATGTACAAGGTTGGGCAATGTCAGAAGATTCAAAAAATAAGGTAGAAGTTATACTTAATGGAACAACATATCAAACTCAAAGGCAAGTAAGACCAGATGTATTAAATGCAATAAAAGGTTATGGTGGTTCAAGTACTAATTCTAAACCAGGATATACAGTTGATATAGATACTACAGGAATAAAAGATGGAACACATAATATAACTACTAGAGTAGTTTCTGAATTAGGACAAGTTATAACTCAAGAAACAAGAAAAATAAATATACATAAATATGCAGGTTTAGTAAATATAGATGAACCAATGGTAACAATGGTTAATACAAGTACTATTAAAGTACAAGGTTGGGAATTATCCGAAAATAAAAATTCTACAGTGAAAATTTATATAGATAATAAACAAATGTCTACAACAATAACAAGGCGAGAAAGACAAGATGTATTAAATGCAGTAAAAGGATATGGTGGAGCTGCAAAAAATGCTACACCAGGATTTTTAGCAACAGTAAATGTATCAAACTTGAGTGAAGGAAAACACACTATAAAAGTTACAAGTTTTTCAAATTTAGGAGATACAATAGCATCATCAGAAAAAATAATTCAAATATATCATAATAAATATTTTGGAATTGATGTATCAAGATGGCAAGGAACAATTAATTTTGATAAATTAACTGCAAGTAAGAAAATAGATTTTATGATAGCAAAATCTGGAGAATATTGGGAAAGCAAGAAAGCATTTCAATTAGACAGCCAATTTGAAAGAAATTACAGTGAAGCTAAAAAAAGAAAAATTCCTTTTGGAACATATTTGTATTCATATGCCACAAGTGTAGAGAAAGCAAGAACTGAAGCTAATGAATTAGTAAGCTATTTAAAGAAAACAGGAAAAACATTTGAGCTACCAATTTTCTTTGATATAGAAGATAATACTCAAAATTCATTAAGCAAACAAGATAAAACTAATATTTGCAAGGCTTTTGGAGAAATAGTTCAAAAAGCTGGATACAAAGTAGGTATATATTCTTCAAAATATTGGCTTATGTATCAAATTGATTTAGCACAAATTCCTAGCAGTTATGATATTTGGGTAGCAAGTTATGGCACTAATAATGGTTCAGTTCCAGCTTCTAAATATGAATTTGCTGGCAATCATGATATATGGCAATATACTTCAACTGGTAGAATTGATGGTATAAATGGTAATGTTGATTTTAACATTTCTTATAAAAAATATTAAAGTAAATTAAATTTAATCGCATATAATATATCTGGTTTAATAATTTTCTCGGTTCAATACAAAACAAAGTAATAGCAATAAAAAAATAATGATAAATGGTAATTATGCTAGGATAATTGGAATTAGAAGTAGAAGTATATAAAGTTTTATTGATGTTTTATATTTTAAATGATATATATAAAGCATCAATATTTTTTTGCATATTTATACATTATTTTACGGGGGGAGAAAAAATGAAAACAGAACTAAAGCTAACATTAAATAATTTAAAAAGCAATATAAAAAGAACGTTATTTACAATTATATCTATAATGTTATGTTCAATATTGATATTTACTACAACAATTTTAGTTAGTAGTATCAAAAACGGAATTATAGAAATTTCAGAAAAAGAAAAAAATGATTATCATGTAATACTTAAAGATTTAAGTAATAAAGATTTTGAAAAAATAAAAAATAAAGAATATATTGAAAAAATATATATTCAAAAAATAAATGATACAGAACTGACAGAAGTAGATAAAAATTATGTCATGAAAGATAATGAAGAAAATTTAAATATATATGTTAGATATAAGAATGTGAAAGATGTTTGCAAGTATTCAAACGATATATTACAAACATTAAATATATCAACTGATGAAATTGAAAATTCTAAAAATAAATGCGAATTTAATCAAAAATTACTAACTAGATATGGGATTATTGATGTTGAAATTGAAACAGAAAACTATATACCTAAATGTATAGCAAGAATTAATTATTCATATGCTATTGAATTAATGATTATAATTATTTTTGCAGCAATATCAATTTTATTTATAATAATATTATATAATGCTTTTTTGATAACTATAAATGAAAGAAAAAAGGAGTATGCAGTTTTAAACAGTATAGGAGGAACAGAAGGACAAATATTAAAAATGATATTATTTGAAGGAGTAATAATGGGAGCAATAGGTATTTTTATAGGAGGAATAATATCAATTTTTAGTTCTAATATGATTTTGAAATTATTGAATAATATATTAAAAAATACGGGATATAATTTCAGATTTATATTAAATATAAGATATATAATATTAGCTATAGGAATTATTATATTTAATATCTTTATATCATCTATAATACCAAGTATAAAAGCAAGTACAACATCAGTTATTCAAGGTATTAGAAATAATAAACAAATAAAACATAGAAAGAATACTATTATAGAACGAATATTACCAATAGAAGGAAAAGTAGCAATAAAGAATGTAAAAAGGAATAAAAATAAATATTCAATTATAATAATGCTATTAGTAATATGTATGCTATCATATATTACAATAAATACATATATTCAATATGAAAAAGAAAGTGCCAAATTAATAAATGAATATGATTCAGATGCTAAATTATCCATAGATTTAACACAAAACATTAATTATAAAAAAATATTGAAAGACTATGAAACTAATACAGGAGATAAAATTGAATATACGGAATATAAACTCACAGGAATAAATGTATTGGTAGAACCCAAACAGGCACTTTTGACGGATAATGTTACAACATATAACGATGGAAAACAAAGTATGCATATGGTTATTGTTGGCTTAGATGATGAAACATATAATAATTATATAAAAAAATTAAATGCTCAATATGGGGATTATATAATTTATAACAAGGCTACTGAAATTTTGGAAGGACGAGATTTAGTATATACAAATTATGATGTATTAAAAACAGGTATTAATTTTGATTTAAATCTTATATCAGTATTGAATGATGAAGAAAATGAAGTTAATCAATATAAGAAAATAAATAATGGAAAATTGAATGGAAATTATATTATTACAAACGAAAATATAAAAGGATTTAAAGAATTGCAATTTAAGTATCTTGCACCAATTATTTTTACTAATATGGAAAACTATAATAATATTCAAAAAATAAATTATGATTATAATGATAATAAAGGATATGAAGTTGAAAATTGGATTGTAAGTGATTTGGATGAAATATTGATAAAAGTAAAATGCAAAAATATTATGAATTTTTCAAGTTATATTGATAATATAGTAAAAAAACAAAATATAGGCATTGATGCAGAATATTATTCATTAGAAAATCAGGAAAAAATAATTTATATAGAAATAGTTCAACTAATATTAAATATTATTGTAATTTCAATAATTATAATTGGTATAATTAGCACAATTAATATTATAAATGCAAGTATAAGCGAAAGAAAACAAGAATTTATAGTTTTAAATATTGTTGGAGCAACAGAGAAAAATATAAATAAAATATTAATGTTTGAATGTATATATATGTTTCTTAAAGCATTAATGATAACAATAGTGTTATCAATTCCTATTATATATATGATTATAAAGTATATGCAAAATATTATTATTGAAAATAAATTATTAGTACCATTTGGAAAAATAATTTTATTTATTATGGGATTATTTAGTATATCCTTAATAATATTTATGTATGCTACAAATTTTATAAAGAAGTGGCAAAATTATAGGATGGAACAATGAATATTTTAAAAATAGAAAATTTAAAGAAAGTCTATGGAAGTGGAGAAACAGAAGTTAAAGCACTAGACGACATTTCTTTTCAAGTAGAAGAAGGAAATTTTATTGCTATAATAGGACCTTCTGGAAGCGGAAAATCAACATTGTTACATTCAATTGCAGGGCTAGAAAAGCCAACAAGTGGAAAAGTGTATTTATATGATAAAGATATATATAAAATGAATAAAAAAGAACTTACTATTTTGCGAAGACAAAAAATAGGAATAATATATCAATTTTATAACTTGATTCCAACATTGAATGTTGAAGAAAATATAACATTACCAATAGAGTTAGACAGAAAAAAGATAGATACTAAAAAGCTAGATGAAATAATAAAATTTTTAGAACTAGAAAAAAGAAAAAAGCACTTGCCAAATGAATTATCAGGTGGGCAACAGCAAAAAGTTGCAATAGGAAGAGCATTAATGATAAATCCAACAATAATTTTAGCAGATGAGCCAACAGGAAATTTAGACTCAAAATCAAGTGAGGAAATTATGCAAGTTTTAAAAAAGGCAAATAAAGACTATAAGAAAACTATTATTATGATTACGCACAATTTAGAAATAGCAAAATTGACAGATAGAATTATAAAAATAGAGGATGGGAAGATAATATAAAACCAATTATCTTAAAAATCAACCATTTATCATTTAAATATTGATATAAAAAATTTTTAGATATATAATTTAAACATGGAGAAAGGAAAAAATGGGAATAAGAATATCGGAAAAAATAAATACAAATATTAAGGGCAATGAGATAAATATTATAATTGAAGCAAATTCAAAAAATAAAGAAACAGAAAAAATTTTTGATTATATAGCTAATTACAAAACAAATAAGGTTATAGTTACAGAAAATTATAAATCCTTTTATATAGATTATAAAAATATTATTCTATTTTATAGTAATGGAAAAAATAATTACTGTAGAACAGTGGATAATAAGACATACAAAATAAGAAGTAAATTATATGAAATAGAAAAAATAGATGATAGTTTTATTAGAATATCTAAAAAATGTATAATTAATGTCAATTTTGTAAAATGTTTTGATATGGGACAAACAGGAAAGATAATAGTAAAGTTATATGATGATACAGAAGAAAAAGTTTCGAGAAGAAGGATTAAGGATGTATTAAAATTTTTGGAGGATAAGAGTTTGTAATATGAAAAAAAGAATTTTTAATGTTATAGTATTTTTTATAATAAATTATTTTATATTTAATTGCATATTTAGTTTAACAGAAATGATTATTCTAAAAATATGTGAATATAATACTAGTTTTTTGAATTTGTTTATAGAATCTATTAAAAATAATTTATTGTTCTTCACAATTATATATATTATTATTTCTATTATTATGTACTTGAAGACAAAAAATACAATAAAAAAGCTTAATGAACAATTGAAAAAATCAAGAGAGAGGAGGAAAATAAATGAAGGATAAAAAGAACGTAATAATCGTAATTACTATAATTATTATAGTTGCAATTGGATTTGGAATCTTTAAAATATCAACTTCATATTTATTTAATGAAAATGGAAAAATTGAAGATGGACATACACAATTAATAAATCATATAAAAAGTATAGAAGATGAAGCCGAAAGGAAAAATCAAATAAATTATAGTTTAAGTCAAAATTTAATAAATCAAGCAGAAGCAAATGAATTATATAAAAAATAAAAGTTATAAATTTTAAAAAGTGCAAGAAAAAACCTTGTACTTTTTTTAAAATAATGATATGATAGGCAGGAAGAAAAAAGAAAGATAAAATATATAAATAGTATTTAAGAGAGAGGAATGTGAAAATAATGAAAATATTAATAACAGGAGCAAATGGAATGCTTGCAAAATCAGTAAGAGCCAGACTAAAAGAAGGAAACGAATTAATATGCACAGATGTAGCAGACCTAGACATAACAGATGAAGAAGCGGTAATGAAATTTGTAGAAGAAAATAAACCAGAATACATAGTAAACTGTGCAGCATTTACAGCAGTAGACAAAGCAGAAGAAGTATATGACTTAGCAGAAAAAATAAATGCAAACGGACCAGGAAATTTAGCAAAAGCAGCAAAAGCTGTTGATGCAACACTAGTTCATATTAGTACAGATTATGTATTTGATGGAGATTTAGATGTAACAAAATCATATGTAGAAACAGATGCAGTAGGACCAGTTACAGTATATGGAAAAACAAAATTACATGGAGAAGAACAAGTAAAAGCAAATACAGATAAATATTATATATTTAGAACAGCATGGTTATATGGAGATGGAAACAACTTTGTAAGAACTATGTTAAAACTAGGAAATGAAAAAGACGAAATATCAGTAGTAGCAGATCAACATGGAAGTCCAACATATGCAGAAGATTTAGCAAATATTATAGCAGAAGCAATAGAAAAGAAAATACCATATGGATTATATCATTCAACAAATCAAGGATTTACAACATGGTATGATTTCACTAAAAAAATATTTGAATTAGCTGACATAAAATGCGATGTAAAACCAGTAACATCAGAAGAATTTATAAGGCCAGCTAAAAGACCAAAAAATTCTAAGCTAAATAAACAAAAACTATTAGACCAAGGGGTAACAGTACCTGATTGGGAAGATGGTTTGAAACGTTATTTAGAAATAGAATTACATTAATTTAAGTTAATAACTATTATTAAGCACATTGTAATCCTTGTAAAGAAGTTTAATAATAGCTATTATATATAAAAAGGTAGATATGGAGAAGCCTACAACTCCATACTCCTACCTTTTTGCTAATATAAAAATAAATACAATTACAGAAAGTCAAAACAAGAAAGGAATGAACTTTTAAATGAAAAACAGAAAAGGAATAATATTAGCAGGAGGAAGTGGAACAAGATTATATCCACTAACACATGCAATATCAAAACAAATAATGCCAGTATATGACAAACCAATGATATATTATCCATTATCAGTATTAATGGAAGCAGGAATTAGAGAAGTACTAATAATAACAACACCAAGAGACAGCGAAACATTTAAAACATTATTAGGTAATGGTTCACAATGGGGAATGAATTTTGAATATAAAATTCAAGAAAAACCAAATGGATTAGCAGAAGCTTTTATAATAGGAGAAGATTTTATAGGACAAGACAATGTAGCAATGATATTAGGAGACAACATGTTTTATGGTTCTCACTTATCAGAAATGTTAAAAAGAGCAAATGAAAGAGAAAATGAATCAACAATATTTGGTTATAAAGTAAAAGACCCAAGAGCATATGGTGTAGTAGAAATAGATGAAAATGGAAAAGCAATTTCAATAGAAGAAAAACCAGAAAATCCAAAATCAGATTATGCAGTACCAGGACTATACTTTTACACAAATGATGTAATAGAAATAGCTAAAAATGTAAAACCATCTGCAAGGGGAGAATTAGAAATAACAACAGTAAATGAAGAATACATGAAAATGAATAAATTATATGTTGAAACATTTGGAAGAGGAATGACATGGTTTGATACAGGAACACATGATGCATTACTAGAAACAGCAAGTTTTGTACAAACAATAGAAAAAAGACAAGGCTTACAAGTATGTTGTCCAGAAGAAATAGCTTATCAAAACAAATGGATAACAGCAGAACAACTATCAGAATTAGCTGATAAATACATGAAAACAGACTATGGAAAATATTTGAAAGCATTAATAAAATAGAACATATCTAAACAAAATTACACTTATATTTTACTAAAAAAGAAGTAAAAGAAAGGAAAGCGAATCAAATGGGAAAATTTAAAAAAATCGAAACAAGTATTGAAGGAGTATATGTAATAGAGCCAACTGTTTTTGGAGATAATAGAGGATACTTCATGGAAACATATAGTGAAGAAGAATTTGCAGAAATAGGATTACATTACCATTTTGTACAAGACAATCAATCAAAATCAAGAAAAGGAGTTCTAAGAGGACTACATTTCCAAAAAGAAAATACACAAAGCAAATTAGTAAGATGTATTAAAGGAGAAGTATTTGATGTAGCAGTTGACTTACGCCCAGGAAGCAAAACATATGGAAAATGGGAAGGTGTTATCTTAACAGAAGAAAACAAAAAAATGTTTATGATACCAAAAGGATTTGCACACGGATTTTTAGTATTATCAGACGAAGCAGAATTCACATATAAATGTGATGATGTATATAATCCAACAGCTGAAGGTGGATTAGCTTGGAATGATAAAGATGTAGCTATTGATTGGCCTTTAGGAAATATGGCAGTAGAAGATTTATTGACTTCAGAAAAAGACGGAAAATGGCCATCACTTGAAGAATTAAAACAAACAGATTTATTTAAAAATTTAAAAGTTGAAAAATAATTACAATTGAAAGGAAAGAGATAAGAGATGAGTAGAAATATATTAGTAACAGGAGCAGCAGGATTTATAGGAGCAAATTTTGCAGAATATTTTGTAAATAAACATCCAGATTACAATGTAATAGTATTAGATAAATTAACATATGCAGGAAATATGGACAATTTAAAAAAAGTAATGGATAAAATTACTTTTGTACAAGGAGATATATGTGACTTTGACTTTGTATTAGATTTATTCAAAAAATATGACATAAATGGAGTAATTCACTTTGCAGCAGAATCACATGTAGATAATAGTATAAAAAATCCATTTATATTTACACATACAAATGTAATAGGAACACATACATTATTAGAAGCAGCTAAAAGAACATGGGGAGAAGGAAGCGAAAACAAATTTGTACATATATCTACAGATGAAGTGTATGGTTCTTTAAAAGAAGATGGATATTTTACAGAAACATCACCTATTAAGCCAAGTAGTCCATATTCTGCATCAAAAGCAAGTTCAGACCTAATAGCATTTGCATATAAAGAAACATTTAAAATGAATGTAAATGTAACAAATTGTTCAAATAACTACGGACCATATCAACACAATGAAAAATTAATTCCACACATGATTAAATTAGCATTAAACAATGAAAAATTGCCAGTTTATGGAACAGGAAAAAATATAAGAGATTGGTTATATGTAGAAGATCATTGCGAAGCAATAGATTTAGTTTTCCATAAAGGAATTTCTGGAGAAAGATATAATATTGGAGGACATAACGAAAAAAGAAATATAGAAATAGTAAAATTGATATTAAAACATTTAGGAAAATCAGAAGATTTAATCGAATATGTAGAAGATAGAAAAGGACATGATTATCGTTATGCAATAGACCCAACTAAAATAAAAACACAATTAGGATGGGAGCCAAAAACAAAATTTGAAGATGGAATAATAAAAACAATTGATTGGTATTTAGCAAACCCAGACTGGTTAAAATAAAATATTATTAATTATTTTATTTAAAAGCCCAAATTTTCTATAAACATTAAAGAAGCAGACATTAATAATTATGTTATATTAATGTCCGCTTCTTTAGCATTTTAATATATATTAAAATGAATTTTACATACAATTATTAAATATAATATCATATGCTATTATATCAGCTTTTACTACAGAGCAAGAAAGGAAATAAATTTATATGAAAATAGGAATTGATATAGGTGGTAGTCATATAGCTATTGCAAAAGTAGAAGAAAATAAAATTATAGACAAAAAAGAATACAATTATGATGAAAAATTCAAAGAAGAAATAAGAAAAAACATAGTGGAATATATAAAAAAAGAAGTATCAGAAATAATAAAAAAAGAAAAAATAGAAAAAGTAGGAATTTCAATAGCAGGAAGATTAAGAGAAAATGTATTATATATCTCTCCAAATTTAAAACAATTAGAAGGAATAAATTTTGTGGAAATATTAGAACCATATTTTAAAATCCCAGTAACAGTAAACAAAGACAGTTTTTGTGCTGGAAAAGCGGAAAAAGTATATGGCTGTCTAAAAAAATATAATACTGCTGTTTTTTTAATAATAGGAACTGGAATAGGAGCAATAAGCTATAGAAATAATAAATTACAACGAGATGGATATGGTCATATGATAATAGAAAAAGATGGAAGACAATGTAAATGTGGAAAAAAAGGATGTTTTGAAACATATGGCTCAATAACAGCATTAAAAAGAAGTTTACAAGAATATTTAAAAAAAGAAAATATGACAGGAAAAGAAGTACATGATTATTTAGAAGCACATCAAAATGAAGAACCAATAAAAGAAATAATAGATAATTATATACAAAACTTTTGCACAGGATTATCAAGTATAATAGATATTGTACTACCTGAAGCAGTTGGATTTGGAGGAAGCTTCTCATATTATCAGGATTTATTTCTAGAAAAAATAGAAGAAAAATTCAAAACACAAAAACTACTAGCAGATGATAAAAGCATACCAATATTCACATTCGGAAAACTAAAAAATGATGCAGGCATTATAGGAGCAACACTATTTTAATGCAGATGTTTTTGGGGACGGACTCAAAAAACATCTGCAGAACAAAAAGAGGACATTAATAACATTGGCACTTATAAAAATAAAATAATAAAAATCGACAAAAACATTTCAAAATTTACAAAAAAACATAATATATATAAAGATTGAAAGGAGGAGTAAATTTTGAAAGTAAAAGGTAAAAAAATAGGATATGTACTTACAGGATCATTTTGCACATTCAGTAAAACAATACCAATTATAAAAGAACTAGTAAAAAATGAAGCAGAAGTAATACCTATAATGTCCTACAATAGTTATAAATTAGACACAAAATTTGGCAAAGCACAAGATTTTATTAATGAAATAGAAGAAATAACAGGGAAAAAGATAATACACACTATACAAGAAGCTGAACCAATAGGACCAAAGAAAATGACAGATATAATGGTAATAGCACCATGTTCAGGAAACACAATATCAAAACTTGCATGTGATATAATAGATACACCAGCAACAATGGCAGCCAAATCACATTTAAGGAATAATCGTCCATTAGTAATAGCAGTATCAACCAATAATGGATTAGGTTCAAATGCAGAAAACATAGGTAAATTATTGTATAGAAGAAATTATTATTTTGTGCCATTTAAGCAAGACAATCCAATAACAAAACCAAGGTCAATTGTAGCAGATTTCAATATGATAATAAAAACAATAGAATTTGCATTAGATGAAGAACAAATAAGCCCTATAATATAATTCATTAGTGTTTTTGGGGTCGGTGTTTTTGGGGCCGGACTCAAAAAACATCAACATTTTAACGACAAAGAGAATATCAATAAAGAGTAAAAAAGGAAGGAAAAAAATGGAGAAAAAGACAGTAAAAATAATGGGAATATCAATATGGAGAATTTTAGCATATTTCATAATATATAGTTTTTTTGGATATATAATAGAAACAATATTTGGAATAGTGACAAAAGGAGTATGGGAAAGTAGACAAAGCTTTTTGTATGGGCCATTTTGTGCGATATATGGACTAGGAGCCTGTATAATGATAATATTCTTATATAAATATGGTAAAAAATACAATGCACTATTTTTAGGAGGATTTATAATAGGCTCAATAATTGAATATCTCGTAAGCTGGATAGGGGAGATGATACTAGGAGTAAAATGGTGGGATTATTCAGATATGCCATTAAATATAAATGGAAGAGTATGTGTATATTTTTCACTATTTTGGGGATTTTTATCAATATATTTAATGGCATCATTGAATCCCAAAATAGATAAACTAATAAATTGGATAAAAAGCAAATTTACTATAAAGACATTAAAAATATCAACAATAGTAGTAACAATATTTTTATTTATAGATTGTATATTAACAGCATTTGCATTAGATTTCTTTTTAGTAAGAATGATATATACAAATGATATTCAAGTTCCAAATAGGGAAAAAATAGACGCACAATATGTATCAATATATGAAGAAAACGAAAATTTGTCAAAATTTATTTACAAATTTTGGGACAACAGAAAAATGATAAAAACATTTCCTAACATAAAAGTCCAAGATGTAAATGGAAATATTTTATATATGGACAGTTATCTGGATATTCAGCCATATTATATGAAAATTTTTTCTGAAAAAGAATGAGTTGATGTTTTTTGTGTTTTTAGGGACGGACTCAAAAAACATCACTCTTACATGCTATAAAAAATAATAAATGTTATATTTAAATAAATTTTTAAGTTAGTGTTTTTTGAGTCCGTCCCCAAAAACACTGCTATAAATTAGAAAGTGGGTTAGATTCAACAGCATTTCTAACTTGTTCATTATCGACATGAGTATAAATCTCTGTAGTAGAAATACTTTCATGGCCAAGTAAAACCTGCAAAGCTCTAATATCAACTTGGCCATATTGATACATCAAAGTAGCTGCAGTATGACGTAATTTATGAGCAGAAAATTTAGAAGTGTCGAGACCTGCTGCAGAAAGTTTAGTGTACACAATATGTTGAACAGTTCTTCTACTAATACGTTCTTTTCTCTCACTAAGGAAAAGAGCCTTATCAGAATGCAATTTATCAGGCTTTACACCAATTTTTGTTCTAACTGCCATATATTCACCAATAGCTTTAATACAAGCCTTATTTAAGTAAATTGTACGTTCTTTATTACCTTTACCAATAACAGTCATTTTATTTTCACTGAAATCAATATCTTGAATATTAATTCCTACAAGTTCTGAAAGACGTAAACCGCAATTCAAAAAAATGGTTAAAATTGCATAATCTCTTTCATGATTTCTATTATCTTCATTATCAGCCGCTTCTAGTAATTTTTTACTATCTTCCAAATTCAAATATTTAGGTAATCTTTTATTAAGTTTAGGCGTTTCTAAATCTTGTGCTGGATTTTTATCAATTAGATTAGCCTTTTGACTTAAATATTTGAAAAATATTCTAATAGTAGAAACTTTACGAGCACGTGTGGCAGGTTTACTATTATGTTCTCTTGCTAGATATCCTATAAAAGCGTGTATATCATTTAATTCGATTTTTTTAATAGTGTCTAAAGAAACATCTTTTATAGATATTTTTGAAAAGTCTGTTTCTTTGGTTAAGCCAAAATGTATTTTTATAAATTTTAAAAACATTGCTAAATCATAATTATACTCTTTTATACTATTAGGTGATTTATTTAACATAGTTGTACTATAGTCTAAAAAAGAATTCAAATAATCTGGGTTTTCTTCGGTTTTTAACAATTTTATCATTCCTTTCGTTTGTGTTTTATGCAAAGGCTTTATATCATTTTTTATAACAAAAGATTAGTGCATAAAGATTAAAAATTTTACATATAATATATTTGACAAGTTAAATATATTGTGCTAAAATATATTTAACTTAGCCCTCTACTACATTAGTAGTAAGACGGGAGCCTAAATGATTTTGGAGGGTTTATTAGCAACTCTCCTTTTTAGTGTGTAAAAAACTTGATAATTTGTTTATCAATTTACTTTTTTTATACTCACTTAGTTCTATATGTTTAAGAAAAGATAGGTCAAGTCTATTTAAAGAAGTATTCTTATGAATAATTGCATTATTTTTCTCTTTTACTTCATCCTTATCCATATTATCAGCTCCTTGTAACAATTTATAACCATATTATACAGAACATTAGTTCAAAAAGCAATAATAAAACGAAAAAATAATAAAAACAGATTGTTAAATAAAAAATAGTAGAAATAAAAGATTATTTATTCCTACTATTTTTTACGATGCATTTAATTTTTTTATAATTGGATTCAAAAGTTCCTCTACATTTAGATTTAAAGCAATTGAAAATCCACATATTTCATAATCTCTAACAGTTCTCTGATTATTTTCAATACGATGTAGACTAGTTACAGGAATATTGATTCCAAGTAGAAGAAGTTTTGAAGATAAAGTTTCCAAAGACAAACCTTGTTCTAATCTTTTCTGTTTTAATATAGAACCGACTAAATTCAAATTATCCTGATATTTACCACAATTTTTCATATATAAATTCATCCCTTCAAAAATAAATATGTAATGCAACATTTATAAATTATTATATAGAAAAAAATATATTTTATATTGACACTGGTGTGAAAAGTAATATATAATACATAAAAATACAAAAAAAGTAAAAAATAAAACTAAAGAATTAAAAAAAGGAGATCTTAGTATGAGAAACTACAAATTAAAAAAACAAAAGAACAAAGGAATTACTTTAATAGCATTAGTAATAGTTATAATAGTACTTTTAATACTAGCAGGAGTAACAATAGCAGCATTAAGTGGAGATAACGGGATATTAACCAAAGCAAAAGAAGCAAAAGAAAAAACAGAACAAGCACAAAAAGATGAAGAAGAAAATTTACAAGAAATAACAGACACAATAAATGGAATAGAAGGATATAATAGAACTAAAAAAGTAAACAGCCCAAAAGTAATTACAGGAATGATACCAATAAAATGGAAAAATAATAATTGGATAGTATGTAGCCAAGATGATGCAGAATGGTACAACTATGATGATAAAAAAGAATGGGCAAATATAATGTTAAGTGATGGAGCGTACAAATCTGGTACAGTAGCAGTAGGACAAGTAGTAGCAGAAAAAGATTTAGGAAGCATGTATGTATGGATACCAAGATATGCATATAAAATAACAGGAGAAAAGAATATAGAAGTAACATTTTTAAAAGGAAATACCAACGAAGGAATAGACGGAGCAACATATACGACAGACCAAACAACAGACACTAGTAAAACAGCAATAGTACATCCAGCATTTAATTTAGGAGGAACAGAATTAAATGGATTCTGGGTAGCAAAATTTGAAGCAAGTGGAACAAACAAAGATGGAAATGCAGTAGGAAATGCAAGTGCATCATCAGGAGCACAACAATATGCACCAGATAGTACAACAATAGC
>CAKOYA010000028.1 GCA_934130325.1 uncultured Clostridia bacterium
AAATATAAACATGAAAATAGAAGAAGAACAGTAAATATTTCTATAAATGTACTATCAAACAAGAAAATATTTGTAAATATTGATAAACAAAATATGTGTATAGAAAGCGAGTACATACCACAAGTGGCAAATAATAAGGTACTAACAGTTGAAGATATTAAAAATTCGTTTTCTAAAACAAATGATGAACCTTTTTTATTTAATATTGTAAAGATAAATTTAGATAAAAATTTATTTGTACCTAAATCTATTTTAAATGAATTAAGAAGACATGTTATAACTAGCTTAAAAAAATATTATTTAATTAATTTAGATATTTTAAAAATCAATGAAAATAAGAATAAAGTGATTTTAGATATAAATCAAAAAATAGAGTCAAATGAGACTAATAGCAATGGAAAAACACAATCGCTATATGTATATGATTATGATAAAAATATGAATTATATTAAATATTACATAGAAAAATATGGAATAAAACCGGATCTAATATATTTTAGCTTTTCTAATTTTTTGAAATATGGTAATGAAATTTTACAAAAGTATAAAAATAAAGTGAAAATATATTTATCAATACCAAACTTTGTAGGCCAAAAACAAGATAAACTTATAAAAAAAGAATTGGAAGAATACGTAAAAAATGGTGTTGATGGTATAGTAGTTTCAAGTTTTGCCTATTTAGAGTTAGCGCTCAAACTAAAAGAAAAGTATAATATAAAATTAGTGGCTGATTATAGTTTTAATGCATTTAATAAGTATACGGCATATGTATTAAATAGTGTTGGTTTTGATAAAATTACGCTTTCTACTGAATTAGAGATTGATGAAATGGAAAGTATAGCTAAAATATTTAAAATTGAAGTCGTTACGGATATTATAACAGTAATGACATCTAGATATTGTATTTTAGGAAGTTTTATGGCAAATAGAGAGGATATAAATGAAAAATGTGATATGCCGTGCAAAAAAATACATTGTTTAGAAGATATTCATAGTGCTAAATATTATATTTTATGTGATAGTATTGATTGTATAATGAGAATATTAAAATATAGAAAAAAAAGTGAACTTAATAACGGAAAATTAAATATTAGGCATTGCATCTTATAAGACACGAATAAAAACTATTAAAATTACATAAAATCATTGACCTTTTAAATTAAAAATGATAAAATGCGTAGGTAAGATATTAGTATAAAATCAATCAACTGATTAGATTAGGAAGGAGATACTTTAACATGAAAAAAGAGTTAATCGAATTTTTGATATTATTGTCGCTTGTAGGTATTGCTGATTTGTTAATTTTTTTAACAGGCAAAAATGATTGTAAATTAATTTATGCGGTGCTTTTGATTTTTCCGACTATTTACTTTTTAATTGTAGTTGGTGGGAATATTTTAGATAATTTGAAATATTCTATTTCCTTAAAGGCGCTAAAAAAGCAACTGGATAATGATTTTCGGGAGTTTGAAACAAATGAAATTTGCTATGAAATTTTTAAAAAATATGGCATAGACTTAATGTGGTTTAAATTTTGTTTAAAAATTTCTGATAGTGAAGAAATAGTTATACGGATAACTGAAAGGGACAGTAATAAAATAATTAAAGAGGTAGTTACAAAGGATTATTTTAGGGTAAGAAAGATGTTTATAAAAAAATAAACATGAAAAAGTAGAGCTCATATTTATAATTAAGGGCTCTACTTTTTTCTACTTTTATTTTTATTCGCTTTTGTTTGGAAGCATACTATCAATTATTCCATACATAGCTGCAGCAATTAAACTACTAAGTATAGAAATGTAATATCCATCTACAAAAAATTGAGTAAGATATATTATAATTGTGGCACATGTAAAACCTACTAATCCTCTACCTAATGGAATGTCATGTATTCCTGTTATTATGGAAACCAAATAATCAAATAATATAATTGTTATTGCGCTTAAAATTAAAATTGGAAATGATGATATTGTAAAATTTGGTGTAAAAAATACTGTCACAGCAAATATAGAAAGTGATGTGATAAACCTTATAATCATTTGAGATAATCTTAAAGTATCAATATTATTTTTTAAAGCATTCATAATTATCCTCCTTAAGTTTTTTATAATGTTAATTAATAATAGTATTTGTATAATAATAGTTTTTATACTTTAAATAAAAATTTATAATTTAATATATAAAAACTAATTTACATAATATTAAAATGATATAATATTTTGCTGTTTTAAAGCTAAATTTTGTACAAATAATGAAATAATATTGTTGTATTAATTAATTTAATATTGTTTATATAGTTGCAATTTATTTTATTAAAAATTATGTGATTAATAAATATTATTAGTATAAATTTATTGATTATGTAAAAAATAATTTTAGGTGATTAGAAAATGTTAATAGTATTTTTTAGAGCGTTAATTCTATATGCAATAGTTTTTTTAGTTATAAGATTAATGGGAAAAAGAGAACTTTCAAAAGTTCAACCTTTTGAACTTGCTATAATAATTCTAATAGCAGATCTTGCTTCAGCGCCGATGTCATCAAGAGCAATATCAATATTTGATGGAATTATCCCAATAGTAACTCTTCTTATTGCGTATATAATATTTACATTAATAATTCAATGTAGTAACAAAGCACAAGAAGTTGTTTGTGGAACAATATCTCCAATTATAAAAGATGGTAAAATACTTGAAGATGAATTTAAAAGACTACAATATACAATACCAGATTTAATGTCGCAATTAAGAGAATGTAACGTATTTAAGATTCAAGATGTAAAATATGCGATAGTAGAAACAAATGGAAATTTGAGTGTTATAACTAAGGATCAAGAAATCAACCAATTACCATTAAATATTATAGAAGACGGCAAGATATCAGATATAAATATAAAAATATTAAACATTAGTTCTGATGAAGTGGAAAAAATATTAAAAAAAGAAGGTATAAGTATGGAAGATGTATTAGTTGGTACATTAGATGAAGATTCAAAATTTATATACCAATTAAAAGAGGTGAAGAATCAATGACAAGACAAATTTTTATATTAATACTTTCAATAAGTGCCGTTATAATTGGTGGAGTTTGGGAAACTAAGTACTTGCAAAATAGTTGTAATTTTGTGTTATCTGATATTGAGTATATGGAAAATGTATTAAACAATAACAATTTAGAACTGGCAGATAACCAGCTAAATGAAATAGAAAAATCGTGGAACAATGTTAAAGATTCATGGAATATTTTTGTGCAAAATGATTTAATAGATCAAATAGATGATAGTTTAATTGAACTTAAGGCATATTATGAAGTAAAAAACATGGAAGAAACTATTGTAGTTTTGAAAAAGTTAAGGGGGAACCTACAAGATATAGTTGGAAGACAAAAGTTATGTTTTGAAAATATATTTTAAACTCAAGAAGGTAGTATTTTACTACCTTCTTAATGAGTTTATGATTTCTTGCAAGGCTTTTTTATTAAGTTCATTCATTGAGCAAAGTGGGAGACGGCAGTTACCTACATTAAAATCTAGCATATTCATCGCCTCTTTAATTGGGATGGGATTTACCTCACAAAATAACTTTTTACATAAATCTAAGTATTTAAATTGTAACATCCTAGAGCTTTCTATATTACCATTAAAAAATTCAAAACAAATATCATGTGTTTGTTTTGGAAAAATATTGGCAAGTACTGAAATAACACCATTTCCGCCTAAACTTAATATAGGAAGAATTTGATCGTCATTTCCAGAATAAACATAAAAATCGTCATTAGTTTTAGCAATTATATTAGAAATTTGTGATAAATTTGAACTAGCTTCCTTAATTCCAGTAATGTTTGGTATTTTTGAAAGTTTTAAAACAGTATCTAGTTCAATATTTACACATGTTCTAGTTGGAACATTATACAGTATTATAGGAATGTTTACGTTATCTGATATTTTTTTATAGTGCATATATAACCCATCTTGTGTACATTTATTATAATAAGGGGTAACTATTAGCAAACCATTAGCGCCACAACTTTCTGCATACCTTGATAAATTAATAGCCTCTTTAGTATTATTAGAACCAGTTCCAGCTATAACAGGTACTCTGTTATTAACTATATTTACTGTAAACTTTATTAGTGATTTTTTTTCATCCTCAGAAAGTGTGGAAGCCTCTCCAGTAGTTCCACATATTATAATAGCATCTGTACTGTTTTCAATTTGAAAATGAATTAGTTTTTCTAATTCATTATAATTAATACTTAAATCTTGGTTAAAAGGAGTAACAAGAGCTACTCCAGATCCTTTAAACATATGATAATACACTCTCCTTTATATATACATTATATATTTTAAATAAAAAAATATGATATTTTAGTGTCATTATATTGTTGTTTATTATGTCATTTTATGTTATAATTTGTAGTGAGTAAGAAAAGGTGAAAATATGAACAAACTTAATCAAAAAGAAAAAATATACATGATAATACGATCAGTGCTTTTTGTACTTGCTGTTATATTTATGGTATATATTACTATAAAATGTATACCAGTAATTGGTAAACTTTCTAATGAAGATACTAGAGTAGAATTTAAAAATGAAATATCAGCTATGGGATTTAGAGGAGTTTTGATGATATTAGGACTTCAGATATTGCAAATTATAGTAGCAGTAATACCTGGACAACCTATGGAAATAGTAGCAGGAATGCTTTATGGAACTTGGGGTGGAATGCTACTTTGCTTGGTTGGAATTTTTATTGGAACAGCTATTATATATTTTTTAGTAAGAAGAATTGGAACAGATTTTATGCAGTTATTTTTTACAAAAGAGAAAATAAATTCTATAAAAGATTCCAAAATTTTTAAAAATCCTCAGAAATTTGAGATTATATTATTTATTATGTTTGTTATACCTCTATTACCAAAAGATATATTTATATATCTTGGAGGAGTCAGTCCGGTAAAACCCAAAAGATTTTTGGCAATAGCAACATTTGCAAGAATTCCGGGGTTATTTTTGACAGTATATGCTGGTAATAAATTATCGGAAGGTAGTTTTATAATAACATTAATACTTGTTGCTGTATTTTTAATAGTAGGAGCAATTGGTTATAGATGGGGAAGTATAAAGAGTCGAAAAATGGAAGAGGAAGAGGAAAAAAGTAGTAAAAATTAATTTACTACTTTTTTAAACATTAATTTCATTTAGTATAATTTCTTCTACTTGTTTGACATTTAATTTGTTACTACTAGAAAAGGCAATTATATTTTCTTTTGCAAATAAACATTTTCTTATATCTAGAATATAAGAATCAATTTTAGTTTTAGCTATTTTATCTGCTTTTGTTGCTAAAATTGTAAAAGGAATGTTTTGTTCTATTAACCAATCATACATTATTCTATCATTTTCAGTTGGCTTATGCCTAATGTCTACTAAAAAAAATATATGTGATATATTTTTTTTGTTGTTAATATATTTATCTATTAATTTTGAAGTGTTTTCTTTTTCTGTTTTTGTCATTTTAGAATATCCGTACCCTGGTAAATCAACTAAATAGAACTCTCTATTTACGTTGTAATAATTAATACTTTTTGTCTTACCAGGATTTTGTCCAACTTTTGCTAAAGATTTATTATTTGAAATACTGTTGATAAAGGAAGATTTGCCTACATTTGATTTACCAACAAGTACAATTTGTTTTAAATCTGTGTCTAGTATTTGGTTTAATTTGAATGCAGAGGTTTCAAATCTAACATTTTTTAACATTTAAAATCATCTCATTTCTACATATAAATAGTAAAGATGAGTAAATTTCATAAATTAAGTTTAAACATCTTTACTTAGTATAAAAATATATTAATTTTTTTTCTCTATTTTTTTCATATCACCCATATATGGTATCAATACTTCTGGAATATTAATGCTACCATCAGGATTTTGATTTAATTCAAGTAGTGGTATTAAGATTCTTGGGGAAGCTATAGCTGTATTATTTAATGTAAAGCAATATTTTGTTTCACCATTTTCATCTTTATATTTAATATTACTTCTTCTTGATTGAAAATCATTAAAAGAAGAACAAGAATGAGTCTCACTATATTTACCACGACTTGGCATCCAAGCCTCTATATCATGCTTTCTAACTTGTCCTATTCCCATATCACCAGTACAAACTTTAACAACTCTATATGGTATTTTTAAATCTTGCATTATTTCTTCTGCGTTGTTTAATAGGAAATCATGAAGTTTAGATTGTTTTTCAAAATCTGCCTCACACATTATTACTTGTTCAATTTTAGTAAATTGATGAACTCTATATAGTCCTCTTGTGTCTTTGCCATATGTTCCAGCTTCTCTTCTAAAGCAACTAGAGTATCCACAATACATTTTTGGTAATACTTCTTTGCTTTCGAAAGTTTCGTTACTGTGATAAGAGACAAGAGCAACTTCTGATGTACCCACTAAGTATAAATTATCTTCAGTTACAGCATAAGCCTGATCCCTTCCACCTGGAAAATAACTAGTTCCATACATAGGAGCCTCTTTAACTAGTGTAGGTACTGTCATAGGTGTAAATCCTTTTTTTACCAATTTATCTATAACATATCTGCAAAGCGCCATCTCAAGTAAAACAGCTTCGTTTTTTAGGTAATAGGAACGTGATCCTGCAATTTTTACCCCCCTTGGAATATCAACTAAATCAAGAGATTCAGCAAGTTCTACATGGTCCTTTATTTTAAAATCGAATGTAGGAATCTCTCCAACTCTTTTTATTTCTACGTTATCTTCATCAGTTTTTCCAACAGGAACCTCTGGTAGTGGGACTCCCGGTACCATATACATAAGATTAGTATAATTTTCCTTTAAAGGTGAAAGTTCGTTTTCAAATTCGGATATTTTCGTTTTTAATTCTTTTACTTGATTAATCGCTTCTAGTTTTTGATCTTGTGGCATAGTAGGAATAGTTTTAGAAAGTTTATTTCTATTTTCCTTTAGTAAGTCCAATTTAGCATTTAAATCTTTTATTTGTGTATCTAATTCCAATAACTTATCAATGTCGACATTAATAAGTTTATCAGTAGCAGCTTTTTTTACAATATCAACATTTTCTCTAATATATTTTATATCTAACATAAATTCCCCTCCATAAATTCTTTAACATTATATTATATATTTTATATAAATTCAAGTAAATACAGAAAATAACTAGCAAATATAAGCATTATTAAAAAATATATAATACTATATTTAATAATAATTAGAAATAAAAATAACATAAAAAAAAGACATAAAATGTAAAAAATAGAGAAAAAGACTTAAAATTATAATACTTTTATGTTATAATAATGTTAGTTAGTATATAAATCCGGTTTTAAATAAAGAGGAGGAAATAATATGTTTAAAGAAAAAAAATATGTTGAATTAAATCTACAAGATGGAAAAAAAGTTAATGTACAAGAGGGAACAAAGATTTTGGAGGTTTTATCTGATCCAGAAAAAAAGATATTGGGTGTAAATATCAATAATGAAAATAAATCTTTGTACCATAAAGTAATTGAAGACAGTTTCTGCAGTTTTATAACTTATGATCAAAAGGAAGGTCGGAGAATCTATGGAAGAACATTAAAGTTTATATTTTGCGCATCGGTAAAGATGTTGTTTAAAACTGTAAATGTTCAGTTTACAAATAAAAATGGTAATGATTATTTTGCAAAAATTGTTGGTAGCGATTTAACTGAGGAAAATATAAATATGATAAAAACTTTGATGAAAAAAATTATCGACGGAAATTTTACTATTATGAAGGCTCAGGGAAGAAAGGAAGAAATAAAAAAATATTACAATTCGATGTGTTCATATGAACAAGTTTCGAATTTGGATAGACTTGAACTCCGAAAAAAGTATACAATTAATTTTTTTGAAGATAGATTTGAAGCTGTTTTCGGTGAAAACTATGCAAATTATCTTTATGGAAATTTGGCTTTAAGTACTGGTTTTATTAAATCATTCGATTTAATAAAATATAAAAATGGAGTTGCACTTGTATTACCACAAAAGGAAAATTTCGAAAAAATCCAAAGTGAGTTTATCACTAATAGGATTTTTGAACTTTCAGATGAGTTTGCTCAAATTTGTAAAAAAACAGGAATTTATAATGTTACTGACTTAAATGAGTCGATAATTGACTATAGAATCCAAGAAGTTATTAGATTATCTGAATATAATCTGGATAATCAAATTAGTAAAGTTGCGGATTCAATTACTAAGTTGAATAAAGTAAAATTTGTATTTTTAGCAGGCCCATCATCTTCGGGTAAAACTACTACTGCTCAAAAATTGGCTGATTTTTTAAAACTTAATAGTAAAAATAGTAAAGTTATAAGCATGGACAATTTTTTCATGGATGAGGAGAACATCCCTATAAAGAATGGTAAAAAAGATTATGAGTCATTTGATAACTTAGATATATCATTATTTAAAGAAGATATAAATAAGCTGCTAAATGGTGAAAAAGTTATATTACCAACATATAACTTTGTTAAGTCTAGAAAAGAATTTACCTCGGCTCCATATTCTCTAGGTGAAAATGACATTTTAATAATTGAGGGGATTCATGCACTAAATCCCAAAATTTATGATTTTATTTCTATTACAAACATTTTTAAAGTATATGTTGCTCCTATTGTGACCTTAGGATATGATTCATATAGCAAACCTAGCACCTCTGATCTTCGCATTATCAGAAGAATGGTGCGTGATTTTGAAAATAGGGGATGTGATTGTGAAAGAACATTTGAACTTTGGAAAGAGGTTGTAATGGCTGAAGAAACAAATATTTTCCCTTATGTTGATTTGGCTGATGTCATCTTAAATACTAACCTAATATACGAGTGGGGAGTATTGAAAAACAAAGCAAGTTTTTTATTATTAAAAGTCAAAAATGATAGCAAATACTATGCAGAAGCACGAAGAATATACCAGCTTTTACAAAATTTTGTAGAGATTGATAAGGAATATGTCCCAACTACATCTTTAATTAGAGAGTTTATTGGTGACGGTTGTTATTTACGTTAATGTAATATTTTAAAGTTAAGAATACCTAGAGAAATTTAGGTATTCTGTTTTATTACTTGACATATATGATATAATGTTTAAAAATTGAGATGAGGATACTTATTTAATTAAAAAAGTAATTATGAAAGGAGCATTTTTGTTATGCAAAGAAGAAATAAGGAAAATTATTATTTAGATTTGGCAGAAGTTACTCTAGAAAGAGGAACTTGTCTACGGAGGAACTATGGTGCTGTAATTGTAAAAAACGATGAAGTCATTTCTACAGGATATACAGGTGCACCAAGAGGTAGGATCAATTGTTCGGATTTTGGATACTGCGCAAGACAAAAATTAGGAGTGAAAAGCGGTGAAAAATACGAACTATGTCGTAGTGTACATGCTGAACAAAACGCTATCATAAGTGCTTCAAGAAAAGACTTGATTGGAGCAACGTTATATCTTGTTGGGAAAGAAAGTAAAACGGGCGAATATGTAAAAAACGCACAACCATGTGCTATGTGTAAAAGAGTAATTATAAATGCAGGAATAGAAAAAGTTATTGCTAGAGTTGATGGTTCTCTTTATACAACGACTTTAGTAGAAGATTATATTAAATATGACGAGGTTTTGGAAGAAAAAATAAAGATGCTATTTTCCAAATAAGCCTAAGCAGATAAAAAAGGAGAAGTACAATCTTAGTAGGTTGTGCTTTTCCTTTTTTAGTCATTATTTTCGTTAGTCATAAGTTTTAATAATTTTGAATAAATTTCTTCTGCATTTTTATTCCAATTAGTTGAAATATTTTTAGCTTGTTGTTTTGTTCCAGCGTAGAGAGTAACGTTAATCATTTCATCATTTCCATCTTTTATATAGCATGAAACTTTGTATTCGTCTGATTTTATGGGTATAATATTAGTATCTATTGAATAGTCTGTTTGAATTTCAAGTTTGTTTTTATCCATCAGTTTTTTTAAATTATGTAGATTCACTCCTGGTACTAATTCTAATAGTTCATTTAATGTAGTACTTCCTTGTTCTGTAATTGAATAAAAAGTTTCGCCTGAATTTAAAATTTTAGCTACATAGTTACTATTTATTAGATTTTCCAAATATCCACAAATATCAAAATATGTTATATCTTCAAAATCTTCACAAAATTTTAAAATTTGAGTTATATTAAGAGGAGAATGGGCATTTTCTAATATATATAATACTATTAATTTATTGTCAAAAATCTTTAAATCTTTAGACAAAATCTTTCACCAACTTTCTTTAATAATATCTTTACAAAATTATACATATATGATATCATAATTTTGGCAAAAAATAAATAGGAGGTATAAAAAATGACTAAATTAGACAAAAAATTTATAATTGCTATAGATGGAGCAGCAGCAACAGGAAAATCAGTTTTAGCCAAACAGTTAGCAAAAGAACTAAATATTTTGTATATTGATACTGGTGCAATGTATAGAACAGTTGGTTATTTTTTTGTCAGCAATGATATTGTGATTAATAAAGAAAATATAGAAAAAAACTTAAAAAATATAGATATTTCATTAAAGTATATTAATGGAGAATCATTAGTGTATTTAAATGGTAAAGATGTCAGTCAGGAAATTAGAACAGAAAAAGTTTCAATGGCAGCATCTGATGTTTCAAAGTTTAAATTAGTTAGAGAAAAGCTGGTTGATATGCAAAGAAAAATGTCACAAGGGCAAAGCGTAGTTTTAGAGGGAAGAGATATTTCAACTGTAGTTTTTCCAAATGCAGATTTAAAAATATTTTTAACTGCCTCTATTGATGTTAGGGCCTCAAGAAGAAAACTAGACTTAGAAAAAAAAGGAGAATTTTTGGAAATAAATGAAATAAAAAAATCTTTAGAAAAAAGAGATCTTCAGGATAGTACAAGATTAGAATCTCCTTTAATTAAATCAAAAGATGCCATAGAAATTGATACTACTAATTTAACTAATGACAAAACTGTAATGAAAGTAATAGACTTATTAAGAGAAAGGATATGAAATATTAATGATTTCATTTGTGAAGGCTATTATAAAAGTATTTCTATGTAAAGTATTTTATAAAGTTGAATTTATAAATAAAGAAAATGAGGAAAAACTAGAAAAATGTATATTGTGTCCAAATCACTCAAATAAATGTGAACCAGCTTGGATTTATGCCAATACAAATGATATATCTATCATGGCTAAAGCAGAACTTTTTGAAAATAAGTTAATGGCTAAAATTTATAATTACTTTGGCGTTTTTCCAATAAAAAGAGGAAAACATGATGTAAGAAGTTTGATTCATGCAATTAATCTATTTAAAAAAGATATTTGTAAAAAAATGTTAATATTCCCTGAGGGAGAAAGAGTTGGAAAAAATGAAAAAAAAAGAGAAGCAAAAGTTGGACCAGTATATATAGCGTATAAAGCTAATGTTCCAATAATCCCAGTATATATTACTAAAAATGCAAAATTGTTTTCAAAAGTTAAAATTATATATGGTAAACCTGTATATATATCTAAAGATATTATTGAAGATAAGGAAAAAATAAAAAAGCTTGCAAATGAATTATTGGATGAATGTTATAAAATGAGAGAGGGTTGATAAAATGAGTTCAATGTTATTAGGAAGTTTTGTGGCTGTAAGTTCTGTTGTAGTAGCCTCAAGAGCTGTTAATGCTAAAGTAACAGAAGATATGAATGAAAAAATATTATCAGAGGGATTATATCATGTAACAAAAAAGGAAAATGTTGAAGCTATACTTAAGAGTAAATATATAAAACCTAGTGGTAACATAACATCTTATGGTAAAAAGAGATGTTTCTTCTTTGGAGGATTACCAAATGCAAATGATTTTTTTAAAAATGTATCTAATCCTTTTTTAAATTATGAATATGATGCCTTAAAAATTGATATAAATAAGGATGAAAATGGAAATGATATAGGAAGAGAAGAGGCATTAAAAAGACTTTCCAATTTTAAACAACGTATTTTAAACGATGATGCTATTACATATAAAGGAAAGTGCATGTTAAATGACAAGTGCTGTAGTCACGTAACATTGGTTTATGATTTAGATAAGGAAAAAAATATAGTATTAAGAGAAAAAACGCAGGAGGAGATTGAAAATGGGTATACGCCTACTCAAGAAGTATTGCAATTCCTAGCTGTATCAAATAATAGTATAATAAATACAGTAAATAGAGTAAAAGGTTGTGGTTCTGTATACACATACGAAGCTAAAAATACATTTAAGAGAATTTTTGAAGTTATAAAAGAAAAATTAACTAGAAAACCAAAAAATCTTATGCTAAATAGTGGAGTTGTTGACGGAAATGCCAACAGAACTGATGGTGAAAAAAGAATTAATAATCCTAATTTTATAAATGGATTAAAAAGTGATGTTATGCAAAAAGGTGATATAGAAAGTCTTGATGAAATTCGTGTTAGTGATGAAGAAAAATTAGTAAAAAATGAAAATTTTCAGTCAAAAGATGAGAATCTAAATAGGTAAATAAAATAGCTTAACAAGTGTTAAGCTATTTTTTATAGTGCGAAATTACATAAAAATGAAATATGTTGGTAATATTTTATTGACTTTTATTCAAAAAAAATGTATAATTAACTTACATAAAAAAATATACATTCTTTGTAATTATGAAGGAGGAATTAATTATGGAAAAACTAAATTATAATGTGAATTCAGATGTGTTATATGCATTTGAAATTGCAACTTTAATTGCTGAAACATTGTACGATGATACAATTCGGAGTGCTTATGTAATGATGGGACTTTTGCATCTTAATGATACACTAGTAAATGATTTTATTTTTGAACAATATGGTGTTGAAGTGTACATACCACAAACTTTAAGAGAATATCTTAATAATAAAGATTATCTTGTTGGAATACTTGGTCAAGGAGTGGTAGAGGAAATAGAAAAAAATATTAATGAACTTGAGAACACAATATCTAATGATACCAAGGACGATATTTCAGATGAAGATACGTTTTCTAATACTAGAGAAGGTCTAAGAAATGAAATGTTTAAAACCTTGGAAGAACTCGCAAGAAAAAATCTTGAAATCGAAATTGCGAATAATACAGTTCCATCCGTAGAACCTAATCATTCCTACAATCTTGAAATGGCTATAGAAGATGCAGCTATAAGATGTAAAGGAAAGGTTATAGATGCAAGTAATTTCATCTATTCATTACTATTAAATGGAGATTCGAGTGCCTATAAATTTATGGAAGATGTTATATCTAGTTTGCCAGAATCAAATTTAACTATTCAAGATATTATTGATTATATTGAGCAGAACACAGATATATATATGTTAGCTGAAGAAAATGACATTATTGAAATTCCTAAATCACTTGAATCTTGCTGCTCAGTGTTTAATGAGAAGTTTGTTAAAGGCCAATTAAACGAGATTGTTGGGCGAGATAAACAAAAAAAGGCACTTTGGAATATTTTCTCAAAAAGGGATAAGAAAAATGCCATTTTGGTAGGAGCTGCTGGATCCGGAAAGACTGCGATTGTAGAGTCGTTAACTCAGGATATTGTAAATGATACATGTCCTGAAAGATTCAGAAATTATAATGTGATTGAATTTAGTACTGCTGCTGCAGTAGCAGGGACTAAGTACAGGGGAGAGTTTGAAGCAAAAGTGATAGCGTTAAAAAAATTTATTGAAAAAACTCCTAATGTTATTTTGTTTATTGATGAAATACATTCAATTGTCGGTGTTGGCACATCTTCAGAAGATAGTAATGATTTAAGCGGCGCACTTAAATCAACACTTGCAAGAGGGGATGCTATAGTTATAGGAACTACAACTTATGCAGAATACGAAAATTCAATTGCAAAAGACATTGCACTACGCAGAAGGTTTCAAATTGTTGACGTCAATGAGCCAAAATATGATGAAATAAAGGATATGATTGGCTTAAAGTTGAAAAAACTTAAAGAATTTCATAAAGTTGAAATTTCGGATAATATGCTAAAATACGCTATTACGGTTGCATATTGTCTTAATACTGAAATTTGCAATCCAGATAAGACATTAACTTTGCTAGACAGTGCCATGGCAATTGCTGAAAATCTTGGGGATAAAAAAATTACAAAGAGGCATATCGATGATGTGTATTATGAGAATTTTGAAAAATTTAATAATATGTCACTAACTGTAAAAAAGACTACAGCTATGCACGAAGCTGGACATTACGTTGTTTGGAGAATTCTTTCTAAAAACAATGCTACAAGTAAAGAAATAGTAGCAGTTTCAATTATTCCTGGAATGGGATTTTTGGGAGCAAATATATATGAAATAAACGATAGTCTTTCTTATGAGGATAATTATAATTATTTTACAAGTGAGATTTGTTGCTTATTGGCTGGAAGAATTGCATCAGGTGTAGAATCTAGCGGAGATACAAATGATTTGGAAAGGGCATGCGAACTTGCAAACAAAATGGTTACTGATTTTGGTATGTCAGAAAAGTACAAAAATCTATCTTTTAAATATAACAATACTCAATCAATATATATAAATGAAAATCTTTCTAAAGATATAAATGATATCGTAAAAAAGATTATTGACGATTGTTATAAAAGAACTACAGAATTACTTAAAGAGCATTCAAAACTTTTGGAGAGTGTTACTCAAAAACTTTTAAGCAAGGGGATTTTGGATAAAAGGGATCTCGAAGGAATCTATCGTTCGTATTTAAAAGGTTAAAATCTATAAAAAGCTTAGGAAATTATCCTAAGCTTTTTTAAATATATGTATTTTGTTTTAAAATTATGTTGACAAATATCTACAAAATATTGTATAATAATATAATAGATGTACTTTATATATAACTTTTTAGTTATATATTTTTTATTGTATAGGAAGGAAGATTAGTTAGTATGAAAAAATTAAGAGATGTTGCAATAATTGCCCATGTTGACCATGGAAAAACAACTTTAGTAGATGCACTTTTAAAACAAAGTGGAACTTTTAGGGAAAATGAACAAGTTTCAGAAAGAGTTATGGATTCTAATGATATTGAGAAAGAAAGAGGAATAACAATTCTTTCAAAGAACACTGCAATAATGTACAATGATATAAAAATAAACATAGTTGATACCCCTGGACATGCTGATTTTGGTGGTGAGGTAGAACGTGTTTTAAAAATGGTAGATGGTGTTATACTTTTAGTAGATGCATTTGACGGACCAATGCCACAAACAAGGTTTGTGTTAAGCAAAGCATTGGCTTTAGATTTGGTACCAATTGTTGTTGTAAATAAAATTGATAGACCGGGTGCTAGACCAGTAGAAGTTGTAGATGAAGTTTTAGAATTATTTATGGACTTAAACGCTTCTGATGAACAATTAGATTTTAAGGTTGTATATGCTTCTGGTAAGAACGGTTTTGCCAAACTTAATTTAGAAGATGAAAATAAAGACATGAGACCTTTGTTTGAAACAATTATTAATACTGTTCCTGAACCTAAGGGATCTGAAGAAGAACCATTGCAACTTTTAGTTACAAATATAGATTACGATGATTATACAGGAAGAATAGGCATAGGAAGAATAGAAAGAGGAACTATTAAGGCTAGTGAACAAGTTGCTCTTTGCAAGAAAGATGGTACAATTCAAAATTTAAAGATTGGTAAATTGTATACTTATTCTGGATTAAATAGAGTAGAAGTTGAAGAAGCTACTTGTGGTGAAATAGTTGCGGTAACAGGAGTAGAAGGAATAAATATTGGCGAAACTATTTCTGATGTAAATTCTCCAGAGGCTGTTGACTTTGTAGACATTGATGAACCAACAGTATCTATGACATTTAGTGTAAATAATGGCCCATTTGCCGGAAAAGAAGGTAAATTTATTACATCTAGACATTTAAGAGATAGACTATTTAAGGAATTGGAAACAAATGTTTCTTTAAGAGTTGAAGAAACTGAATCAGCAGATAGTTTTAAAGTATCTGGTAGGGGAGAATTACATTTATCTATATTAATTGAAAATATGAGAAGAGAAGGATATGAACTTTTAGTTTCTCGTCCAACTGTTATCTACAAAGAAATAGATGGTGTTAAATGTGAGCCTATGGAAGATTTAACTATAGATGTACCTGATGAATATGTTGGGGTTGTAATGGAAAAAATAGGAAATAGAAAAGGTGAAATGACAAATATGTCTCCATCATCTTCTCAAGCAGGGTATTCAAGACTTGAATTTAAAATACCAGCTAGGGGACTTATTGGATATAGAGGAGAATTTATGACTGATACCAAGGGTAATGGTATAATGAATCATACTTTTGCAGGCTATGAAAAAGATAGAGGAGAAGTGATGACAAGAAGTAGAGGTACTGTAATAGCTTTTGAAAAAGGTAAGGCTACAACTTATGGGTTATTTAATGCTCAAGAACGTTCTACATTATTTATAACTCCAGGAACTGAAGTATATGTTGGCATGATTGTTGGAGAAAACTCTAGAAGTGATGATTTAACAGTTAACGTATGTAAGGAAAAACATTTAACAAATACAAGAGCTTCTGGTAGTGATGATGCTTTAAAACTTGTTCCTCCAAAACAAATGTCTTTAGAACAAGCCATAGAGTTTATATCTGATGATGAACTTGTAGAAATAACACCAGAAAATATTCGTTTAAGAAAGAAAATACTTGATCCTACTGAAAGACTAAGAGCAAGTAGAAAATAATGAAAAGTGAGTATGTTGAATATTACATAAATATATTCAATATACTCACCGATTTTTTATCATATTAATTATGGTTATTTTTAATTTTTTCTATATCTTCTATTGATGCAGCAGTCAATTCAGATATGGTTTTTGTGTCCAAATTACTATTAAGCATTCTTTTTATAATTAAGTTACGTTCTTCTAAATGACCTTTTTTGCATCCTTCTTTAAGACCCTGTTCATGCCCTTGTTTAAGACCCTTTTCAAGCCCCTGCTCAAGACCTTGTTCAAGACCTTGAGTTAAGGCTAACTTACGTAGAGATTGTTCATCCATGATGTTCTTTTCTCTGGCTT
>CAKOYA010000029.1 GCA_934130325.1 uncultured Clostridia bacterium
TATTATGCAATTAAATCATCCTTTCTTTTTGTTTTGTCAACAATATTTTATAGCAAGAATGGTTTAATTGCAATTTTCTTTACTCATTATTATAAAAAAATGCAATATTTTTATAACTTTATTTAAAAATTCTACAAATATTTCATTTACTATTGAATATAACATATATAGGTGGTTATATGTTAGAAGAAATATTTAAAATTTTACCTAGTGAGATACTAAATGAAATAAAAACTGTAGGGGGGACAAATAGTATTAATGAAATCAGATTAAGAGCTGGAAAAAATGTCATATTAATACTTAGCAATACAGAAATCAGATTAAAAAGTATTGCAACATTAAAGGATATGTTAGACATTTTAGTCAAAGTTTCACAGAATTCTATATATGCTATACAAAATGAAATAAATAATGGATATGTGGTAGTAAAGGGAGGACATAGAATTGGTATTTGCGGTGAGGTTGTATTAGAAGGTACAAAAATTAAAAATATAAAAAATATTAATAGCATGAATATTAGAATAGCCAGACAGCTTATTGGCTGCGCAGATAAAATAATGCCGTATATAATAAAAGAAGGAGAATTTATGAACACTTTAATTATATCTCCTCCAGGTTGTGGCAAGACAACTATATTAAGAGACGTTATAAGACAAATAAGTAATGGAATAGATTCCTTAAAAATAAAGGGACAGAATGTAGGAGTAGTTGATGAAAGGGGAGAAATTGCAGCCGTGTCTCAAGGGATACCAAATTTAGATGTAGGATTGAGGACAGATATTATTTCAAATGTATCAAAGCCAATAGGCATGGAAATGCTTGTAAGGAGCATGGGAATAAATGTAATAGCAACTGATGAAATTGGCAGTGATGATGATATAGAGGCAATAAAGTATGCAAATGCAAGTGGAGTTAAATTAATATTTACTATGCATGGCAAAGATTTAGATGATGTGTTAAAAAGAGAAAAATTAAGGAATGTCATAGATGAGAAAATATTTAGGAATGTTATAGTATTGGCAAATGAAAAAGGACCTGGAAAAATAAGAAATATATATGATTTAGAAGAAAAAAGAAAAATACAAAATGTAATATAGAATAAAGGATGTTTTAAAAAAGTAAGAAGATTTGATTTACTTTAAAAAAGCATCCTTTTATTTTATTAAAAAATAATGTATATGATTAATTTTGCTAAAACTAGTCAAAAAAATGAAATATATAATATAAATTTCTACAATTATTTTGAAAGGTATGTAGTATAAATTAGATATATTAAACGGAGGAAAAAATATGATATTTTTTAAGCTAGTCGTATCAGTTATTATAATAATTCTTTCTGGATATATTGGGATGTATAAGTCAAAAGGTTTAAAAACTAGAGAATATATATTAAAAGATATGGTTACATTTTTAAGTCTTGTTGAAAATGAGATAAAGTATATGATGAGTATATTACCCAATGCCTATGAAAGTTCAAGGCAAAAATTAGTTACAGATTTAAAATTTTCAATTGGACAAATAGTTGTAGACATGCTAAGTAAAACTAGTATTATTGAAATTGAGCAAAGTATTGTATTTAATATATCAAAATTAAATGAACTAACAGATTATGATAAAAATGTAATTGTTTCTATATTAAAAAATTTGGGTAGAAGTGATTTAGAAGGACAAATCAATATTATACAAAATGGCATTAAAGTGTTAGAAAATCAAATTATAGAGGCTAGTGAAATAAAGAATAAAAATTCAAAGTTGTACAAAACAGTTGGAATTATAACAGGTATTATGATAGTAATAATTTGTATATAATGGGGGGATTTTATGGATATAGATTTGCTATTTAAAATAGCTGGTATTGGAATACTTGTAGCTGTATTAAATCAAGTGTTAACTAAAGCTGGCAGAGAAGATCAGGCAATGATGACAACACTTACAGGACTTATAATAGTACTTATGTTAGTAATTACACAAATTAGTAATTTATTTGAAACGGTAAGAACAGTATTTGGATTATAATGGTGGTGTTGTTTTATGGAAGTATTTAAAGTAGTAGGTTTTGGTATTGTTGCCACAGTACTTATAGTTGTATTAAAGGAAGAAAAAAAAGAAATGGCAATAATGTTGTCAATAGCAGCAGGAGTACTACTTTTAGTATACATTGTTAGTAAAGTTACCCCTGTAGTAGATATGTTAAATAGTATGATAAACAATTCCGGGATAAATAAAGATTTTCTTGTAATAATATTAAAAATTACTGGAATAGCATATGTGGTAGAATTTGGAAAAAATATTTGTTTAGATGCTGGACAGAGTGCTATTGCAACAAAAATTGAAATGGCAGGTAAAGTTATAATTGTTACATTGTCTCTTCCACTTATTACTTCTTTAGTGAATGTGTTAACAGGGTTGGTATAAGTATGGCAATATTTAAAATTAGTTATAAATATAGAAGAATATTATTTATACTATTAATTCTAACTACAATATTTCAGAGTATATGTTTTGGAAATTATGATTCCATAGAAGATACCACTATTAATACACAAAGTATAACAGAGCAAATTGGTGAAACATTTAATCTTGATAGTTTAATTGAAGATATAAATAAAAATGTAGAAAGTATTGGAATAGATAATATAGATTTTTATGATATATCAACATCGCTATTAAAATCAAATAGTTTAGATTATAAAACATTACTTGGGAAAATATTATCATTTTTAGCAAGTGAAATAATGGGAAGTATAAAAGGTGCAGTAACAATATTTTTCTTAATAATTATAATGGCTATAATATCAAATTTACAGTTAGAAAAGGATTCTGATGTAGTAAAAATTGCACATCTTGCATGTTTTGCTTCTATGGCAACAATTACTGTTACTAGTTTTATAGATATAATATCAATGTTTAAGCAGGTTGTATCTACACTTACCACTATTATGCAAATAATATCTCCATTTCTTATGACAGTATTAATATCTACAGGAGCTATAACATCTACAGGAATTATTCAACCAATTTTATTATTTTTAGCAAGTGCAATAGGATTTGTCGTAAACTATGTAATAATACCATTTTTTAGTATATCTGTTGCTATTAATGTTGTGTGCAGCATATCAGAAAAATTAAAATTACAAAAAATCGGTAAAATGTTCTCTGCTTCTTCTATTTGGATAATTGGAATAATGCTTACATTTTTTTTAGGTGTACTTTCACTTGAAACTACACTTACCTCCTCAGTTGATTCTCTTGCAGTTAAGACCACTCAAACGGCTGTATCAAATTTTGTACCAGTAGTAGGAAAGTTTTTTTCTGATAGTTTTGAAACTGTTGTGGGAGCAACTAAGGTAATAAGCAATGTTGGAGGAACAATAGGAATAGTTTCCATTATTATAGTATCAATAGTACCAATTATAAAAATAGCAAGTGTAATGGTAGTATATATGATACTTTCTGCAATTGTTGAGCCAATATGTCAAGAAGAAAGTGTAGAAAAATATATATCATCGTTTGTAACAGTATATAAAAATTTACTTGGTGTACTTATTGGAATTACAATATTATTTGTGATTTCTGCAGGGATTATCTTAAATTTAGTAAATAGTGTAGTTAAATAACAAAGGAGGAATAAAAAAATGGTAGAAATTTTTAAAGGCTGGGTAAGTTCTATGTTATGCATAGGTATAATAATAACATTTATTCAACTAATTATACCTAAAACAAATCTTAAAAAGTATATATATTCTTTAATTGGTATAATAACAGTTGTTACTCTTATAGCACCAATTATTTCATTTGCAAAAAATAAGCAAATTGAACAAAGTGTTAGTCAGGTAATAGCAAATATAGAAAATAGTACTACTCAAACAGATACAGTAAATGAAAACTATAAAGAAAAAACTGAAAATGTAGTAAGAGAAGCATTTGCAGAGAATATGAAAGTAGATATAATAAAAAAGTTGTCGTCAAAGGGAATAAATTCTAAAACAATAGATATATTTATGAATGATCAATATAACATTGAAAAAATTAGAATTTGTATAAAAACTATAGATAAAGAGGCTTCGTCTATAGATAATGTTACAGATGTCATTAAATATATAAATAGTGAATATGATTTAGATTTTTCAAAAATAGAAGTTATTGAAGATGGTGAGTAATAATGAATTATTTAGAAACTTTAAAAAATATAACTAAAAATAAAGAAAAAAGAACAGAGAATATAATACTTTTAATAGTATTACTTGTTATAATATTAGTTGCAAGTAATTTTATATTCAGTGATACAAAAAATGAAAAAAGTAGTAATAGTACAAGTAGTAACAGTAATATAAATAATAGTGAAGATGCAGGTGGTACTCAGGAAATTATAAAAAGTGATTTAGAATCTAAGCTTTCAAATATTTTGTCTGAAATATCTGGTATAAGTGAGGTATCTGTTGTGGTTACATATTCTCAAGACACTAAAAATAACCCTATATATAATACGAAAGAGGCAGAAAAGTCAGGAGAAAAAACGGTGGAAAAATCTGTTGCGTATAATGAAAATGGAAGTAGCAAAACAGCAATTATTGAAACTGTAGAAATGCCTAAGGTAGAGGGGGCAATAATTGTTGCTAAGGGAGCATCAACAGTAGAAATTAGATCAAAAATTGCTAGTGCTGTTTCAACGCTTACAAATTTACCTGTATATAAAGTTCAGGTATTTGAAAAACAGAATTAGGGGTGATAAGTATGACTGTTGTAAAAAGGAGTACGCTTGCTGTCATATCATTGGGGCTTATGATATCAGTTGCCGGAATAATAAATTATAAATATAACGATGAAAGAGAAAAGAACTTAGGACAGACAATATATGTTAATGGAAAGGATAATTTTTCATATGATACGGTAAGTATATATGAGGAGGAAAGCAATTCATCAAAAGATATAGAGGAAAATGATATAGCGGTATTTAGATATGATAGAGATAATATGTATTCAGAACTAAGTGAAAATTATTCTAGTATAATTGCAAATGAGAATACTACTTCAGATCAAGTAAATGAATATCAAAAAAAATTAAACGAATTGATAAAGGAAAAAAATTTAATAAATATGGTTGAAAATGTTATTAAATCCAAAGGAATAGATGATATAGTTATAATTCCTACTAGTAACGGAAATGTTAATGTAGTAGTAAAATTAAGTGATGAATTAAAAGATGAACAAGTTGCTAAAATACAGCAAATAGTTGTAGATCAATTAGGAATAAAGGCAGAAAAGATAAGTATATCATGTCAAAAAAATAAGACAGAATAAATAGTATAAATTAAAGTCATAAGTGGCTTTAATTTTTTTATTCTTCTAAAAAAAAATATTACAAAAATATTACAAAAAAGTAAAAAAAAAATTACATATAATAGAAATATTGAAAAAAAAAAGTATATATGTTAAAGTATAAGTACAAAAATGTGTAATTACTCAACTGATATTTTTAAGAATATTTTGTCGCATTTTGTGTAAAAATATTAGTGTTAAGTTAAACTTAAGAAAAATAAAAAAGGAGAAAGATGTATGTCAAGTTGTTTGGGAATATATATCAATGATGATGTCATAAAATATGCTAAGTTGTCATACGAAAAAAATAATATACATTTAGAACAATACGGTACTAGATTCGTAAAACTTGACAAACTTAACTTAATTCAGTCTATAATTAAAGAAACTGACTCTGAAAATTGCAAAATTGCAATAACACCTGAAAATAGTGAATATATAAATCTTGAAGCTTTTGATCAAGCTCAAATAAAAGGACATTTTGCTGATATTGCAAAAATGGAGTTTGAAGCGTGGTGTGAAAGAACAGGAAAGTCTACTCAAAAATACAAATATATATATAAGGTGGCTGACGTTAAAAACAGTAATAATAAAAGGGATATTGCTTTAAATGTTGTTGAAAAAGAAATGGTTGATAGATATACAAGTAGGTTTCCAAATATATCTTCAATATATCCAGCGTCTTTTTTAACTAATAGGCTAGTACAACCAGAAGATCAAAATTATATATTAGTTGATTTAAGTAATAATTTAACTATATTTGTAGTTATAAATAATCAAATTGTTGAAATACGAAATTTTGATATAGGTATGAAACAAATTTTACATGATTTTTCAGGAAAGTTGGGAAGTTATCAAAAAGCTTATGATGCATGTAAACAAATAAACGTATTTTCAGAGGGGTCTGACAATAATAATAAAGAATTAGAATTGCTACTTGAACCTATTCTTCAAGAAGTATTAAAAAAAGTTCAAGTTTATGTTAATCAATATAGAAAAGATATTGATAAAATGCTACTTACTGGGAATGGAATCATTTTTACTAATATAGATATCTTATTTACAGAATTTCTAGATGTAAAATGTGAAATATTAAGACCAAATTTTATAGAAAATACTAGTAATGTTAGAAATACTGCGGATATACTTGAATCTATTGAAGCTATCGCACTTGCATATGATGAATTGGTTCCAAAACCTAAGGAAAGTACATATGTTAAGTCAAGTATTATGAAAGGAAATTCATTTTTATCAATATTTTCTTTTGATAAGAATGCTCCTAAGAAAGAAAAAGGCATTAAGCCACAAGCTAATAATTTAGAACCTAAAGTAATGGCAATGCCAAATTTGAATTTAGAGTTATTAAATAAAATTGGAATTTGTACAAGTATTGTTGTACTTTTAGGTGTTATATCATATGGTACCTTTAGCAATATATATACTAAAAAAGTGGAGCAAATGAAAAAAGAGATAAAAAACTCCGTTAGTAAAATTGATACTAGTATATCTGCTGTAAATAGTGATACGTCATATATTAATTCTAATACTCAAAAATATAAAACTATAAATGATGATGTACAAAATATAGTAGAACAAATAGAGAGTAATAAAATTGGAAAATTTACTACATATAACGTTGCTACATTTTTACAGAATATTATAAAGATAATTCCAAAAAATGTTCAGCTTGTTAATATAAGCTCTGATGATAATAAGAATGTTAAAATTACTGCCAAATCATCTAGTTATGCTGATTTAGGATATTTTGTAGCAGAATTAAAAATAAATAATACTTTGAATTCATTAAAAATAAATAATATACAAAACGGTGAAACAACAACTATTGAGATTGGTGGTGAACTACCATAATGTCTAAGGAATTAACAAAAACAGTAATAATATATATTTTTTTAGTATTAATAATTACTATGTTGGTACTTATGATAGTATTAGATTTTGATTTAGGATTTCTTAAATTAAGTTCAATTCAGACATTGTTAGGAAAACATGATGAGATATTGACAGAAGAAAACAAGCTAAAAACAAAGAAAACAGAATATGAAAATACTTTAAAAAAGGTTGATGAATCAAAATCTAGCTATGATACTGAAAAGGCAAAATATGAAGCCATAAGTGATGAAACAATAAACGTTATAAAAGAAGCGACTACTGAGGAGTACTATGATATTGAGTATATGTGGATAACACTTGGAAATTATGCAAAGTCTAATAATTTAAGTATTATTATGTCGGAACCAGGTGGTAATTTTACAGAAGCCTCTGCAAATAAAGATGGTAGCCAGAGTAATGAAAAAGCAACAAGTAGTACAGAAAGTACAACTAGCGGGAATGCTACTGCAAGTAGTACAACTACAAGTAGCACTACTTCAACTGATGCTTCTAAAACAGCTACACAAGATACAGGTAGTACATCTTCAAGTAATACGATGTTTAAAATACAAGTAACTGGTAGTTATCTCGATGTTTCTGACTTTATATTTGAAGTTGAAAATGATAAAACATTAAGATTTAAACTTGATAATATATCAATGGATTATGTATCAGGAAATACAATAAAAGCAAGTTTTAATGTTAAAAATTTGGTTATCAATAAATAAGTAGTAAAGGAGTGTGAAAATGGTGAAAAAGGAATATATAATTACATTTAGTGTATCTGCTTTGGTATTTATCACTGTCTCTGTAATAATGTTAATGCTTATGCTGCCTCAACAAACTCATGTAATAGAAGGAAATGTTGAAGAATATGAAACAATTTCAAAATCAAAATATACGTTTGAAACAACTAAAGATATTTCTAGTGAGAATTTGAAGAAACAATATGGAGTATCTAGTCAAGATATGTCTACTTTTAAAAGCAATAGCCAATATAAGGCTGGAAATTCTGATCCCTTTTCACCATCAACTGCTGGAACTAATACATCAACAAATGGTACAACAAGTAGTAGTACAACAACTACTGATAATACAGATGTTACTAGTAGTACAACTACACAGGATAAAATTACAAACAGTAATGGTGGTGTAGAAAACCCACCTTCAACTAATAAATAAGGAGTAAAATATGGCAAAAAAAGAAGTAGCAAAGAAAAAAAAAAATAATGCACGTACAGTAGTACTAGTTTTATTTGTGATTTGTATAATTTTATTTGCTCTTGTAATATTTTTTGCATTTGGATCAAAGAATATTACAGGAAGTGGTAAATTTTTAAAGGACATGTATGAGTTGCAAAATAAAATAGCACTGTATATAGGAAAATCTTCATCTGATGCTTTTGGAGTTTACACAAATGAAGAAATTATTACAGGTAAGATATCTGCAACTAGCGAGGATATTAAAGATAACTCTGATAAAACAGTAGAACCTCTTGTAAATGTAGATGAAAAAGTAGAAGAAAATGGAAAAGTTGCATATAAAATAAATTCTGAAAATTTAGAAAAATTATTAAGTATTAGTATGCCAAAATATAGTGGTATAGAGTTTTATATACAAGATGGTGAAGCTTTAAAAGTAAAATTAACTAATAAACCAAATTGGTGGAATAGTGAGCTAGACTTTCTTAAAGTTGGTCAAAATTAACTTTGCTTAAAACATTTTATATACAAAAGAAAAAAAGTATAAAATGTTTTAATATATATTTTATATTATAAGGAGGAAGAATTTTATGAAAAATTCTAAAAAAGGTATTTCTTTAATCGTATTAGTTATAACAATTATCGTTATAATTATCTTAGCTGCCGCTGTTTTATTAACAATGAGCAAAAACAACCCAGTTGATAATGCTAAACAAGCTGTATCTGATAATGATGTAGCTGAATTAAAATCTGCTATGGCTTTATATATAGCAAATTTTGTTGCAAATGATGCTAATCATTCTTCACCATTTGCTGATACTGAAAAAGTTAAAGTTTCAGCTACTTTGGAAGAAGGTAGTACTGAGCCAAAAAAAGCTGCGAGTGTTGGAGCTGAAACTATTCAAGGTAATGCTTTAAGATTTGCAGAATTAGGTGTGACTTCAAAAGCAGTAAAAAGTTTTGAATATGATGTAAGTACTGGTAAATTTACATTTGTGATGAATACTGGATATGCAACACCATCTAATATCTAATATAAATTAATTAAAATAATACGATTAAATGAGTAAAGGCCATATGCATTGGGTGTGTATATGGTCTTACCAATATATAATGTTTTGTACGTTTTATGTTTTTTGTAAACATTTTAGAGTAAATAAAAAATGTATATTTGTTTATTGTAAAATGTATATAGAGTTAGGAGGGCAAGATGTTTATATTTTTACACGTATTTATAATAGTTTGTATGTTTGTGATTGGAACCTTATTTGGAAGTTTCTTCTCACTTGCTACATATAGATTACCACGTCATCAAGATATAATAGCTACTCGTTCTTATTGTACAAGCTGTAAACATAGACTTGAATTTTTTGATTTAATTCCTGTTTTAAGTTATATAATTAGGGGAGGAAGATGTAAGTACTGTGGAGAAAAGATTAGTATTAGATACTTTTTACTTGAAGTGACAAATGGTTTAGTTTTTGTTATATTCTATTTAATATTTGGATATACTTTTAAATTATTGTTAGTGGGTATAGTGTATGCTGTTATATTTGTAATTATTGGCTCAAGTATTATGGAGTCTAAAATGAGTGAAGATGAAACAAGAGAAGTTGCAAAATTAAAAAAAGGAGTATTTATTTCAGAACTTGTAGTTGCAATGATACTTTTTACTATATTTATGGCTACCGCTTTTTTGCTTAGTAGGAACTATAATAATAAAGTAAATGAAAAGATTGCAAGAAGTAATGCTATATCTTTAGCTGTTAAAAATATTGAGATGGCTATTGCAACGGATTATGACAGCTTATATTCATTTAGTGATGTTGATAATGTGGATAACATAGAATATAAAATAGATGTTAATGTTGAAAAGTATTCCGATAAAGATTTTACAAAAAAGGATATAGTTAAAATTATTAAAGTTGATGTAAATTATATGTTTAATGGTGTTCCATATGATTTTAAACTTAATACTTTAAAAGGTAAGGTGTTGTAGGTGAAAAAAGCAGGATTAAGTATGACCTCTATGGTAATTTATGTTGCTCTGTTTTTTGCATTTTCGGCTTTTGCTATTGCAATAAGTAGTAATTATAATTATCAAACTTTAAATGAAAAGGGGAACATGTGGATAAATGAGCAATATGATAAATTACAATATAATATGTTAATGAGTGCTAAAAAAAGTGATACTGTAAATGTTATATCAAATAAGATTGTTTTTTCTAATAATGATGAATATACTTATGACAGCGATAAAAAAAGATTACTAAAAAATGGTGGAATTATTGCTATGGATGTAGAAGAATTTACAATATTGATGAACTCTGATATATCTGGTGGAAATTCTTTTTATAATAGTTTAGATAAAAACTTAAGCACAGTTGCTATTAGTATAACATTAAAAAAATATGGTAATACAAAAAAATGTGAGTTTTTTGTAACAGCAGGTGATGTATATGAAGAAAATATTTAATAGTTTAAAGGGATCAGCAGTACTTGTAGTTGTATTATCTGCAGTAGTATTCTCTATTTATGCTACTTCTAACTTTGCTGAGTCCGAGCATTATAGTATATTACAAGATAAATATGAGAAAAATATAAAAGATGAATATGAAAAAAATATAAATAATATAGAAGATTTTTATGATAATATATTAAATCAAAATAGTAGTCTTTAGACTATATATATTGGAGGTTTTTGTATGTTTGAAAGTGTAAGAGCTAAGAAAAGCCCAATTGGTGTAGAATTTATAAAGAAAGGATTGTTGACTGATTCTCAAGTTGACAGAGTATTAGAATATCAAAAGGAGCATAGAGATTTAAGATTTGCAGAAATAGTAGATATTTTGGATATGTGTGATAAAACAAAGTTACTTGATGCACTAGCAGAAAAAATTCAAGTAACTCCTGTAATGCTTGATGAGCAAATTGAAATAAATCCTGTTCAGTATTTGCCTAGGGATATGATTATAAATTATAAAGCTATACCATTTGATATTGATGGAAATGTATTAAAGATTGCTTTTGCTGATCCACAAAATGCGAGTAAAGTAAAAGAAATTGAGTTATTACTAATGAACAAAGGATTCAACATAGAAATATATGTTACACTATATACAAGTATAATGCAACAGATTTCTAATATAAGAAATGTTAACACAAGTTATGTTGATAAAGAAGAGCAAGATGTTAGTAAATTACTTGATAATATAATAATGACAGCAATAGAAAGAAGAGCTAGTGATATACATGTAGAGCCAATGGAAGACAAATTAAGAATACGTTTTAGAATAGATGGTGAACTTGTTACGATTACAGAATTGCCGAAGAATAGGCAAGATGTTTTTATTGGAAGAATAAAATCTGTATCAAATATGCATCAGGAAATAACTTATGATCAAGATGGTAGTATAAATACATATGAAAACTTTAATATCCGTGTATCTTCGCAAAAAAATATAAATGGAGAAAAAATTGTTTTAAGATTATTAAAGAAGAATTTTGAATCTAAGAGTTTATTTCAACTTGGTTTTTCAGAAGATAAAGAATTAATTTCAAGTGCATTTGATAAAAGAAACAGTTTAATACTTGTTTGTGCCCCTACTGGTGAAGGTAAAACTACAACATTATATAGTGTTATTGAATATTTGGATAGACCAGAAATTAATATTATATCTATAGAAAATCCAGTAGAACGTAGATTACCTGGTATAAATCAGGTAGAAGTTGGACCAAATGTAACATTTGCATCTGCTTTAAGAACAGTATTAAGACAAGATCCAGATATAATTTTACTAGGTGAGATTAGAGATGAAGAAACTGCTAAGATAGCTATTGAAGCAGGACAAACAGGACATTTAGTTTTAAGTACTTTACATACTATTGATGCAATAGAGGCTATTACTAGAATTAGAAAACTTGGAATTTCTGATTATGATGTATCATCTACTTTGGTAACAACAATATCACAAAGACTTGTAAGAAGACTTTGTGATAAATGTAAAAAGCCTCATAAATTTAATGATGAGGAATTAAAATTTATTGAAAAAGCATCTAAATTTGCAGAATATGATTTTGATTTAAAAAATGCAACATTATACGAACCAGTTGGATGTAAATATTGTAATGATATAGGGTATTACGAAAGAATAGGAATATTTGAAGTCTTGTGTTTTGATGAGTATTTAAAGGATATGTTGGCAGAAGGAAAATCTACAATAGATATGCGTAAATATTTATTACAAAATACAAACTATGAACCTTTAGTTGTAGATGGAATTAAAAAAGTTTTGTCTGGTATAACTACTATTGAAGAAATAAAAAGAAAAGTAATTATATAGAAAGGAACATTTTATGGATGTAATATATGCAATACTGCAAAAGGGAATAAATTTAGGTGCTAGTGATATTCACTTAGTACCTGGTCAAGTTCCTGTATATAGGGTTAATAGAAAGCTGTTTTTCGATGAAAGCAGATTGCCAATAAGTAATGAAACAATAGAAATGTTTGTAGAATTCTTTTGCGATAGCAATCCAGCATTGGCTACTGCAATAAAGAACAATAAACAGGCTGACTTTTCATATGGATATGGTGGTCATAGATTTAGAATAAATTTAGCTACTACACAAGGAAAACCAGCTTTTTCAATTAGAATAATTCCAAACGGTGAAATAAATATTACAAGCATGGGTTTAACTGAAGTAATTCAAAAATTAAGAAAAGTGGAGTCTGGGTTGGTTCTAATAACTGGTAAAGTAAATTCTGGTAAATCTACAACAATGAATGCATTTATTCAAGAAGTAAATAAGGTTTCTAATAAAAAAATTGTTATGTTAGAAGATCCTATAGAATATGTTCATGAATCTAAAAAATCTATAATAATACAAAGAGAAATTGGAGCTGAATCTGATGTTGCAAGCTATTACGAAGGATTAATTAATATATTAAGAGAAGATGCGGACATAGCTGTAATAGGAGAAATCAGAGATAGGAAAACAATGGATGTAGCACTTGATTTAGCTGAATCTGGTGGATTAGTAATAGGAACACTTCATACAAGATCTTGTGGTGAAACTGTAGAAAGAATTATAAATATGTATGATCCATCTGACCAAGTCACAATAAAAAATACAGTATCAGGTGTATTAAAACTAGTTATTTCACAAAAACTTGTAGTAAGTACAAAGGATACTTTATTAATGGTACCAGAAATAATGTGTGTAAATAATATAATAGCAGCACATATAAGACAGGAGAAATTTAATATATCAGACATTGAAGATGCAATACATAATCAAAGATTGGAAGGTTCGCTTAGTTTTGAAATTTCATTTGCTGATCTATATAATAGAGGACTTATAGATATGCAAACAATAAAAGATAATGTAGCACCAGATAGACTAGATATAGTAAAAAGCAATATACTTAATGCTGGTGGAATAGCGTGATATACATAGGAAAGGAGGCGGAAACAATGCCATCTTACAAATATCGTGTACTTATGGAGAATGGTAGAATTGGTCGTGGTAAAGTAACAGCAATAAATAAATCTAAAGCAATTGATGCATTAAAAGATAGTGAGATGCAACCAATATATATAAAGAGATTGTACGAAAATAAGAAAAAATATAAAAGACTTGATTATAAAAAGATAGAAAGAGAAAATCAAAAGGCTTTAACAGATAGTATAAGAAAGAAAAAAGAAGATAAAAAAAGAATTGATTTAAGAGAATTTACGTGGCACGATTTGAAAGTTGCATTAAAAAGACCTAAAGCTAAAGAGATATTAACTTTTGTTAATAACTTTTATATATTAAAGAGAGCAAAGTTTAATAATGTTCAAGCACTACAGTCTTTATTTGATGGTGAATCGAATGAAGCATTTAAAGATATTATTGAAGATCTACTTATAGGTGTTGAATCTGGTGAAAAGCTTTATGTCTTGATGGAATCATACCCTAAGGTGTTTCCACCTTTATTTGTTAACTTTATAAGAGTAGGCGAAGAATCTGGTAACTTAGATACAGCTTTATTATATGCAAGAGATTATTTAGAACAAGCAAATCAAATAAAAAAAGAAGTAAGAAAAGCAATTATTCCTAGAGTGTTACAAGTTGTAGGAATATTGTTAGCAATGTATGTTGCTTTAATAATTGGTGTTCCACTTCTTGAAAATGTATATGCAATGTTTGATTCAGCAGAGCAAGTACCTAAAGCTACAATGGTGGCATTAAACGTATGTAAATGGATTGGTAGTAGTAATGGATTATTCTTACTTGCAGGTCTTGGTGTATTGATAGGTTTATTTTATATTTATATTAGTTCTCCGATGGGTAAATATCGTTGGGATAAGTTTATAATAACTGCTCCGGTTATAGGGCCACTTATTAATAACATAACTGTAAATGAGTTTTTTCAAGCAATGTTACTTAATTTAAGAAATGGTATGAGAATTCAAGAAAGTTTAGAGGTAGCTAAAAATGTAACATCTAATTATTACTTTTTATCAGCGATAGAAGCTGGTAAAGCTAATTCTTTAATAGGTTCATCATGGATAGAACCATTCGAAGAAAAAAAATTATTTAAGCCAATGGTAAAGGAAATGGTGACTATTGGTATGAAGACTGATTTACCTGAAATGATGTCGAAGGTAAATGAGTACATAAAAGTAGAAATAAAAGAATCACTTACAACTTTTTCGAAAGTTTTACCAGAAATTACATATGTATTTGTGGGTATTGCATTAATAGCCTTCGTAATAACTGTAATGGTTCCGCTAACTAATGTTTATATGGGTGGATTTATAACAATGCCATAAAATTTGTACCTTAAGTGTTAAAAGATTTAGCACTTAAGGTACTTGTTTTATTGTTCTAATATATTCTTTACAAAAGTGTTGGCAGGTGCTGTTATTTTTTTCAAACTTCCTACTTTAATTATTGGCATATCACCATTATAATTTCCTTTTATTATTACGCCTGTTATTTCTACCCATTCATTATCTATTATACTTTTTGCTTCTGAATAATCACATAATATTCCTGCAACTTTATCTTCATTATTTGAAATAGTATTTCTACCACACACAAGATAATTTTCTTTAAAATCTGGCATTCTATAAACAAAACCACTTAAATGAATTGTTTTTCCTAAGTTTTCATGTATATTTTCATGTATAGTTTTTAGAATACTAGTGTAATTTTCATCATTTAAATCAAAATCATAATTTGAAATATTTGAATTTACACTACTTGTTTTAGTACCAAATTCCATAATAGTAGCAACAAATAAGGCAATTACTATACTACCAATAAGAATTTTTTTAAAGTCTAATTTAAAATTAACTACAAACATAAAAACACCTAACCTTTTAACATTTTAAAGTCATTTAGTAAATATATATTCTAATAAATCTAATATATTCTAAAAAAATATATATTTTTTTGAAAAATGTATTGACATTTTTTATTAAAGGTGTTATTATTAATAGCGTCGCAAGGATGTGTCGAATTTGATTTTTATTTATCAAAAATTTTATTTTCGCAAAATGAATTTTTTTTAATAAAAGTGTTGACAAAATAACGAGCGATATGTTAAAATAAAAATACAGTCACAAAAGAGTGACAGCACATTGAAAAATAAACAATACAAGAACGAACCAAAAAAAGGTTGTACATA
>CAKOYA010000030.1 GCA_934130325.1 uncultured Clostridia bacterium
AAGATGATTGATAATGGTTTAGATATAAAGTACATATCTGAATTAACATCTATCCCAATCGAAGACATAGAAAAAATCAAGTCAAATAAAGTATAATATAAAAAATTATATAAAATGAGGAATTTTTATTATTCTATTATAGCATAAAATGAGGTATGTGATTAAAGTATCACATACCTCATTTTTAATTTTTTACAACCTTAACGCCTATTTTGCAAGTTCTGTAGCTCTCATCTCTCGTATAACATTTACTTTTATCTGACCTGGATATACCATTTCATTCTCAATTTGTTTGGCAACATTTCTAGCCATAATTACCATAGATGCATCATCCACTTGATCAGGCTTTACAATTATTCTAACCTCACGACCAGCTTGAATTGCATATGATTTGTCAACTCCCTTATAAGAATCACAAATTTCTTCAAGTTTTTGAAGTCTTTTAATATATGCACTAACTGTTTCTTTCCTTGCCCCAGGACGTGAAGCAGAAACAATATCTGCTGCTTGGACTAATATTGCTTCAATAGTTTTAGGTTCTGTATCACCATGATGTGCTTCCATTCCCCAAATAACTTCGTCCTTTTCTTTATATTTTTTAAGTAAATCTACTCCTAGACTTACATGGGTACCTTCAACATCATGATCAAATGATTTTCCAATATCATGTAAAAGTCCCGCTCTTTTTGCAATAGTTGGGTCAAGGCCAAGTTCAACAGCAAGTATACCTGCAATGTTTGCAACCTCAATCGAGTGATTAAGTACATTTTGGCCATAACTTGTTCTATATCTTAATTTTCCAAGTAAACTAACTAAATCAGGATGAACATTTATAACACCAGTTTCAAATAGTGCTCTTTCTCCCTCTTCTTTTATAGTATTTTCTACTTCAATTTTTGCTTTCTCAATCATCTCTTCTATCTTACCTGGGTGAATTCTACCATCTGCTATAAGGCGCTCTAGTGCAATTCTTGCGACTTCACGTCTTATAGGATCAAAACTCGATAAAACTATCACATCTGGTGTATCATCAATAATTAAATCTATACCTGTTAGTGTTTCAATAGTTTTTATATTTCTTCCTTCTCTACCGATAATTCTTCCCTTTAAATCATCATTAGGTAGTGAAACAGTAGTAACTGTGGCTTCCGAAGTATGATCTGTAGCACATTTTTGAATTGCACCAACTAATATACTTTTAGCCTTCTTATCAACTTCTGCTTTAGCTTTATCCTGTTCTTGCTTGATAAAGGATGCCATCTCAACTTTCATATCGTCTTCTAGTCTCTCCATCATAGACTCTTTAGCTTCATCTATAGACATCTTAGATATCTTGCTAAGTTCTTCTAACTCTCTTTGTTTGGCATTATTTAAATCCTTTTCTTTTTCTAGTAATTCTTCATTTTTCTTTATTATATTATTTTCCTTTTCTTCAATAAGAGCTGCCCTTTTATCAACTAAATCTTGCCTTTGATTTATCCTATTTTCAATATCTTGTAATTCTTTTTTTCTTAGCTTAGCATCCTTTTCGAATTCATCTTTTTGTTTTATCATTTCGTCTTTTGCTTGTAAAATAGCGTCCTTTTTTACTCTTTCTGCATCCTTTTTACTATCTTCTACTATTTTTTGTGCTTGCTGCTCTGCGGACATAACAGTAGATTCTGCAATTCTTTTTCTATACTTTATACCACCATAAAAAAAGATTACTCCACCTAATGTAAACGCAATAACAGAAGCAATTACTGTAACTAACATACAAAATTCCTCCTTAATATTTAATTTTCAATGTTCAACATTACGTATATTTTGAATAACACAAATATGTTATGTATATCAAAATGTTAAGTCTAGTACAATTTACGAAATTTCTTAAAATTACATAAATCGTACATAAAAATTATACATTAAAAATAATAATTAAGCAAGTATTTTTATATAAAATATTAAATTATGATATCAAAAAGCGCCAAATAAAATATTTAACGCTTTTTAAATTTCCTAATATATGACTTGCTCCATGAATGACTATCAAGAACATTCTCAACTATAAATCCTGCTATTTGCTCTTTTCCAATAAATGTCTCTAATTCCATTTCAGATTTAGGAGCATAAATAAATACCGGTCTTCCCTTTATGTTTTTATTATATTTTATAAGGACGTAGATGAAATTACTAGCGTCATACACACAATAATCTGCGTGACTCTTATTAAATAGAAGTACATTTACAATCCACGGCAATTTATTAATAGGAACATACTTTACAAGTCCACTTAAACTGTGTCCAACTTGCCCTCTTATATAATTTGGTCTTACTTTTTCAAAAAACATAAGCACAATTGGATTCCATGCTTGAACAGCAAAATTACCCATATACTCTTTTTGTTCAATAATCCTTATGAATTCTTTTTCTAAAATTCTATTTTTGATATTAAAATCTTTAATATCAAATACTATTGAAACTAAGTCTTCATACCCCTTTACAATTTCTAGTATTTCTTCTAAAGTTAAAGCATTTTCCAAACTACTCTTTGGAGCACATGACTTTGCTTGTCCCAGTTTATCACTAATCTTATCACTATGATAACAAACAACTTTACCATTATAATATATAAGATCTAATTCAATTGCTATACAAGTATTTGTATATTTGGCAAATCTAACACACGCTTCAAAAGCCTCTTTAGAATGTTCACCAAACTTAGAAGACACAATTCCTCTATGCAAAATTAATGAATTAAGCAAAAAACTCTTATCCGTAAGTCTAGATTTATAATTATTACAAAAACTTGATATTGTTGCAACTATTTCTCTAACTGAATTATTTTCCTCAAATGCATCTACAAGAATTTGAGATACATCTTCAATTGACGGTATTTCTATTGGTGCTTCTTCAATAAATGATATAAATTTTTCAAACTGGTTTGAATAATGCTTCCCTTTCAAAAAATTAAATCTTTTTCTAAAAGGATTTAATATCCAAAATACCTTGTTTCCATACACCTTTCTTAATTTTATATAAGTTATAATATTTTTACAATGAAAATATATATCACCCTTATATTGCCTAAGAATAGCATTTAATCTGTAATAATATTTTTTAGTAAATAGTCCCTTTACCTCTATTAACACAGGAGATTTACCACCTATTGTAGATAAAGCACTCTTTAAGCGAATAACCCTATATTTAGTCCCCTTTAAAGTATACTTCCGTATTTTGCTATAAGTAAAATTACTAGTTTTTCCAGGTACCCCTAAAAGTCTTTTAGTATACCTGTCATGAAAGCATACTATATTCCCATCTTTTAACAACCTAATATCCATTTCTATTCCAAATTTTCCTACCATTAATTTATACGAAGGCAAAGAATTTTCTGGAACATTTAAATGAAATCCTCTATGTGCAAATATATAATCATATATTTCAGGTGATTTTTGAGGACAATACGAAAAAATGCTTATCTTTAATAGATATAAAAATATAATACCGATACACTCAGGGTGTTTAAGCAAATCATCTACATGTATTAATAACATAGTATCAACATAAAATATTATAAAAAAAACGAGAAAAGTATAATTAATCAAATATTCACATATACAAGTATTTAACCGTAGTTTTTTTTCATACTTTTTAAAATTACTATATATATATATTAAAGTACATGTTGCAATAACAAATTCAAACATAAAAACTCCTCCCTTAAAAATTATTTTTTAGGTTATACTTTTTTGTACATTATATCAAACGTTTTACATAAAGTCAAATTCACTTATTTTGAATAAATTTTTCATTAGAAATAATTTGTTTATATGACTTTGATTTAATAAAATTAAAACGCTTTCTTAATGGATTTAATATCCAAAATACTTTATCATCATATATATTTTTTAATTTTACAAAAGTGATTATATTTTTTGCATGGAAATATACCTTTCCATTATAATTTGAAAGTACAGATAAAAGTTTACTTTTATACTCATTAGTAAATAATCCTTTAATTTCTATAAGTAGTGGTACATTTCCATTTACTATTTTTAACACATCTATCAACTTAGGTACTTTTTCCATCGAATTTAAAATTTTTAAATCCTTTATATCATTATAATTATAATTTGATATTTTTCCTTTTTTGCCAAGTAATCTTTTAGCATACCTATCATGGATACATATTAATTCTTTGTCTTTTGTTATACGAACATCTAGTTCTATAGCATATTTTCTATTTATTGCTTCAATGTATGCAGGTATTGTATTCTCAGGAAAAATACAATGAAGCCCTCTATGTGCTATTATTTTACTGTATATTTCATTTGATTTTTTTGGAATATATTGAAACATATCATTTTTTCCTTATTGTTATTTTTTATTCTATCTGACTTCCTAAAACTTTAGCAAATGATTCTGCAAGCTTTACTTCAAGGGAAGTAATTTTAGAATTATCAAGTGAAAACAGGACTATACTACCTATTAAATCAGTATTGGATATTATTGGTACTACTATTTGAGATGCATAATTAAAATTACTTTCTCCTAATACAATTGGTATAATTAAATTATTACTTCCAATAAACGTTTTTCTTTGTTCAATTTTTTCTAAAATTTCATCACTTATTTGACATGACATATATTTACTTTTCGAATTTCCAGAGGTAGCTATTATATTTTCAGTATCTGTTATACATACAGCTAAGTCTGTAAAATCATTTAAAATTTGTGCACAATTTTGGCTTATATTTATAAATTCTCCCATTGGGGCATATTTTTTTAGCACAATTTCACCCTTTGACTCAGTAAATATTTCTAAATTATCCCCTTCCCTTATATGCATATTTTTCCTTATTTCTTTTGGGATTACTACTCTTCCTAAATCATCTATTTTTCTAACAATTCCTGTAGCTTTCATTTTTACCTCCATCTCAAAATGTAAATATTTTTATTGTAAATTTAATATTATTATTTTCTTTAATACTATTTTTTATTCAAAATATGTACATTTTTTAGGAAATAAATAAATATGTCTTAAAAAAATTTCTAAAAAAATATAGATATCCTTAATTTTTAGATATCCATATTTCAAATCGTATTTTATGATAGTTTTTCAATTGTAGTAGCAAGATTTTCAAGCAATGCCTGTTTTATAGTTTTTTCTTTTGCTGAATTATTTTTATGTATTATTTCTGATAATCTTTTTAAATTTTTAAAATCAGATTTTAAAAGTTCCTTATCATCTTTATATCTTACTTGTATCATATTAATCAAATTATATAAATCATAATTTTGTACAAGATCTAATTTACTATATAAATCTTCCATATCATAACGAGAAAATACTGGAATACTTGCATATTCTCCCATCATCTGCTTATAAAATTCAGAGATATTATTAGGTAAATTTTTAAATAGCTCTTGAGCCTTATTAGCAGCTACCTCCTGTACTGCTCTATTACGTATAGATAAATACTTGTCCTTTATTTCTTCAATATCCCTATCTTCACTGTCATAATCCATATCTAAATCCAAAGATGTAGAGGAAATAGTAATATCATTTATATTATTTGAAGCAGAAAGTTGCATACCTAATATAAATGCTTGCTTTAATTCATTATTTGGAATTTTTATTAGGCCTATATTTGTCAGGTACTTATAAATTATAAAAAGTTTTACGTATTGTTTAAACTCTACCTGTCCTGTTTTTATTTCATCCAAAACTTGTTGCCAAAGACTTTCAAACTCAAAGTCAGAAACTTTCCAATAACTATCATTTAATAATCTTAAATATTTTTTGCCTTCATTATTTTTATCATCTTTATATGAATTTATTGCCTCTATCATATTTTCAGTAAATATCTTTTCCTCAAATACTCTTGTTCTTACGTAAACTTCTATAAATTTAAAAAATTTATATTTAGATGAATCATTAAAAAAGTATTTGTTATCAAATTCCCTTAAGTAAAATTGATTATTATCGTTTAATACCCTAGATGTTAAGATTATTGAATTATACTCATCATTGTCTTTTATATACTTTAATTTTTCCTTTACCATATTTCCTGCTTTTATCTCAAATGACATGGCAATTGTAAATGTAAGCATTGTTCTTAATATTTCGTAATTAATTTCAGGATATTTACTTAGAGTAGCTGTGAAAATTCGCTCAAAATCATTCAATGCATGTTTTAAAATCCTTAGATTTCCAGTACCTGATTTTTTAAATGCAGCTATAATTAAATGTGAATTTCTTTTATAAAAATTTATTAATTCATCATTATATGAATATTTCATAACCATACCATTTAATATATATGGATACTCAGGTATATATTCAAAAGTTTCACCAATAAGTTTTTCTTTAATCCTTTCATAAGCATTAGCCCTATCAAAAATATCCGTAATTTTATCTTCTAAAACACTTGCTAAAGGTTTTGCACTAGAATCTATTTTTCTATCCCTTGGTACTAAATTTCCCTCTTTATCTAGTATATATGATGCAATCATAGTTTTAAATTCTATATTACTATTTTTAAATTTAGTTGCAAGTTCTTTCTCATTACAAATGAGAATTGTTTTTATCCCGTCATGTTCAACAAAATTATTAATATATCCTAATATATCAATAACATCTACATTTGCTCTTTCTAAATCGTCAAAACATAGTATTTTATCATCTATTGAAAAAAGCTTAGAAAAGTCTACTTTATCAGAATTAAAATTCATACTTCCAAATAAATTTGCCATATCAAGTCCAGTTTTAACATATTCTGGTATCCTATTTCCTTCTCTAGTATCAACAAATTTTTTTAAAGTTTTGCTAAGCATTGGGTTTGTTTCAATAAATATTTTTTTACTAATTTCTTCCAAACTATTTATTCCATAAAGTGACATATATATTGTTTTATAATTTTTGCCATTTACTTGTATTGCTTCAAGTCTACTTCTTAGTTTATTATTCCAAAAATACGTTTTTCCACTTCCCCATTCTCCATTTAGCATTACAGCATAATCAGTATATGGTTTCCTTACATAATCGCAAATACTTTCAATCAAATCTTCCATTTTCTCACCTCTTAAATTAAAACCTAATATATCATATTTAAACATTTTTTTCAATAAAGTAAACAAAAAAAATATCATTATAAAAAACTACTAAAGCTTTGTTAATATTTTATTTTTAAGTCCAGTTTTTCTATCCTTAGAATCAATATTATCAATCATATAGTCAATTACAGTGTTATTGCCAACTATTACAAGCATTTTCTTTGCTCTAGTCATTGCAGTATATAGCAAATTCCTTGTAAACAATTTTTTATATCCCGTCAGTAGTGGCAATATAACATAATCAAATTCACTTCCCTGGCTTTTATGAATTGTAACAGCATATGCATGTTCTAATTGATCGAGCTCATCAAATTCGTATACCACCTCTTTATTTTCATCAAATACAACAGTCATTTTGTTCTCTTTTAAATCGATTTTTTGTATATACCCAATGTCTCCATTGTATATTCCATCAAAAAATTCTCCATTTTGTGAAAATTTCTTATCATAGTTATTTATAATTTGCATTACTTTATCGCCTTCTCTAAAAATTCTACTGTGTATTTCTTTTTCAGTTTTTTTAGGAGATTTTGGATTTAAAATGTTTTGTATTACGCTATTTAATTGTATTGTTCCAAGTTCTGTTTTTTTCATAGGAGTTAGAATTTGCAAGTCTTTAAGTTTATCAAAATTTGCAAAAGTTTCTAATCTACTAGATATTAACGATTTAACATTATCTATAGTTTCTTCAATTGTATTACTCTTTACTAAAAACATATCTGTATTATTATTTTTAAATATAATATGTTCACCATTATTTACTTTATGTGCGTTTATAATAATATCACTTTTTGAACTTTGTCTATATATTTCTCTTAATTTTACTGTATTTACAACACCTGAAGAAATTATATCCTTCAAAACATTTCCTGGCCCTACCGATGGTAACTGGTCAATATCGCCTACAAGTATTATTTGTGTATTATCTTTTATTGCCTTTAGTAAATTATTCATCATCATAGAATCAATCATAGAAGCTTCATCAATAATAACAACATCCGCTTCAACCATTTTTACATCTATTCTAAACATTGCATCTAAATCACTATCATCTACCTTTGATATTTCTAAGAGTCTATGAATAGTTTTTGCTTCTTTTCCTGTAGTTTCTTTTATACGCTTAGCAGCTCTACCTGTAGGAGCACATAGTACGTATTCTCTTTTTAGATTTTCTAATATATCAATTATACATTTAATAATTGTAGTTTTCCCCGTTCCAGGGCCACCGGTTATAACAGATAATGAGCTATTAAGACAATTAGAAATTGCCTCATGTTGCTCTTTTGACAAGACCAGTGAGTTTTTTTCACTTGTCTTTTCTATTTCTTTACTATAATCCTTTGGTTTTATATATGTATATGAATGTGCCACTATTGCTGAGGCAATATTTTCTTCAGCTAAAAAATAGCTACTCCTAAATACAAATTTCTCATCATTTATATTTTGCACATACAGTGTTTTTTCCATTATTAATCTTAATATTCCATTTTCAATCATATTTTCTTGTACATTTAAAATATTAGAGGAATACTTAATAAGATTTTCCTTTTCTATACATGTATGACCAAACTCTGTTATTTTATTTAATGCATATATAATACCAGTATCAACTCTATCTTCATTATCAGGTGAAATTCCAAGCTTTTTGGCAATAGAATCAACAAATTCAAAATCTAATGTTTTTACAAATTTTAAAATACTATACGGATTTTCGCTTACTACTTTAATTGTATCTGTCCCAAGCACTTTATATATATTTGATGCGACCAATACAGAAATATTAAAAGAACTTAAATAGTCAATTGTATTCCATTTTTCCCACTCTTGGCAAAAGAATTCGTTAAGTCTCAATATTTTTTCTTCATTTAATCCCTTTATACCATTTAAACTTTCTTTATCATATCGTATTATATTTACAGTGTCTTCCTTAAATTTATCAACAATACTTTTAGCTGTTTTTTTACCTATTCCCTTTACATTTGTTGCTATATATTCTATTAGGGCCTTGTCTGTTTGTGGTAATATTTTTTTATATGTAGTAAATTTAAATTGTTCTCCATATACTTTATGACTAGTCATTTCTCCTTCAAATTCTAGTTCATCATCAACAGCTATATCATTTTCAGTAACTCCAACAGCAGTTATATATTCTTTTTTAGATTTAACCAGTAAAACGGTCCAAGAATTAGTTTCATTCTTAAATATTATTGTTGATACTTTTCCTTCTAATTTCATCTTTTTCTCCTACTTAATATATAAATTATATACCTAAATATTAAAAAAATCAACAATGAGGATTAGAAACAATAGAGCATCATACGTGTTTTATTATACGCTAAATTTATATATTAAAATTTACTTTACTACACCTAAATATGTAACTGATACATATATCATTGATGCATATTATTTTAGCTTGAGCATATAAATTTAATGTAAAACTTGTACAAAGGAGTGATTAAATATATGTACCATACAAAATCTATACAAGAGTGTGAAAAGAATCTAAGTACAAATATCTCTACTGGTTTAACTGAAAAGGAAGTTTTAAAAAGGAAAAAACAATATGGCTTAAATAAGTTAGATGAGGGTAAAAAAAGATCGGTCATTCTTAGGTTCATAGATCAATTTAAAGATTTTATGATAATAGTCCTTTTAATTGCAGCTATTATATCCGCCTTTTTATCATATATTGAAAATACAAATGAATATATGGATTCAATAATAATAGTGGCAATAGTAGTATTTAATGCAATTATGGGACTTATTCAAGAAGCAAAGGCAGAAAAATCACTTGAAGCTTTAAAAAAACTTTCTACTCCTACTGCAAAAGTTAAAAGGTCTAATCAAATTTTAACTGTAGATAGCAAAGAAATAGTACCAGGAGATATTATTGTATTAGAAGCAGGAAATTTTGTTTGTGCAGACGCCAGACTTGTTAGTGCATACAATTTAAAAGCTGAAGAATCTGCACTTACAGGTGAAACTGTTCCTATACTTAAAGATTCAAGTAAAGTCCTTAATCAAAATATTCCAATTGGGGACATGGTTAATATGGTATTTTCAACTACAATTATAACATCAGGACATGGTGAAGCAATTGTCACAAATACAGGAATGAATACCAAAGTTGGTAAAATTGCCAAAATGATAATCGAAGATAAGGCACCAGAGACTCCCTTGCAAAAAAAATTAGGTGAAGTTGGAAAAAAACTTGGAACTGTGTGTTTAATAATTTGCCTAGCAATATTTATAATTGGCAGTTTAAAAAACATTCCATTTACTGAAATGTTTATGACATCAGTAGGTTTAGCAGTAGCTGCAATACCTGAAGGACTACCTGCAATTGTTACAATTTTACTTTCAATAGGTGTAACACACATGGCAAGAAAAAATGCTATAATTCGAAAACTTCCTGCCGTAGAAACTCTTGGAAGTAGTTCTGTTATTTGTTCAGATAAAACTGGTACACTAACTCAAAATAAAATGACTGTTGTAAGAACATGTGATGTAAATGGTATATTAGCAACTAATTCAAGTACATATAACTTTATACTTGAACTAGGCACTATGTGTAATGATACCACATTACAATATGACGGATACAAGGTTTTACCAGATGGAGAACCAACCGAAGTAGCCATAATAAATGCAGCACTAAAAAATAACATTAATAAAGATAAACTGTACAAAAAAATGAAAAGAATCAATGAAATTCCTTTTGAGTCTTCAAGAAAATTAATGACTACTATACACGATAATAATGGTAGCTATAGAATTGTCACAAAGGGTGCACCAGATGCTTTAATAAAAAGATGTACAAAATACTACAAAAATGGTAGTATACATAGTATGGATTCATACACACAAGATCTAATCTTAAAGTGTAATGAAAAAATGGCAAACGAAGCACTAAGAGTACTAGCAGTAGCATACTATGATATTTCTTCTATTCCATCTAATATAAATAGTCAAAATATTGAAAATGGATTAATATTTGTAGGATTAATTGGAATGATAGATCCTCCTAGACCTGGTGTTAAAGAGGCTGTTATAACATGCAAGAAGGCTGGTATTAAAACTGTTATGATAACTGGTGATCATATTTTAACTGCAAAAGCAATAGCATCCAACCTTGGAATACTTTGTAATAATGATTTAGCTATAACTGGTGCAGAACTTGATGCTATTCCTCAAAAGACATTAGAAAAAAATATTATGAAATATAGTGTCTTTGCAAGAGTATCACCAGAGCATAAAGTAAGAATTGTTAAGGCATATCGTTCAACAGGTGCAGTAGTTGCAATGACTGGTGACGGTGTGAACGATGCTCCTGCATTAAAAAATGCAGATATTGGCATTTCTATGGGACTAAATGGAACTGATGTTGCTAAAAATGCTTCAGATATGATTTTAACAGACGATAATTTTGTAACAATTGTTGAAGCTGTAAAAGAAGGAAGACACATATATGAAAATATTAGAAAAGCTGTGCATTTTTTACTTGCTACAAATATCGGTGAAATAGTAACAATATTTATTGGATTGCTTCTAGGATTAGAAACACCTTTACTTGCAATACACTTACTTTGGATAAATCTTGTTACAGATTCCTTTCCTGCAATAGGATTAGGTATGGAAGGTGCAGATAAAAATATTATGCATAAAAGACCAAAAAATCCAAAAAAAGGATTATTTTCAGACGGACTTTGGAGAAAAATATTTTTTGAAGGAACTATGATTGGGCTTTTAACACTTTTTGCATTCAACTTAGGAACTAATTTATACTCACTAGAAGTAGGCAGAACAATGGCATTTATATCTCTTAGCTTATTAGAATTAGTACATAGTTTAAACGTACGTAGTGAAGATACATCTATATTAGAAATTGGATTTTTTAAAAATAAATGGTTGCTACTAGCTTTCTTAGTCGGATTAATATTACAAATAATAGTAGTAATAACACCACAAATTGCAAGTATATTTAATGTTGTACCACTTAATAACTCACAATGGTTTATAACAGGAATGATTTCAATACTTCCACTAATAATTATGGAAATAAAAAAGAAAATGCATGAAATGATATTTGGAAAAAGGGTATATAATATCTATGGAAAAACTGCTTAAAAAAGTACTGCATTTGCAGTACTTTTTTATTATGTTTAAATCAGTGATGCTATGTATAATGAATTTTTGGTTTTAATGGAAAAAACGTTATTGCCAATACTTTTAACTTCTTCTACAGAAGATGTTTTTAAGTTTTGGTAAGATATGCCATCTTTTGAAAAACTTATCTTTTTTACACGAGCTCTCTGACCTAACACAGGCAATTCATTTACGACACATATATATGTAGATTTTTCCTCTAACGTATCAAACATGCATGAATTGAAGACACCTTCCACACCTTTTAGGATATAATCTGTACGAAAATCTGATTTTTCAATATCCTCAACCTCATATATATTGCCTTCCTTTAAAATATTGCTTATGCAGTATGGATTTTTTTGTCCATTATACCGAACAAATTTTTTATTCATATTATTCATATTATTTTCCTCCCTTAGAATTATCTAATAGTTATATTTTAATATACTTATATTATATCATATATTACATAAAATGTAAATACTAATGTGTATATTAATTGTATCTTATTCCAATTATTTTTTATTAAAGTTTATAACTATTAATCTAGAATTGTTTATTTTTTTATATAAAAAGACAATTATGAATACGAGTATTACTAATATAATTGGAATTTTCAAAATTGTAATATATTTTTAGTACAACCCAATTTTCTCCTAACATATAACCTGCAGATACAAATAACAATGTCCATGGGATACTACCAATTGAAGTATAAAGAATAAATTTCTTAATATCTAACCTAGCTATACCTATTGGTAGAGATATAAAGGTCCTAATTATTGGCAGACACCTTCCAAATAAAGCAGCCTTTAATCCATACTTTTCAAACCAAATATCAGATTTTTCTATATCTTCTTTTTTCATAAAAAAGTATTTACCATACTTTTCTATAAATGGTCTACCTCCAAAATAACCCATAGAATATATTATAACAGCGCAAAATACGCTTCCTAAAATTCCCACTAAAGAGGCACCAATAAAACTAAATGTTCCATTACTTGCTAGTATTCCTCCAGTTGCCAGTATTATTTCACTAGGTATTACTATGATTACTGCTTCTAACACCATCCCTAGAAACATACCAAAATATCCAAAATTTGATATTAAGTTTAAAACATATTCAACCATAAAACCACCTATATAAATATACTAAATTTTTATTACATTTATTCTATGTAATAAAATTAAAATTATTAAAATATGTTAATAACTTAACAAAAAGAGTTAAGTAAAACTGAATCGAACACAAAAATATTCTTATTATACTTAACTCTTTTTATCTTCAAAAATAATTTAATATAACAACTACCAATTTTTTATTAGTGCTGTAACCATATTATTTAACTTTCCACCTAATATATCATCAAAATAACTATCACCTACTACCATAATTTTTTGACTGGGTATATCTAAAATTCTTTTTGCTTTAATAAATGATTTTTTTAATGGCTTAAACGCTACAGAAATATATTCAATCTCATATAAATCTAAAACTTCTTTTATAGTATGATCAAAACCATTACTTACAACAACTATCTTTAACATTTTAATGGTTTGTTCAAGCCATTTTTTATTAATAGGTGATATTGGATTCATATTATATCTTAATGTTTCATCTACATCTAATATCAAACCCTCTATACCATATTTTTTCTTCAATTCATTTAGTTTATGATAATCTAGGTCTGTTATTTTTGAAATTATTATATCAGGTAAAATCCGCTTTAATATATTCATATTAAATACCTCCTCCAAAATAATCATGTTAAAGGTTACTAGTTATATACGTTACAATATAATATCATATTTTTTATGTAAAGTCAATTTTCACTACTTATTTTTTAGTTCTATGGCTTTTTTCACTAATTCCTTAAATAAAGGATGAGGCCTATTAGGTCTTGATTTTAATTCAGGATGAAATTGAGTACCTATTGCCCAAACGTGGTCTTTTATTTCTACTATTTCCACTAATTTACTATCAGGCGAAACGCCAGATATTACTAAGCCATTTTTCATCGCTATATCCCTATAATTATTATTAAATTCAAATCTATGTCTATGTCTTTCGTATATTAAACTTTCATTATATGCATTATATGCATTAGTATTTACATCTAACATACAAGGGTATTTTCCAAGACGCATAGTCCCCCCCTTATTTTCAACATCAAGTTGATTTTCCATTATGTTTATTACAGGATCTGGTGTATTTGGATCAAATTCTAAACTATTTGCTTTTTTTAATCCAACCACATTTCTCATAAATTCTACTACCATAAGTTGCATACCTAAACAAATTCCCAAAATTGGTATATTATTTTCTCTTGCATATTTTATAGCGTTAATCTTACCTTCTATACCTCTATTTCCAAATCCACCTGGAACTATTATACCATCCACATCATCAAGAATAGCTTTGCATTCTTTATTTTCTAAGCTTTCTGAATCAATCCACTTAATATTTACATTAACGTTATTTGCAACACCTGCATGATTTAAAGCCTCATATATAGAAATATATGCATCTTTTAACGAAACATATTTACCTACAATAGCAATTTTTACACTTTCTTCCACATCTTCTTTTTTCTTACAAAGCTTGTTCCATTCTAATAAATCATTTTTTTGCTCTTTTAACTTAAATCTTTTCATAATTATATTTGCAACGTTCTGTTTTTCAAACATCAAAGGTACATCATATATTGAGTCAGCATCTAAATTTTCAATCACATTTGTAGAATCAATATTACAAAATAACGCTATTTTTGCTTTTAATTCATCATCTAATTTATATGAAGTTCTTGCCACAATTATATCTGGTATAATTCCAATACTCATCAACTCTTTACAACTATGTTGAGTTGGTTTAGTTTTTAATTCTTCAGACTTTGGCAAAAAAGGTAATAATGTAACATGAACAAACATAACATTATCTGCCCCTTTTTCTGCTCTTACTTGTCTTATCGCTTCTAAAAATGGTTGTGATTCAATATCTCCAACAGTCCCCCCAATTTCAGTTATAACAACATCACTTCTTGATATTTCACCTGCTTTATATACAGTATCCTTAATCTCATTAGTAATATGTGGGATTACCTGAATAGTTTTACCAAGATACTCCCCTTTTCTTTCTTTATTCAATACTTGCATATATATTCTTCCAGTAGTTATATTACTATATCTGTTTAAATTTTCATCAATAAATCTTTCATAATGTCCAAGATCCAGGTCACATTCTAATCCATCATCAGTAACGAAAACTTCTCCGTGTTGACATGGATTCATGGTACCTGGATCTATATTTAAATATGGGTCAAATTTTTGTATAGTGACTTTTATCCCTCTAGATTTTAATAATCTTCCAATTGAAGCGGCAGTTATTCCTTTACCTAAACCAGAAACAACTCCACCTGTTACAAAAATATATTTTGTTGACATTTTAACAACCTCCTTAAAACTTAATATGGTATGATTATATTACATGTATGATCATTTTGTAAATAAATTTTCGACATTTTTCTATTAAATTTTCTTTACATATTTATGTTCAAATTTTATGTTTTAAACTTATGTATTATATAACGTAAATATAAATAAAAATTAGTACAATATTCAATCCAAATAAATGGTTCTATAATATTCGTTGGGGTGTAAATTACACCTCAACGATATTTTTTAGCAAAAAAAATTGCAATTAAACCAT
>CAKOYA010000031.1 GCA_934130325.1 uncultured Clostridia bacterium
AAAAACTTTAGAATAAAATAAAATGTAGAATATAAACTTTTGAAATATTAAAGCATATTATTTATGTTTTGTAAATATTTTTTGCAAAAATATACAATATTAGATTATTTATTACACTAAATGACAATTAAAAATATGTATTTGAGCATATATTATAAATGGTGATAGGATGATAGAAGTTATAATGAAAATTGAAGAAATAGTGTGGAGTCTACCTTTAGTACTAGTATTAATAATTACACATATATTCTTTTCATTTAAACTAAAATTACCACAGAAGAATATATTAAAAGGTTTAAGATTAATGTTTAGTCAAAATGATGAGAAAAAAGGTATAAGTTCGTTTAAATCACTTATGACGGTACTTGCTGCTACTTTAGGAACTGGAAATATAATTGGAATAGCAACAGCAATTATGGTTGGTGGCGTGGGTAGTATTTTTTGGGTATTTGTGTCTGGAATATTTGCAATGGCTACTAAATATGCTGAAACATATTTAGTTTTAAAATATAGACAAAATAATGAAAGTGGCTTTTATGGTGGAGCAATGTATGTTTTAAAAAATGTGTTAAATAAAAAAATTCTAGCTGTACTTTTTAGTATGTTTGTTATAATTTCATCATTTGGAATAGGTGCTATGATACAATCTAATGCTATGTCTATATCAGTAGTTGAAACATTTAAATTAAACAAAAATATATTAGCTATTATTGTTACATTAATATGTGCATATGCAATATTTGGAAATGAGAAAACAATAGCAAATATATCTAGCATTTTAGTTCCACTTGCTACAATAGTATATATCATAATGTGTTTTATACTTTTGTACATGTATAGATTCAATATAGCATATAGTGTAGTATTAATACTAAATGAGGCCTTTTCATTTAAATCATTTTCAGGTGGAATATTAGGAATAGGAATTATAAAAGCATTAAGCGCAGGACTTTCTAAAGGATTATTTTCAAATGAAGCAGGAATGGGAAGTTCACCTATTTTTAATGCAACTGTAAAAATGAAAAGTATTAAAGATGAATCATTAGTTTCATCAGTTAGTGTGTTTATTGATACTGTTATACTTTGTACGTTAACTGGAATTGTTTTTGTAGCAAGTGGCATGTGGAAAATTTCAAGTAATCCATTAACACTTACTCAAAATACATTTTCACTTGTTCCATACGGAAAATATATGTTAACGTTCTCTTTAGCTATTTTTGCAATAGCAACTATACCTTGCTGGAGTTATTATGGTGGCATTGGTGTAAAGTTTCTGCTTAATGACAACAAAATGTTTAAAATACTTTATAAAATTATATATGTAGTATGTATATATGTTGGGGCAATATTACAAATTGAAGTAGTATGGAGCGTATCCTCAATTGCAAATGCACTTATGATTTTGCCTAATTTATATATGATATATAAACTAAAAAATAACATAGAAGTTTAATAGATTTAAATAGATATAAATATAACAAAAAAATTAAAAGAACATATAATTATAATATAGTTTTCATTTTGGAGGAAAAAATATGCAAAATTTAGTTTATTGTGATTATAGTGCTACAACATATGTAAAAAAGGAAGTTCTTGATGAAATGCTTCCGTATTTTACAATGAATTTTGGTAATGCGTCTGCAGTATATTCATTGGGGCGAATTTCTAAAAATGCAATAGAACAGTCTAGAAAAAAGGTTTCAAATGTCTTAAATTGTAATAGTAATGAAATATATTTTACAGCAAGTGGAAGCGAAGCAGATAATATGATACTTTTAGGAATCGCAAGAGCAAACAAAAATAAAGGTAATCATATTATTACTAGTAAAATTGAACATTTAGCAGTTTTAAATACATGCCATGAATTAGAAAAAGAGGGATTTGACGTTACATATATTGATGTAGATAAAAATGGTAGAATAGATTTATATCAGTTAGAAAATTCAATTACCAGTAATACTATATTGATATCCATAATGTCTGCTAATAACGAAGTTGGTACGTATCAACCAATAGAACAAATTGGTATGATTGCTAAAGAACATTCAGTTATATTCCATACTGATGCAGTTCAAGCAATAGGTAATATTGATATAGATGTAAAGAAAATGAATATAGATGCATTATCTTTATCTGCGCATAAATTTTATGGGCCAAAGGGAATAGGTGCGGCCTATATAAAAAGTAATATAAATTTTGATCCAGTAATACTTGGTGGACATCAAGAACATTGCAAAAGAGCGGGTACTGAGAATGTTGCGGGGATAGTAGGTTTGGGAAAAGCAATAGAATTATCTAAAAAAAATATAAATGAGCATAATACTAAAATTTCTAATTTAAAAAAGAGATTAGTAGATTATATAAAGCATCATATAGATGGGGCAGTTATAAATGCAGACATAGAGGAAAAACTACCTGGTAATATCAGTTTTTATATAAATGGTATTGATTCTAGGAGTTTAGTAATGATGCTAGATATGAATGGAATATGTGTATCTAGTGGTAGTGCATGCAATTCTCAAATCCAAACTCCATCACATGTTCTTACAGCTATGGGAATAAAAGAAAAAGAAGCTTTAAGTACAGTAAGAATAAGTCTTGGGGATATGAATACACTTGATGATATTGAATATATATATTACGTTTTGAAAAATATAGTTTTAAGTTTTAAAAATTAATATTAGTAAAGAGGTGGTAAAATTAATACTACCTTATTTTTTATATTAAAGTTTTAATTTTTACTGGTTAAAATTACGATGATTTACATTGCATAAATAAAGGCTTTGTGATATAATGTTAAGCGGTGATAGTTATGAAAATTTCAAGACAAAAAGGGACAAAAGATATTTTTGGTAAAGATATAAAAATATGGCAATTAATTGAAAAAGAAATTAGGAATATTTGTAATTCATATTGTTTTGAAGAAATAAGAACCCCTGTGTTTGAAGCAACAGAACTTTATGCACGTGGAGTTGGGGACGGTACCGATATTGTAAATAAAGAAATGTATACTTTTTTAGATAAAGGTGGAAGGAGTATTACCTTAAGACCGGAACTTACAGCAGGAGTAGTAAGAGCATATATTGAAGATGGAATGTCATCTATGACAACACCTGTAAAACTTTGGTATGAGGCAAACATGTATAGATATGAAAAAATGCAGAAAGGACGATATAGGGAATTCTCTCAATTTGGTGTAGAACTGTTTGGTAGCAATTCATGTTTAGCTGATGTAGAAGTTATGATGTTGGCATATGAATTATTGGAAAGGCTAGGAGTACTTAATGATATTACTTTATGTATAAATTCTATAGGATGTGAAAAGTGTAGAAAAGATTATATCGTGAAATTAAAAAAGTATCTGGAAAATAATTTAAGTAATATGTGTGATACCTGCAATGTCAGATTTAAAAAGAATCCTTTAAGAATACTTGATTGTAAAGAGAAAGGGTGCCAAGAAATATTAAAAAATGCGCCAATGATAACGGACTATCTATGTGAGGAATGTAGAAATGATTTTGAAAAAGTAAAGAATATATTGGATAATTTGAATGTAAAATATGTTGTTGATAAAAAAATTGTAAGAGGCCTTGACTATTATAACAAACTAGTTTTTGAGTTTATATCAAATGAGTATGGTTTTGCTATTTGTGCAGGTGGAAGATATGACAAACTAATTGAAAATTTGGGCGGAAATTATACTCCAGCTGTTGGATTTGGTATGGGAATGGAAAGATTAGTACTTTTACTAGAAGAAAGATTATCTGAAAAGATGAATAAAAATAGTATTGATATTTTCTTTGCGTTGATGGATGAAAAATACATTACAAATGTAAGACCTGTGATTAAGGAGTTAAGAAATTTTGGAAAAAGTGTGGAATTTGATTTGAATGAAAGAAGTTTTAAGGCAAAATTAAAATATGCAAGTAAAATAAATGCTAAGTATTCTTGTATTATTGGAGAAAATGAGTTGGCAAATAATATGTGTATTTTGAAAAATATGGAAAGCGGAGAACAAAAGCAAGTGAAGCTTGATGCTGAAAATATATTAGATGAGATTAATTGTTAAGTGGGTGAATTTTATGAGTAAAATAGATTTAAATAAGAAAATATTTGTAAAAGAATTATATAAAAAATATGAGAATTTGGATAGTAAGGAAATAATTTTATGTGGATGGATAAGAAATTTACGTTCTTCAAAATCTATTGCTTTTATTTCTTTAAATGATGGAAGCTTTTTTGAATCAGTTCAAGTGGTTCTGGAAGAAAATGAGTTAGAAAATTACAAGGAAATTGAAAGTTTAAATATTGGTTCAAGTATTATTGTAAATGGTGTATTAAAAGTTACTAAACAAGCTAAACAGCCATTTGAAATAGTTGCTAAACAAATAGAAATATCAGGAAGGTCAACACCTGAGTATCCATTACAAAATAAGAGACATTCTATGGAGTTTTTAAGAGAAATTGCACATCTAAGACCTAGAACTAATACTTTTAGTGCAGTCTTTAGAGTAAGATCTGTTATAGCACATGCAATACATGATTTTTTCTACAAGGAAGGATTTGTATATGTGCATACTCCAATTATAACATCTTCTGATTGTGAGGGCGCAGGAGAAATGTTTAGGGTTACTACATTAGATGACTTAAAAAAAGATGAAACAGAAGACTTCTTTGGTAAGAAAACAGGTCTTACAGTATCAGGACAATTATCAGCTGAGTGTATGGCGATGGCTTTTGCAAATGTGTATACATTTGGTCCAACATTTAGGGCTGAAAATTCACATACTACAAGACATGCAGCAGAATTTTGGATGGTGGAACCTGAGATGGCTTTTTGTGATTTAGAAGGAGATATGGAAATTGCTGAAAAGCTTATTAAGTATATAATAAATACAGTACTAACTGATGCAAAAGAAGAAGTAGAATTTTTTAATAAATTTATAGATAATACATTAAAAGATAGGTTAAATAATATTGTAAACTCAGATTTTGTTAAGATTACGTATAGTGAAGCAGTTGAATTATTGAAAAAACACAATGATGAGTTTGAATATGAAGTATCGTTTGGAACAGATTTACAAACAGAGCACGAAAGATATCTTACTGAAAAAATATATAAAAAACCAGTATTTGTAACTGATTATCCAAAGGAAATAAAGGCATTTTATATGAAGCTTAATGATGATAATAAAACTGTAAGGGCAGTAGATTTATTAGTTCCTGGAATAGGTGAAATTCTTGGAGGGTCACAGAGAGAAGAAAATCTTGAAAAATTACAAAATAGGATGAAAGAATTGGGGTTAAATGAAGAAGAGTATTCATGGTATTTAGATACTAGAAGATTTGGTACTTGTGCTCATTCTGGTTTTGGAATTGGCTTTGAAAGACTTGTTATGTATTTAACAGGAATGCAAAATATACGTGATGTAATTCCATTTCCTAGAACACCAGGAAATTGTTTATATTAATATAGTAAGGAGAAAGTATATATGCACGAATATAGAACACATAAATGTAATGAATTAAAATTAGAAAATGTTGGACAAGAGGTAAAACTTGCTGGTTTTGTAAAAACAATAAGAGATCTTGGGGCAATGATGTTTATTGACTTAAGAGATCATTATGGAATAACACAACTTTTAATTAATGATGAAAAATTATTAGATATTTTTCATAAAATTCCAGAAGAATCAACTATTTCAGTAGTTGGAAGTGTAGTTAAAAGAGATGCTGAAAATGTAAATGAAAATATATCAACTGGAGAGATTGAAGTAAAAGTTGAAGAGGTAACTTTACTTGGAAAATCAAAAAATGTATTGCCATTCCAAGTAGATGAAAGTTCAAAAGTAAAAGAAGATTTAAGACTTGAATATAGATTTTTAGATTTAAGAAATGAATCGATACATAATAAAATAGTATTTAGATCTAAAGTACTTAAGTATTTAAGAGATAAAATGACAGAGCTTAATTTTGTAGAAATTCAAACTCCGATTTTAGCTAATTCTTCACCAGAGGGGGCAAGAGATTTTCTTGTACCAAGTAGATTGCATCCAGGAGAGTTTTATGCTCTTCCACAAGCACCACAACAATTTAAACAATTACTGATGATATCTGGATTTGATAAGTATTATCAAATAGCACCATGTTTTAGGGATGAGGATCCAAGAGCTGATAGATCGCCTGGTGAATTCTATCAATTGGATTTTGAAATGTCATTTGCAACACAAGATGAAGTTATGGGAGTAATTGAAAAAGTTGTTGGTGATACTTTTAAGCATTTTACTACCAAAAATATAAGTAGTACACCTTTTGTACGTATACCGTATAAAGAGGCTATGGAACTTTATGGAACTGATAAACCTGATTTGAGAAATCCTTTAATTATTCACGATGTAACTGACGTATTTTCTGATACCGAATTTAGAGCATTTAAGGATAAAACTGTAAAGGCAATTAAAATAGATTCAAAAGAATTATCTAGGAAGTTTTTTGACCAAATGGTAGAATACGCAATATCTGAACTTGGAATGAAAGGGCTTGCTTGGATTAGGTTAGACGAAGATGGAAATATGACAGGTACAATATCTAGATTTGTTGACGAAAATGTTCTTAGTAAGTTAAAAGAGAAAATAGAATTTAGTAATTCACAAGCATTATTTTTTGTGGCAGATGAATATTTAAAAGCATGTACTACTGCTGGTGATATAAGGATAGAACTAGGAAAAAGGTTAGATTTAATAGAGAAAAATGTATATAAATTTTGTTTTGTAAATGATTTTCCAATGTATGAATTAAGTGATGAAGGAAAAATAGAATTTAATCATAATCCGTTTTCAATGCCAATAGGTGGAATGGAAAGTTTATTGAATAAAAATCCTTTAGATATAATTGCATATCAGTTTGATTTAGTGTGTAATGGATATGAACTAGCATCTGGAGCTGTTAGAAATCATGATACAGATATTATGGTAAAGGCTTTTGAAATTGCTGGATATACTGAAGAGGATGTAAAACAGAGATTTGGATCATTATTTAATGCCTTTAAATTTGGTGCTCCACCACATGCAGGTGCAGCACCTGGAATAGATAGAATGATAATGTTACTTTTGGATGAAAATAATATCCGTGAAGTTATAGCATTTCCTAAAAATAGTAAAGCTAGGGACGTTTTAATGAAGGCTCCAGCAAAAGTATCATTAGAGCAATTAAAGGATGTACATATAAAAGTAGTAGAAGAAAAATAGAGTTTTACAAAAGAGGAAGAAGAGGGAAAAATATGAAAATCGCTGTATTAGGATTAGGTGCATATGGAATAGCGTTGACTAAAGTTTTACATAATAATGATAATAAGATAGTTATGTGGTCAAAATTTAAAGAGGAAGTTGACAGTGTTTTATTAAAAAGGGAAAATATTAGAGTATTGCCAGGTGTAAAAATACCTAAGGATATAGAAATAACTACTAATCTAGAGGAAGCAGTTGAAAAATCAAAAATTATAATACTTGCTGTACCAACAAGTGCTGTAAGAATGGTAGCAAGAGAGTTGGCAAAATTCATAACGGATGAGCAAATTTTATGTATAGTTTCAAAGGGAATAGAAAAGTCAAGTAATAAATTGTTAAGTGATGTTGTATTTGAAGAAACTAAATCAAATAACATATGTATGTTAACTGGTCCTTCATTTGCAATAGAAATAGCTAATGGTAGTGATGCTGGATTTGTTGTTGCTTCAACTTCACAGGTAGCTGGTATGGCAGTTAAGGTTTGCCTTGAAAATGATAAAATAGTAGTAAATACAACAACTGATATTATAGGTGCGCAAATTTGTGCTGCAACTAAAAATGTTTTTGCAATTTTAGTAGGTATTTCTGATGTCGTAAATAAAACTGATTCTTGTAGAGCAGCTGTACTTACGTGTGTTTTAAACGATTTAAGAATAATAACTGAAATACTTGGAGGAAAACCTCATACCGTATTTACATATGCAGGAGTCGGTGACTTATTACTTACATGCATGAGTAGTAAAAGCAGAAATTACACTTTAGGAAAATATATAGGACAAGGTATGGAATTAAATAAAGCATTGGAAAAAATGCAAGTTAATACCATTGAAGGCCTATATACTTTAGATGCACTTATAAATTTATTAGAGAATAAAGAAATTAAGATTAGATCTCTAGAATTTTTGTATGATATTTTATACAAAAATGGCTCAAAAGATAATATCTTAAAATATATTAAGTGTTAAATTATAATTAGGAAAGGAAAAAAGTTAGAAAAAACTTTTAAGTAGAAAAATGCAAAAAGAAGAAATTTTAAGTAGTATAAAAGAATATGCACATGAAAATTATGTACCAATTTTGCAAGATATTTCTCTTGATTTAATATTACTTATATTAAAATTAAAGAAACCCAATCAAATACTTGAAATAGGAACTGCTATAGGATATTCTGCCATTAATTTTTCAAAGTACTTAAATGGGGAAGGCTCGCATATACTTAGTATAGAAAAAAGTAAAGAAATGTATGATATAGCATTAAAGAATATAAGTGATATGTGTCTTGATGATAAAATAAGTGTAGTAAATGAGGATGCAACAATTTTTTTGGAAACTTTGGATGAAAAAAGTAAAACATATGACGTTATATTTATTGATGCTGCCAAGGGACAGTATCCGGTATTTTTAAAAAATGCATTGAGACTTATAAAAAAAGGTGGAATAATAATAGCAGATAATGTATATTTTAAAGGTAGAGTTTTATCTCGGATATAACGAACATAGACATAGGACTGCTACTAATAGATTGAGAAGTTATTTAAAAGAGGTAACTGAAAATGAGATGTTAGATACTACAGTATTTAATATTGGTGATGGTGTAGCAGTAAGTATAATGAAATAGAATGATGTATACTAGATTTATTGTAGTTTAGATTGTTTTTTTAGTATTTATGTGATATAATGTCGTAAAATATAAGGAGGAAGTTTTATGTATTGTAGAAATTGTGGTAGAAAAATTGAAGATGGAAAAGAATTTTGCACAGAGTGTGAAGCAAATAAAAATACAGAGGTAATTAATGAAGAACAAAAACAAGAAGTAGTTCAGGAAGTTGTTACCACACAAACAAACCCAATAGTAGAAGATGTTGAAAAAGATAATAATTCTACTAGTAATGAAGAGATTAATGATTCTCAAACACAAAAAGAAGCAAAGTCTAAAATTGCTGCTGGGCTTTTTGGTATTTTTTTGGGTGCTTTTGGTGTTCATAACTTTTATTTAGGATTTACAGGTAAAGCGGTTGCACAACTTTTGATAACAATACTAAGTTGTGGCTGTTTATCATTTGTTTCTGGAATTTGGGGACTTGTAGAGGGAATATTAATTCTTACAGGTGAACAATCAAAAGATGCAAATGGAAATTCGTTAAAAGACTAAAATAATGAAAAATAGGATATTTAGTGGTTGTATACTTGTTATAATTTATGTAGTATACTATGTCTTTACAGTGTACAATTTAGCTTTAAATTGTGTATTTAGAAAATATTTTGGTATACAATGTCCTGCATGTGGGATGACTAGAGCTTTTAAATCAATTCTATCATTTAATTTTAAAGAGGCTATTAAATATAATATTTTGTCAATTCCACTTATTATAATAGTATTTTATTTCATTATAAAATTAATAATGGATCTTTTAACTGGTAAAAACTATTTTGTATCTGGACTAAAAAATTTTTTAAATAATTATTACATAATAATTATTGCTGCACTTATTATAAGCTTTATATATAACAATATAGTTAGGTAAAAAAGTAAGTTGTAAAAAATGTCTTACTAAATAAATTAGTTTAAAATAAAAAATAGATAAAAGTAGAGTTATAAATTATAGAAGGGAGAATTTAAAAACTAATTCTCTCTTCATTTTTATAACTAAAAAACTCAAATCTAAGAATTTTTTTTGCTTACCTCAAATGTAACTGTTTTAGAAGTAGATACTGCAATATCTGTTAGATTTATAGTTAATGTACTTGTAGAACTATCAAATTCATAATCAGAAGAAGATGCTTTTTGTCCATCTATTGTTACACTATCTTCAACAAATTCTATTAAATTTTCGTCTAGTACGTCTTTAATCTCAGGTGTGTTATATGAGTTATCAGATTTATTCTCAATAATAATTGTATATGTTAAGTTCCCATCTGCCCAAACCTTTTTATCTGCTGTTTTAGTTATAGTAAGACCGCTAATCATAGTTACTACTGTAGCAGCAGAAGTTATGGATGTAGGAATATCGTTATAATTTCCCACAGCTTTTACTGTATTACTTAATATTTTTTCCATGAATTAATCCTCCTTAAAGTTATTTTATGAAATTTTACTTTAAAATGTTTATATATTAATGAACACTAATATATTTTTTTAAATAAAATATGAATAAGAGGTGCTTTTTTTATGAAAGTTATAGATAGTAGTACGGTGGCAGTTTTTTCTAGTGACGAACTTAAAGAGGCTTTGGTAAATGACAATGGATATAGTTATATTTATTTTGGGGATAATATAACTATTTCAAGTGGTATTAATATATCAAGTGGTAAAACAGAGGTAACTATTGATGGAACATATAATGGAACTATGTACACTTATACAGACCAGAAAAAATTAGGTACTAGTGATGGAATTTATGTAAGTAGTTCTAAAATACGGAAAAGTAACTGTTAAAAATATAAATATTACGGGATATAATTATTATGGAGTAATCTATGTCCCTGAAAATTCAGCGTATAGTAATATACAGATTGAATATTCTAATGTAACATATGTGGGACCTCAGATAAGCTACAATCCTATGGGATTAACTAGATTTTTAAATTCAGCAATAACTATACAAGAAAATTATGCCTCAGGTAATGAGGTAGCAGAGTGTAACCGAATTGAAATAGGTGGATTTACAAGTATTATTCATAAATCAAATGCAAATTCAGCCTTTTGGTTTCGTAATTCTAACCCTTCACTTACTATATTAAATGGAGCTAATGTATATTTTAAAAGTCAAAATAGAGAACTTTTTTATGGCGTAAATAATTTAGAATTTAAAGTGTTAAAAAATGCAACTTTTAATGTAAGTGTATATAACGGTCTTGCATATGGAACATTTGGAACACTTGATACTTTAATAGATGAAAATGCAACGCTTTCGATAAATAAGTCAAACTATAGTGGTTCATACGCTACTTGGTATAGTTATGGAGTTATAACGGTAAATAAAAAAGCAACGCTTAGCGTGATAAATAATTATGAAAATATAACTACTTCAAACTATAACATTCAGTTTTCTGGAACTAAAACAGGATTCGTATTTGATAATCCTCAAAAAATAGTTTTGTACAATACTGTTGCAAATGTAATAAATACTAAAAATGAGGCTACTTTTAATTTTTCATATAGTAGAATAAATTTATTTGATAAATCAGTACCAATATTAGACAACATATCCAAAGATACTCATCCGACTTATTCATGGTATAAAAATACGGAACTATCTAGCGTAATAGGAACATTTACAAATTCTAAAACAACTATTACTTCTAGTAATTACACAGAAGAGGAATTAAAGACATTACCAAGTTTAGATAATTTTAATATTTCAAATAAAAAGATATTATCAATTGGGCTTTTATCCATTTGTGCCTACCCTTTAACAGATCAGGATACAAAAATATCTGGAAAGACTGAAAGTTATGCTTCATTGCAAATAGAGTATAATGATGTTTTAGCTTATGCAGAAGCAGATGAAGAGGGAGAGTTTAATTATTCATATGATACACCTCTACCTATTGGTACAGTTATAACATTTACTGTTAAATCATATGAAAATGTTATCTATTATACCAAAAAAATTCAGGTAGTATATAGTGGTGAATTAGTAATAGACAGTGCTACAAAATATTTTCAATTTGAAATATATGCAATAAGTAAAGATCCTGTTATTTGTCCTAGACTTACTAGTTTAAGCGTAACTGTAATAGATTCTAGAATAAATAGTTCTGACTGGAAACTATATGCAAGAATAAATCATGATTTGGAATCAAGTAGCGGAGAGACACTAAAAGACTCACTAGTAGTTGTAGATGAAACAGGAGATATGAAGGTATTATCAGATACACCTACATTAGTTTATACTGGAAAAAATAATGGTGGAATAACAACTACAACAGTTGTAAGTTTTGAGAAAGAAAAGGGAATATTACTTCAGTTAATAGATCCTTTATCCAATAATGTATATTATGATGCAGATATTATATGGACTATAGAAGAATAGATAAGTTATTGTATCTATATTGTAAAATTACTCATATAATAAAACAGGAGGTGAAAAGTGCAGATGGCAGATGTTAGCTTAGTTAATAGTGCTAGTGTATCAGGCACATATAATTTAAGTCCTTTATCAATACAGTCTAACACAGTTATAACTAAAATTGTAAGTGGATTAACAGTAAAAAAAGAGGTTGATAAACAAGAATGGGTAGAAGGAAATTTAACTTATACTATAACAATTCAAAATAACGCTGAAAATTCATTTGTATCACCAGTGCTTGTTGATGTTTTAGATCCTAATTTAGTAAAATTAGAAGCAAATTCAGTACAAGTAAATGGAGTAAATACAAACTATACTTATGAGGAAGCAAGTGGTAGATTATCTATTAACTTAGAAGAGATAACAGTTGGTGGAACCTCTGTAATTACCTTTCGTGTGCAACAAAAATCGTAATAATTGGAAAGTGTTAGAAAATGTTGCATACGTTTATTCAGAAGGCAAGATGTATGAAAGTAATACTGTGTGTGTCTATATCAAAAAAGAGGATGAGTGTGATTGTTGTTGCTTTAGAAGAGTTTTTTGCTATGACAACTGTATAGAAAAAATAGCTATAGTAAAATGCGGTAACAAAATTTATTATAGAATAAAAGTAATTTTAAAATGCAGATTTGGGTATAAAGTATGCAGAATAAATTATGTGAAGAAGTGTTAGAAAATGAGAAAAACTTAAAGATAATTTCTAAATTACGAAATATAAGAGGTGGTAGGATGGAAATACTAGACTCTAATACTGTGGTAGTTTTTGATAGTTTAGACTTAAAAGAAGTACTAGAGCAAGATAATTCATATAATTATATTTATTTTGGAGATAACATTACACTGGAGGAAGACATAGGGATAAATGAACTTAAGGAAAATGTTGTTATTGATGGCACATATTTAAATAACAAATATACTTATACAGTCGATAGTTCAGTTTCAAATTACAAAATACAAGCAAATTCGTTAAATAAAAAAATAACAGTAAAAAATATGAAAGTAATAAGTTCTAGTGAATATGGAATAATATATTGTCCTTCATCTACGGAATATAGCAATGTAGTAATTGAATATATTAATATAACATTTAACGGAGTAGAAATGGCAAATAATCCTTATGGAAGTTTAAGAATAATCGACTGTATAGTTAATATTGAATCTACTAATGGAATTGACCCACAAGAAGTAGCAGAAGCAGCTAAAATAGAAATAGGAGGAAGTACTACTATAATTAATACTTCTGTACACTATGCATTGTTCTTTTATTTAAGCAATATTTCGGCTCCTTCGTTTAAAGTTCTTCCTAATAGTATAGTAAATTTAAGAAGTGAAAATAATGAATTTATGAGGGGAACTAATAGACTAGATTTTAAAGTGCTACATGATGCGGAAGTAAATTTAATAACAGGAAATGGATTTGCAGCGAGTACCATACATGGTGCATTAAATGTATTTATTGATGAGAGAGTAAATTTTAGTTTTATTGAAACAAAACATCAAAGAATACCAATGTGGTCAATATTTGGAGAATTAACAATTAATGAGGGAGCAAATTTTTTAGTACTTAATACCTATGAAAGTACTCCTTCAGATAATTATAACCTTCATTTTAAAGGAGGAAAGCCAAAAATTAATTTGAATAATCCTGAAAGTATAGCTATTTATACTAAGAATGCAAATGTGTTATATACAAATAATCCACTCGAATTTTCTTTTAAAACAAGTAGAATAAATATGTGGATAAATTCTACAACATTTGCCTCAGCTGGTGGAATATATTATTTACCAGATTATTCTTGGTATAAAGAGGGAGAGTTAATGGAGATATCAGGTACTATTCAAAAAGATAGTACTTCAGTAACGACACATAATTTTACTGAAGAAGAGATAAATAAATTACCAGATTTAAGTAATTTTGTGTTTCAAAGTAGAAAACAATTTTCTGTTGGAAAAACTAGATTAAATATACACCCTATAACTAGTTCATCAAACAGTATAAGTGGACATACCTTAGCTTTTGGTGAGGTATTAATAAAATATGGAGATACACTTGAAATAGTATCTGCCGATGAGGATGGATTATTTAAGTATGATTTGGAAAACGTGATTTCGAATAATACAGAAATTGAAATTATCTCATGTATAGCTGGTTCATTTGTTTATACTACCAGAATAATTACTACGCCATATGAGGGTGAGATTACTTTAATGTCATCAACAAATAATATTATATTTTCTTTATCACCTATTTCATATAATCCGGTAATACTTCCAAAAACTAAGTCAGTAGATATAAAAGTGGTGGATAGTAGAGTAAATAGTACCACTTGGAATTTGTATGCAAGTATAGAAAAAGAGCCTATTTCAGAAAATGGATTTTATTTAGTAAATGCAGTAATATTTGAAAAATTCGATGGGGATATTATATCTTTAAGTACAACACCAGTATTAATATTTACAGGTACTGATACTAAGGAAGATGTAAAAGTATATGATATAACATGGTCTGTAGAAAAAGGACCGCTTCTTAGTCTAGAAAAAAATGCATTGGAAATAAACGAAGAATATAATACAAAGGTAATATGGAACATAGAAGAGTAAAAGTTTAATTAAAAAATGAGTGAAAATTTTGGACTACTTTTTTTAGTAGCCTCAAAATTTTGGTTCTATAATATTCGTTGGGGTGTAAATTACACCTCAACGATATTTTTTAGCAAAAAAAATTGCAATTAAAC
>CAKOYA010000032.1 GCA_934130325.1 uncultured Clostridia bacterium
ATATAAAGAATAATACAGCAGGAAAATATATTTTAAAAAATGATATTGATTTTTCAGGAGTTAATCTTGAAGCAATACCAGAATTTAGTGGTGAATTGGATGGTAATGGAAAAACTATATCAAATTGGAAGAGTCAAGAAGGACTGGTTATAAGAAATAAAGGTACCATAAAAAATATTAATATTGGAAGTAGTACTATAGATGAAGGAATAAGTAATTTTGAAGATTGTGGAAATAATATGTATGAAAAAACATTTGGTATAGTTGCTAGCTATAATAGCGGTGAAATAGATAATTGTAATATAGTAGGCATAGTTGATTTTATGATCTCCTTTGATACTGGTAAAGAATGTGATTGGCTTTGCAACTATGGTTCTATTGTAGGGGAAAATTTAGAAGATGGTGTAATAAAAAATTGTGATGGTAGTACGACATCTCCTGCATTTCTGACTGCTGATAATGATCCTCAAATTGTGACTGCGAAGTTAGGTGGAATTTGTGGTGTAAATTATGGTAAAATATATGGCTGTCAAGGCTCTTCTACATACGTTTATAAAAATTCATCAATTTCAATTTCGGGAAATTTTGGAGGAATAACAGGTGAACTTCTTGGTGGAGAAATAAATAATTGTTTTGTAACCTATACTCCTAGTACTATAGGTTCTTGTGGTGGAATAGCAGGATATACTGATGGTAAGAATACTGTAAAAAACTGTCAAATAATGGTAGAAAATACTACAACTTTTTCCGACAAGGAAAAGAAATTTATTGGAGGAATTTTTGGGGAAAATGGTAGTGGAGGTTATTCTGTTGAAAATTGTGTCATATATTCATATAGTACCGCTGTTACAAATTTTGGGGCGATTTTGGGATACGTTGGAGGTTTAGTTGGAGATTACGGTGGTACAGTTAAAAATTGTTATGCAATTGGAAATTTTGAAAGTTGTATAAGTGAACCTTCAACTAGTACTGTAGAAGGATGTACAATAATTAAAGATACAGAAGAGGCAAAGAAAAAATTAATATATACAGAAGAATTATGGAATAATGGTTGGAATATAGATGATGGTAAATCTTATCCATATTTAACATTATTTAAATAAATTAATGAAATGTATTTGATGAACTAATCTATTCATATGAAATAATAACATTAAATGTAAAAACAAAAGGGGTTTTAGAAAAGTCCTACTGAAAAATGAGCGAATCTTTCGCTCATTTTTTATATCATGATAAAGATTAAAGAATTAGATTAGCTCCTTTTATTACTATCTAAAATAAAAATTGGATTATTCCCAAAAGTATTAAAATAAATGAACTTGCAAACTCTGAGTATTTCTCAAATACCTTATTTAATATTGTCTTTCCAAGAGTGTTTCCGATATTTAAAAATAGACAACTAAATAAAAGTGTAGAAATTAAGGTTACCATAAGATTAATACCGGCAATACTTGCAGCAATTCCTGCGGCAATATTGTTTATTGATAGGGAAAAAATTATTGTAATCATTTCTTTAATATTTAAATTTTTTAAATGGTTTGACTCTTCAGTAGTTTTCTTAGATAAATTTTCATACAAACCTTTCATAATTCCAATAACTCCAATAGAAACTAGTCCAATAGAGCCTATCAAATTGGTAGTATATTCATTAAAAAATAAAAAGAGTAAACTCCCGAGTTTCATAGATATTATAGTTATTACTGTTGTAAAAATAGAAATTAGAATATTTTTATAAAATGGAATATGAATCTTTTTTACACCATAGGCAAGACCTATGGCTATATTATCTATATTTGCTGAAAAACTAAAAAGTATAGCAGAAATAATGTTAATCAAAATATTAACTCCTTTCGTTTTATAAATTATGTATTTAAGTGTTAATATATTAAATGAAAATATACATTAAAATGTAACTATAATTTGTAAAAACAATTAAAATTTGTAGTAAAATTAAAAATAGTAATTTAAAAATAGGATATTTTATGATAAAATAAAATTAAATTTACTTTCGTAGTATTAATAATTATTAATATAAGAATAAAGGAGTGACATATATGTATGGTGCGATTATAGGAGATTTTGCTGGAAGTATATACGAATACGACCAATTTAAAAAAATAAGAACTATAAATGCAAATAGTATACTTAAAGAAAATTCATTTTATAGTGATGATACTATTCTTACTATTGCAATTTTGGATGCAATAATATCAGATGGAAGTTATGAAGAATATTTGAAAAAGTACATAAATAAATATATGAATTATGTTCCTGATTTTTTCCCATATTTTAAAACTGCTTTTTCACCTGGAATATTAAAATGGAAAGATTCTAATTGTACTGGTAAAAGTATTGGAAATGGCGCAATGATGAGGATATCCTCTGTTGGGTATTTGTTTAATTCTGAAGATGAGATTATTAAGCAAACTGAACTTGCAACAGTTCCCTCACACAATTCAGATGAAGCAATAACTTATGCAACAAAGGTCGCCTTAATGATATACTATTTTAGAAATGGATTATCTAGAAAAGAAGTATATAGTAGATTAAATATTAATTTGGAATATAACCCTTTTAAAGTATTTAATACCACGTGTAGTGAAACTTTTGGAAACTGTATGTACTCACTATATTATTCAGATAGTTTTGTAAGTGCAATAAAAAATACTATTCAAATGGGAGGAGATACTGACACTAATTGTGCAATAGTTGGTTCTATAGCAGAAGCAATATATGGAGTAGATAACTATTTAAAAGATTATGTGAATTTAAAACTTCCCCAGGAATTTGTAACTGTATTACGTAAAGCTCAAGGATATCCCAAAATACTCTAACCATTTAAAATATTCCCAATATAAATATGATTATATAATTGTTATTTTGGAAAGTTTTTAAATAATAAATTGTAAATGGCATATATTACAAAAATATGCCATTTTTTCTTTATTTTTTGTATAAATTGTAGTAAAATATAATAGAAAATTGTTATATGAAAGGACGAGGAGGCAGTGCAAAAAATTTGGAACATTAAAAAGTACGATGAACAAGAAGTAAGCAAAATTAGTAAAAAATACGAAATTTCTAGTATATTATCAAAGTTATTGATTTCTAGAAAAATCGATGATATAGATATGTATTTAAATGGTGGAATAGAATATTTAAGAGATCCATATATGATAAAAGACATGGATAAGATTGTAAAGCGAATTAAAGAAGCGTATACTAAAAAAGAGAAAATTTGCATTTATGGTGATTATGATGTAGATGGCATAACTAGTATAACGGTTATGTATAAATTTTTATCTGAGTTAGGAATGCAAGTGGAATATTATTTACCTGATAGATTATTAGAAGGATATGGTGTAAATATAGAGGCTATTAAGAAAATAAAAGAAAATGGGGCATCATTAATTATAACTGTGGATTGTGGAATAACTGCAGTTGAAGAGGTAGAATATGCCAAAAAGCTTGGAATAGATGTATGTATAACCGATCATCATGAATGTGGCATAGAGTTGCCAAATGCAATAGCAATAGTAAATCCTAAACAAAAGGAAGATACGTATCCATTTAAAATGTTTGCTGGTGTGGGAGTAACATTTAAAGTTATATCTGCACTTGCTAAAGAATTTGAACTAGATTCTAGTAAATATTTAAAATATTTAGATATAGTTGCAATAGGTACAATTTCTGATATAGTTCCACTTGTTGATGAAAATAGAATTATATCAAAATTAGGATTGAAAATGTTAAAAGATACCAAGAATGTTGGAATTAAAGAATTATTAAAAATAATGAATTATAAAGAAATAGATAGTACGATGGTATCCTTTTTAATAGCGCCAAGGATAAATGCATGTGGAAGAATGGGTGATGCATATATTGCTGCTAAATTGTTACTTGAAGAAGATACTATGAAAGCTAAGGAATATGCTAGTATACTTGATTCTATGAATGTTAAAAGGCAAAATGTTGAAAAAGAAATTTTTGATAGTGCAATAGATATGATAGAAACTGAAAATTTAGATGAAAAGAATAGTATAGTACTATATAATAAAGATTGGCACAATGGTGTTATAGGAATAGTGGCGTCTAGACTTGTAAATATATATAATAAACCAGTTATATTATTTACAAAGGAAAATCGGGGTAGTAAGAGGTTCAGGAAGGTGTCCAACTAATTTCTCATTATACAATAATTTAACATTGTGCTCTGAGAATCTTTTACAATTTGGAGGACATGATTTAGCTGCAGGAATGAGCATTGAAGAAAGTAAAATACCGGATTTTAAAAATGCTTTTGAGAAAATAGTTAGTAGTAATCTGAAAGATACAAACGAACTAGTAATAGATGCTGATATGGAGATTACAAAGAATGAATTAAATGTTAGTTTAATAAGAGATATCTATGTTATAAAACCTTATGGACAAGCCAACCCATCACCACTTTTTGTATATAGAGGGTTAAAAATTCATTCAATAAGAACACTTAAGGAAGATAAACATTTAAAATTTACTTTAAAAGATGGGAGTACCTTAATCGAAGCACTGGCTTTTTCTCAAGGTATAAGAAGAGATGAATTTAAAGTAGGAGATAAAATTGATGTGTTATGTAGTGTTGAAATTAACACATATAATACACCAAGGACGTTACAATTTGTTTTACAAGATTTTAAAAAATCTATTGAATAGATGGAAGTGATATTGTGAAAAGTAATTTAGAAAACATAAAAGAAACTATGGAAAAATATGATATAACATATATTAATGAGGATCTAGAAAAGGTTATTAATTATGCTGAAAAAATATACAAGGATAAAACTAAAGCAAATATTAAGATGATGGAGCATGTAATTGGAGTAGCAACTATAGTTGCTTCATTAAGATTAGATGAAACCTCAATATATGCAGCTATTTTACATGGTGTGTTTAAGTGTAGTGAGTTTGACGAAAAAGAATTCCAAAAGATGTTTGGAGATGAAATATATGAAATTGTATTTACTGTTAATAAATTAGCATGTTTTAATTTAAAAGGTAAAGAAAAGTTAGATAGCGAAAATTTAAGAAATATGTTTATGGCGATTGCAAAAGATATAAGAACTGTAATAATAAAACTTGCTGATAGACTATATAATATGCAAAATATAAAAAATGTGGATAATGAAGAAATAAAGAAAAATATGGCTAAGGAGTGTTTAACAATTTATGCTCCAATTGCTCATAGACTTGGAATGTCTAAAATTAAGTCAGAACTTGAAGATATTTCATTTAGGATTTTAATGTCAGAAGAATATCATTTAGTAAAAATGCAGATTGATGAAAAAAAAGAAGAAAGAGAAAAGTACATAAACTTAAGAATTTCAGAGATAGAAAATGTTTTGAAAAAGCAAGAAATTGTTTCTACTGTATATGGAAGACCAAAACATTTTTATAGTATATACAAAAAAATGGTAGCTAAAAATGTTAAAGCTGATGATTTATTTGATCTGTTAGCAATAAGAGTGATTGTAAACTCTATAAAGGATTGCTATACAGTACTTGGTATAATTCATGATATGTATAAGCCTATGCCTGGCAGATTTAAAGATTACATTGCTGTTCCTAAAACCAATATGTATCAATCGTTGCATACAACTGTTTTTGGTGATGGGGGTAGACCTTTTGAGGTCCAAATTAGAACATGGGATATGCATAGAATTGCAGAATATGGTATAGCTGCTCATTTTTCATATAAAGAAAAAAAGGTAAAACAAACTGAAACTGATAAAAAGTTGGTGTGGCTTAGAAAGACCTTGGAAATACAACAGGAATTAGATGATACATCTAGTAATTTAAAGAATATTAAGATGGAACTTTTTGGAGAAGAAGTATTTGTTTTTACTCCTAAAGGCGACATAAAGTCATTACCAAAAGGTGCAACCCCTATAGATTTTGCATATTCAGTTCATCAAAAAGTAGCAGAAAAGATGATTGGTGCTAAAATCAATTCTAAAATGGTACCTCTAAGTACAAAGCTTGAAAATACTGATATTGTTGAAATAGTTGTTTCAAATAATTCAAAAGGACCAACTACAGATTGGCTAAAATATGTTAAAACTTCAAATGCCAAGAATAAAATAACTAGTTTTTTGAAGAATAAGAGTAAAGAAGAAAATATACTAAAAGGCAAAGAAAGTTTTGAAAAAGTCATAAAAAAACAAAAGGTGAGTAAAGAAATTCTTTTAAAAGAGGAAAACTTGAAAATTGTATTAGAAAAATATAACTTTAAAACTTTGGAAGAAGCCTATGAAAATATTGGTTTTGGTAGTATTTCACCTGTAAAGCTTGTAAACAAACTTGTTGAATTATATAATAAAAATCAAGGAGCAATTGATACAATAAAAAATAAGAATAATTCGAAATACGTTAAAAATATTGCAACTAATTCATGCATATTGGTTGAAAATATTGATAATTGTAAAGTTCAACTTGCAAAGTGCTGTCTGCCTATTCCAGGTGATGATATCGTAGGATATGTAACAAATGGAAATGGCGTTTCTGTACATAGGGAAAATTGTAGAAATTTAATAAACTTAGATATGGCTTCAAGAAAAATCAATGTTTCTTGGAAAAAGCAAGCAAAAATAGAATCAAAAGCTAATATAAAAATTTACGCTAATAATAGACAAAATGTTTTGACAGATATTATACAACAACTAAATAATAGTAAAATCGAGTTATTAAGTATATCAAGTAAAATAACGCAAGATAAGGAAATAGAAATTGACGTAGTAATAAAAATATCTGACGTTAAAAATCTACAAGAAATTATTAAAAAGATTAGAAAAGTAGACAGTGTCTTTGAAGTAAGACGTAGTAGTCATTAAGGAGGAAAAATGGAAGAAAATGAGGAATATGTACCACAGTACGAAGAAACTAGACCAGAGTATACCAGTGATGGAAAGAGGATAATAGCTTCTATCAGTGTGGAAAATGAAATATATTATATGGATGAGAATAAAAATATATTTGAAAAAGTAGGTAAGGTATATTTAGAAATTACAAATCCTAATATAATTGAAAAGGTAAAAAGGGTTTTGGCTATGCCAACTAATGATTTATATATGGATTATTAAAGAAGGGATATGTATGATAAATATTGATTTAATAGAGATTGATGTGGCAGATTCAGGCCATATAACAAATACGTACATAATATATGATGAAAAAAACGTAGCAATTGTTATCGACCCAGCTGATAAAGCAGAAAAAATATTAAATGTAATAACAAATAAGAAACTTAATTTAAAGTATGCAATTATAACACACGCTCACGGAGATCATATTGGTGCATTAGAAAAACTACAAAAAGAATGCAATTGTAAAATACTTATAAATGAATGTGATAAAGAGTCTTTACTTGGTATTTCAGAAAATTATTGTGAAATGTTAGGAGTAAATCAACAAGTCTTAGATAAAAATAATATTTTGTCTATTAAAGACGGTGATATTATAAAATGTAGTGATATGCTATTTGAAATCATTCATACTCCAGGTCATACTAAAGGTTCAATTTGTATTTATGAGAAGAATTTGAATGTTTTGTTTACTGGGGATACTATATTTGAAGATTGCTATGGTAGATGTGACTTATATTCTGGAGACTTTGAAAGCATGATTTTATCACTAAGAAAATTATTTAAAAGATTTAATAGTATACAGATATATCCTGGCCATGGTAAAATTGTAGATATAGAAAGTGCCAAAAAAAGAATTAGATTACTTATTGCAATGAAAGGTATTGAATTATAGTGAGGTAAAAAATGAGTCGTTTCAAAGAAATAATAGAAGAAGAAAGTAAAAAAGAATATTATAAAAAATTACATGAATTTGTAAATAATGAGTATAATACAAAAACAATATTTCCACCTAAAAATAAGATATATTTCGCTTTAGAAAATACTCCATATGAGTACATAAAAGTGGTAATAATAGGACAAGATCCATATCATGGTGAAGGAGAGGCTCATGGAATGTGCTTTTCTGTCAATCCAGGAATAAAAATACCTCCATCATTACAAAATATATATAAGGAATTAAATAGAGATCTTGGATGCAGTATTCCAAATAATGGATACTTATTAAAATGGGCTAGGCAAGGTGTATTACTTTTAAATAGTGTTTTAACCGTTCAAAAGGACACTCCTGCTTCACATCAAGGAAAAGGATGGGAGATATTTACTGATAGAATTATAGAAGAGATAAATAAAAAGGATACACCAGTAGTATTTTTACTTTGGGGAAATTTCGCCAAACAAAAACAAAAATTAATAACTAACCCTAAACATCTAATTTTAACTAGTTCACATCCAAGTCCTTTTTCTGTTAAATATGGGTTTGATGGGTGTTCACATTTTTCCAAAACCAATAATTTTTTAGTAAAGAATAATATATCACCAATTGATTGGCAGATAGATAATATTTAAATAAATAATAATAAAAGTGAAATTTACATGTTTTGTAGGTTTCACTTTTTTTCCACAAACTACTCACTAAATTGACAGAAATTTTAGATATAATGAAATTGGAGATGAGGAGTTTAAAGTATGGAAAGCCAAAATTTTAGAAGAATTGAAATTAAATATTTATTAACTAAAAAGCAATACAATTTACTTTTTGATAAGTTAAGTAAAAAGGTTGTCCAAGATAAGCATGGAAAAAGTACAATTTGTAATTTATACTTTGATACTAAAAACTATGACTTAATAAGGGCTTCAATTGAAAAACCTGTATATAAAGAAAAGGTAAGACTTAGAAGTTATTCTAATCCTAGCATGGAAACTTATGTTTTTCTTGAAATAAAGAAGAAATACAAAGGTATAGTTACAAAAAATAGAATTAAAATTAGGCTAGAAGAAGTTTATAAATATGCACAAAATAAAGATAAAAATTTTGTTAATTCATATACATTTAAACAAATAGATTATATGTTTGAAAAGTATAATTTATTACCAGTTGTATATATAGCATATGACAGGCGTGCATATTTTTTAAGTGATGACGAAAATTTTAGGGTGACTTTTGATTTTAACATTAGGTATAGAACAGAAGATATAGGTTTGGAAAATGGTGATAGTGGTAAATTGTTGTTAAAAAATGACGAATGTATAATGGAAGTCAAAACATTAGATTCATTACCTATATGGTTTGTGGAAATATTATCTGAATTTAAAATTTATCCTTCCTCGTTTTCAAAGTATGGTAATGTGTATAAAAAGATGTTATTAAAAGAAAGGGGAAAAAAGTAAATGTTTGGAAGTATTTTTAGTGATGTTACAGGAACTTTATCTATAAGTTCTGTAATCATTTGTTTAGTATCTGCTATAATTTTAGGTATTATAATATCTTTTGTATATACCAAAACAGGTAAATATAATAAAAATTTTGTAATATCAATATCAATTTTACCATTGTTAGTACAAGTTATAATTATGATGGTAAATGGAAATTTAGGAACTTCGGTTGCAGTTTTAGGTGCTTTTAGTTTAGTAAGGTTTAGGAGTGTACCCGGTAATTCAAGAGATATTATATATATCTTTTTTACAATGGCTATTGGATTAGCATTGGGAATGGGGCACATTGCATTTGCATGTGTTATAACGTTAACTGTAAGTATTATTTTCATTATACTAAGTAAATTAAAATATGGAAATAATAATAGTGGTGAAAGAATTTTAAAGGTAGTAATACCTGAAAACTTAGATTATACAGATATATTTGATGATATATTTAGTAATTATTTAAAAAAATGTGTGGTTGAAAAGGTGAAAACTACAAATATGGGAAGTATGTATGAATTAACTTACCTAGTTATTTTAAAAGATAATGTTAATGAAAAAGAGTTGATAGATTCGATAAGAATAAGAAATGGCAATTTAAATGTGTCACTTTTAAGAGAACAGGAAAATTTAGAGCTTTAAAAAGGAAGTGAATTATGAAAAAAATACGAGTAGTTATAATATTTACAGTAAGCGTATTTATTATAGCCTTAGTAATATTTTTGTTTAGTAAAGGAAAAATAGACGATAAAATATCAAGCAATTTAAATTCAGATATAGATTATTATGATGAAGATGAAGAAACAAAATATAATGTGTCAACTACAATTACTTTAAGCGAAAGTTCAGTGGAAATAGTTGGACAAGGAGCAAGTGTACTAAACTCAGTTATAACCATTTCTAGCTCCGGAAATTATGAAATTAGTGGTAAATTAAATGATGGTAATATAATTATTGATGCAAATAAAGAAGATATAATAAGAATAAAATTAAATAATATCTACATTACTTCTTCAACATATAGCCCAATCTATGTTAAAAGCGCAAAAAAAGTAATACTTACTTTGGAAGAATCTACAACAAATAGATTGGTAGACTGTTCAGAGTATGTTTATGATGATACAGCAGGGGATGAGCCTAAAGCTACTATTTTTAGTAAAAGTGATTTAGTAATAAATGGTACAGGCACATTAAATATAACTTCTAATTTTAATGATGCTATTTCAACAAATGATGCACTAAGAATTATTGGAGGCAATTTTAATATTACATCAGTAGATGATGGGATAAGAGGAAAAGATTACGTATATATAAAAAATGCAAATTTGAATTTAGATGTTGTAGGTGATGGAATAAAATCTACTAATTCTAAATCGGATGAGGTTGGTTTTATTATAATAGAAAATGGAAATTTTGATATAAATTCTGGTAGTGATGGAATAGATGCAACTAGTAGTTTATATATAAAAAATGGTAGTTTTAATATAAATTCGGGCGGTGGTAATACTGTAAATAATAAAAATAATAATAACTATCCTAATTTTAAAAATACTATTGAAGATTCTGATAGTGAAAGTGACCAAACTAGTACAAAAGGACTTAAAGCTGATGGCATTATAACAATTGAAAATGGTGATTTTACAATTGATTCTTCTGATGATGCTATACATTCAAATAATGTTATAAATATTAATGGTGGAAACATAAATATAAAATCAGGGGATGATGGTATACATTCAGACAATCAACTTGTTGTAAATGGTGGAACTATAGATATACTAGTTAGTTATGAAGGAGTAGAAAGTAGTAATATAAAAATACTTTCCGGAAAAATCAGCATAATATCAAGAGATGATGGAATAAATGCGGCAAATAGCAATAATATTGAAGAAAATGTAATTGAAATAAATGGTGGAGAAATAATAATAAATGCAGAAGGAGATGGAATAGACAGCAATGGAAAAATATATATAAATGGAGGCGATGTTACTGTTTATGGCCCTGTCACTGGTGGAAATGGTATACTTGATTGTGATGGTACATTATTAGTAAATGGAGGCAAAATAATAGCTACTGGTACTTCTGATATGTTACAGCTACCAGAAAGTAAGTCTGAACAATATTCAATTGTAATTAATTTATCAAGTTACGCAAATTCAGATACTAGCTTTGTAATAAAAGACTCAGATGGAAATGAAATAGTTAAATCAACGCCTGATAAGAAATATTCTACAATAATATTTTCAAGCAGTAGTTTAGTAAAAGATGAAACATATAGTATATACGTAAATGATGTGAAAATAGATACTGTAACAATTTCTGATGTAATAACTATAGTTGGAAATATAAATAATAATATGAATAAAATGAGAAAATAATAAGATTAAATCTACTAATAATTATTAAGTTAATATTGGTAGATTTTTTATACTATTTATGATATAATACGAGATATATTTGAAAGGAAAGTAAAAAAATGAAAACAAGTGATTTTTATTATGATTTACCACATGAGCTCATAGCACAAACTCCATTAGAAAAAAGACAAAAATCTAGAATGATGTTATTAGATAAAAATAGCGGGAAGATAGAACATAAAATATTTGAAAATATTGTTAACTACATTAATCCAGGTGATACAATAGTTTTAAATGATACTAAAGTATTACCAGCAAGACTATTTGGAACCAGAGAAGGCAAAGAAGAAAGTATAGAAGTGTTACTTTTAAAGCGTCAAAAAGGGGATGTATGGCAAGCATTAGTTAAACCAGGAAAGAAAATGCAAGTAGGTACAAAGGTGATTTTTGATAATAAGCTGTTAAGTGCAATAGTAATAGATATATTAGAAGATGGACAAAGAGTTTTAGAATTTAAATATGATGGGATTTTTAATGAAATACTAGATAAGCTTGGAACTATGCCGCTTCCTCCATACATAACTGAAAAATTAGATGATAAAGATAGATATCAAACAGTGTATAGTAAAAACCTTGGTTCTGCAGCTGCTCCAACTGCAGGATTACATTTTACAAAGGAAATAATTGAACAATTAAAACAAAAAGGTGTAAATGTGGTTTATGTAACTTTGCATGTAGGACTTGGAACATTTAGACCTGTAAAGGTTGAGGAAGTTACTGAACACAAGATGCATAGTGAATATTTTGTAATAAATAAACAAGCGTGTGAGATTATAAACAATACTAAGAAAAATGGTAAAAAGGTTTATGCTGTAGGTACTACATCTTGTAGAGTTTTAGAAAGTGCTACAGATAATGATGGAATAATACATGACATGGCAAAAGAAACAGATATATTTATATATCCAGGATATAAATTTAAAATGATAGATGGACTACTTACAAACTTTCATTTACCCGAATCTACACTAATAATGTTAGTTTCTGCATTAGCTGGAAAAGATAATATAATGAATGCATATAAAACAGCTGTAAAGAATAAGTACAGATTTTTCAGTTTTGGAGATTGTATGTTTATAAAATAACATATTAATATAAAATTTTGAGAACTTTTCTTATTTAACTTTTTAGTAAGAAGGGTTCATTTTCTATTTTTGTATCAAAATAAATTGTACAAGCATATGATATAGTAGTACTGTAAAATTATATAGTACTAAAGGGGGAAAAGTAATAATGTGTTGTAATAACAATAATTGGGGATGCAATCAAAATCAAGGATGTGGATGTTGTAAAAAACAAGAAATGTCAAGTTTTATTTGTAAATGCTACAAAGAAGAAAAACCATGTTGTTGCCAAGAACAAAAAAATAGTTGTTCTTGTTCATCAAACATGAATTATAATTGGTAAAATATAACGAAAAGTCTTAGTTAAGACTTTTCATACATAAAATTAAAATCCTAATATTCTGGCTAGTTGAATAAATATAGCCTGACTCTTTGGAGCGGTATATCTAGATTTTAATTTAAAATCCTCAACACATTTTATATATTGTTTAATAATTGTGGAAAAGTTTTTATGCTCTATGAAGTTAAATACTTTTTCCTCTTTTTTTCTAATTTCTGGTATTAAGTGCTTAAAATATGACTGTTTATTCATCCATTCAAATTTTTTTTCATTATTTTCTTTGTTGAAACCAGTTGCATATGCTCCGGGTTCTATAATAGCAGTTTGAATGTTAATGTTACTTAATTTTTTTAGTTCTTTTTTTAAACAAGTTGCAAAAGCTTCAATTGAAAATTTTGAAGCACAATATGGGGAAAGAAATGGATAGGGAATTCTACCAAATAAAGATGAAACAAAAATTATTCTACCATATTTTTGTGAAATAAATTTTTTAATAGTAGCTTGAGTTATATTTATAGTTCCAAAAACATTTGTTTCAAATACATCTTTTATCCTGTTTATATCAATTTCTGAAATTGATCCTGAATCTCCTATGGCTGCGTTATTTATTAGTACATTAAAGTCTATATTTTTTAATATGTCTATGTCGCCTTGATTTAGGATATCTAACTTAAATGCTTTTAGAGGAAGTTTTTGATCAATTGAAATTTTATTTAGTTTTTCAGCTTCATTATCATATTTGGTAGTTGCATATACAATATGATTACGCCTTGCAAGTTCTAATGCAGCGTAACTTCCAAGTCCAGTACCAGAACCAGTTATTAATATTTTTTTATTTGACATAAACATCACCAAAAATATTATTGCATATTTTATGTATAATTATTACTAAAAATGGAACATTTTGTAAATTTTTGTTTTTAATGTGATAATTCACAAAAAGTGTGCTATAATCATATAATATATTATAATAACATTGAAAATTCTTTTTAATAAAAGGAGGAAAAAATAATGAAAAAGTATTTTGAAAATATAACTGTGAAGGTTTTGATTATGGCATATGTACTATTTACCCTTTTGTTTGTCCTTTATTTTGTTTTTGAAAAAAGTGCAGTAGGGATTTTACATCAAATTTCTTTATTTATAATTTTTTCTTTTATTATAAAGAATTGCTTACGAATAAAGGAAACCGACTCTTTTACTGGAATGTATAAAAAATCTAAATTGTTTAAAGACTTAGAAAGGAGGGCAAAAAGCGGTAAAAAATTTAAGTTATGTTTAGTTGATTTTAACGGACTAAAAAAAATCAATGATAAGTATGGTCACTTGGCAGGGGATAAGTTAATTCTTGCATTTTCAAGTAACTTAAAGAAAGTTTTTGAAAAAGATAAGGATATTGTGCTATACCGGTATACATGTGGAGACGAATTTTGTATAGTATTGTACAATAATAAAGACTGTAGATTTAATGAATTTGAGGAAAAAATAAAGAAAATATCAGCCTTAAAAGTTCCTATTAATGCAGCAGATGGTAAGAAAGTTATAATTAACTTAACAATAAGTTATGGGTTCGCAGATTATAATGAAAAAAATTCTATAAAGCAAATTGTAGATATTGCAGATAAAAATATGTATGAATACAAGAGGAATTTTAAAAAAAGATGAATAAAATACATTCAAAATGTTAATATAACGTTTTGAGTGTATTTTTCTTAATATATAAGGGATTTCGAATGGTATTTCTATTGACATATAAATCAATTTAAAGTATAATCCTAAATTTGACAGTTAAAAGCTAGAAACGTTGTATACCAACGCTTCTAGCTTTTCAAAAGTGCACAATG
>CAKOYA010000033.1 GCA_934130325.1 uncultured Clostridia bacterium
GTGCAAATTTGACAAAAAAATTAAGCATTATCAGTGCTTACATCAATTTTTGATTCAATTAACTGTCAAATTCCCGTTTCATATATTGCTCCTTCTTATACTAAAATTTCAAAAACATTATATCATATTTTACACTTTTTTCAAGAATTTTAGCTTGCTTTTTTATTTTTTTTACTGTATAATGAAGTGGTGATAAAATGGAGGTATAAATAATGGACATAAATGATGAAAACTTTTTAGAGGCACAAAAAATAGTACCTGTAAAGATAGAAGAAGAAATGAAAAAATCATATATAGATTATGCTATGAGTGTAATTGTATCTCGTGCATTACCAGATGTTAGAGATGGTATGAAACCGGTTCACAGAAGAATATTATATGTAATGAATGAATTATCTTTGTGGCCTGAAAAACCATTTAGAAAATCTGCAAGTATCGTTGGTGATGTAATGGGTAATTACCATCCTCATGGTGATGCAGCAATTTACGACGCATTAGTACGTTTATCACAAGATTTTTCACTTAGATATCCACTTGTAAACGGTCATGGAAATTTTGGATCTATTGATAATGATCCTCCAGCTGCTATGAGGTATACAGAAGCAAAACTACATAAAATTTCTCTCGAAATGTTAACAGATTTAGATAAAGATACTGTAGATTTTGTTCCAAACTATGATGATAGATTGAAAGAACCATCTGTATTGCCAGCAAAGTTACCAAATTTACTTATAAATGGGGCTTATGGTATTGCTGTTGGAATGGCATGTAATATTCCACCACACAACTTAACTGAAGTAGTAAATGGTACAATAGCACAGCTTGAAAATCCAAACATTACAAATGAAGAGTTGATGGCATTTATAAAAGGGCCAGATTTTCCAACAGGAGCTATTATACTTGGAAAAGATGGAATAAGAAATGCTTATACTACTGGTCGTGGCAAGGTATGTGTAAGGGCTAAGGCAGAAATTGAAGAAGATAATAGAGGAAGATATAGGATAATTGTTACAGAGATTCCATATCAAGTTAATAAAGCGGCACTTGTTGAAAATATTGCTAAATTAGTGCAACTAAAAACTATAGAGGGAATATCTGATTTAAGAGATGAATCTGATAGAGAAGGACTTAGAATTGTTATTGAATTAAAAAGAGATGCTAATCCTAATGTGGTATTAAATTTATTGTATAAACATACACAGTTACAAACTACTCAGAGTATGCTTATGTTAGCTTTAGTTGATGGTCAACCTAGAGTATTGAAATTAAATGAAATTTTAGCTGAGTACATAAAGCATAGAGAAAATATAGTAATAAGAAGAACAAAATTTGATTTAGCTAAAGCGGAAGCAAGATTGCATATTTTAGAAGGCCTTAGAATAGCAATAGATAATATTGATGAAGTTATAAAAATAATAAGGGAATCATATGATGATGCACAAGAAAGATTAATGCAAACATTTGGACTTTCAGAAATACAGGCAAATTCTATTCTTGAAATGAGACTTAGAACTTTGCAAGGTCTACAAAGAGAAAAAATAGAAAATGAATATAATTCTTTAGTAGAACTTATTGCAAAATTAAAGGAAATTCTTGGTAGTGAAGAATTAGTAAAAAACATTATAAAAGAAGAATTATTAGAAATAAAAGAAAAGTACGGAGATGAAAGAAAAACAGCAATAACTCATGGTGAAAGTGATATTGACATTGAAAGTCTCATAAAAGAAGAAACTAATGTGGTTACGCTTACACATTTTGGTTACATTAAAAGAATTGCAGCAGATGTATATAGATCACAAAAAAGAGGTGGTAAAGGTCTTACTGCAATGAATACTAGAGAAGATGATTTTGTTAAGGACTTATTTGTCACATCAACGCATGATTACATGATGTTCTTTACTACTACAGGTAGGGCTTTTAGACTAAAAGCTTATGAAATACCAGAAGCTAGTAGAACAGCTAAAGGTACAGCTATAGTTAATTTACTTCAACTTTCACAGGGAGAAAAAATCGCAGCTGTTATTCCAGTACATGATTACTCAGAGGAACTTTATGTACTTATGGCCACTAAAAATGGGCTTATTAAGAAAACAAAACTAGATGAATATAGTAATATAAGAAAAACAGGAATACAGGGTATAACATTAAAAGAAGACGATGAATTAATTGATGTTAGACTTACAGACGGAAATAGCAGTATTGTTATGGTTACCGCTAAAGGACTTTCAATTAGATTTGGTGAGGAAGAGGTTAGAGCTGTAGGAAGAACATCAATGGGAGTTAAAGGTATAAATCTTGCCGAAGATGATAAAGTAATAGGTATGGAACCGATTGAAAATGAAAAAGATTACATATTGGCAATTACTGAAAATGGATTTGGTAAAAGAACTGAAGTAGAAGAATATAGGCAACAATCTAGAGCTGGTAAAGGTGTTTTAACATATAAAACTACTGCAAAAACAGGTCATATAATAGGAATTAGAATAGTAAATGATAATGAAGATATTATGCTTATAACTGATGCAGGGGTTATAATTAGACTTAATGTTAAAGATATATCAGTTCTTGGAAGAAATACACAAGGTGTAACTCTTATGAGAACATCAGATGGAAGTAAAGTTGTAAATATTGCAAAGATAATTCCAGATGAAGAAGTACAGGAAACTGAAAAAAATTAATATTTAATAGGGAAATCAAAACTAATTGATTTCTCTTTTTTGTTGAATTTTACATAAAAATATGATATACTTAAAACAGTAGTTATTTAAATCACAGCAAAAATATGCTAGGGGGGAGCTATATGCTAACTAAAAATCAAATATTAATAAATGGTAAATCTTCAGAACAGTCTGTTATACTGTTTAGAGATTTAGTGACAAATAAATTAAGCAAAAGTAAAATTTATCGGGCTGAAGTAAATTATATAAAAAGTAAAGGAATGCCAAATATCGATAATCCGGAAGATTGGCCACTTCAATTGTATACTGAGGACGGAGTTAATATATCAGTATATAATGTAACGGCTGGATATTATGGTAAAGGGCCTGATGCGACTAAAACTATACTTGAACTAGCTGGTTTTAGTAAAAGAGAAACTATGAAAGTTTTATACACAATGAAGGATGAGGTGCATTGTAGTTTTTATAAGAAGTAAATTAATGTAAAAAAAGAAGGTTTATGACTATTCATAGACCTTCTTTAATTATGTTAATGTATCAATCATTAATTATTTCTTTTTTTCTATATTTCCAATATTCGCTTACTAATGGACGGTATCCATATTTTTTTAATGTATTATAGGATATTTTTTCATAATTTTTTTTATTGTGTTTACCTGTTGAAATATATCTTAAATATTGTTGCATATACTTATCTATTTCATTTAAAGATGCAGTTGTTGTTATAATTGGAAAATACCATCTTGACCATGTAAGTTCTTTTGTGCTATTGCAGTTATCAAAAAATTTGATATTGAATTTTCGTATTACAGCCCTTATTGCCCTATCATTTGTTGCACTTTTTCTTAGCATCCATCTTCTTAGTTTTCTTGCACTTCTTTTAATTTTTCCTTTTACTTTTTTTAATGCTATATCTGATATATCTATGTTTCCATCAATATATTTAAATCCTAGAAAACTCCAAGACTCACCTGGAAGTATAATTTCTTTTTTACTATCATTTAAAATTAAATCCTTTTTTATTACAATTTCTTCTAATATTTTTACATTTTTTTCAAAATCATTAGGAGAACAAAAAAGAATAATATCGTCTGAATATCTTGCATATATAATGTCTTCTTTTTCCTGAAAAAAATAATCCATGTCAGTTAAATATACATTTGCAAGAAAGGATGAAATAGGAATTCCTGCCATAATTCCTTTATTTTCTTCTATAACTTTACCATTGTATAGTACTTTGTTATTATTTAGAATTTTCTCAAAAAAAACAAGTAATTTATTATCACATACTGTTATGCCTTTATCATTTTCATAAGTTAAGAAGTTTTTTAAAATTTCCAGTAATTTATTTACATTTACACTATTAAAATAGTTGTGTATATCAATTTTATATCCATACATATTATTAATGTTTGATGAATTTAATATATTATGAATAGCATTTTTAACACTATAATGTTTTCTAAATGAGTAACAATTTTTAGAAAATTTTGGATTATATCTTTCTAATAATAGAAAAGATAATAGCTTAAGTATCATCATCTCGTCTTCATTGAAAGTATAAATTATTCTTTTCTTATTTTTTCCGATTTTATTTATACAATGCTTAACAGGATATGAAAATATGTAAGTTCCATTTATTATTGAGTTAGCTATATTTTCATATTTTTTGTTTAAAATATATTCTTTTATATGTTTTTCTTCACTGTTAGTTAGTAGGTTGTTTTCAATTTTATATTTTAAAAAGTTATTCCATATTTTTTCATTATTTAATTCATTTAATATTGTTTCCATAATTATTCCTTAAAAAAATAAGCAAAAAAGAACAATTTTGAAATTGATTTATCAATACAAGACTGAACATACAGCTATCACTTGCACAACTCATATTGCAATATGCTTCGTCTTACCACAAGTGTTGTTACATCTTTTTTGCTTATTTATAATTTGCATTATACTATATTAGTGTTAACATGTCAAATATAAATATTAATTTCATAATAAATGACGTTTATATGTATTTACTAAGCCCTTAAAGTATGGTATAATATTGTTAGAGTATTAGAAGTAGTCGCTTGATTGAAAAATATTAAGAGGAAAGTCCGGACACCGTAGGGCAGTGGTGCTAGATAACGTCTAGTGAGGGTGACCTTAAGGAAAGTGCAACAGAAAATAACCGCCATATCTAATATGGTAAGGGTGAAAACGTAAGGTAAGAGCTTACGAACAATTGTGGAGACATGATTGTGGTGTAAACCCCACCTGGTGCAACACCATAAAAGAGAGGCTAAGACGGCCCGTCATCTCTCGTGGTTGGTGGCTTGAGGTATATAGTAATATATATCCTAGATAAATGACTATTTAAAACAGAATCCGGCTTATAGAATACTCTAAAGACTGTCATTTTTGATGGTCTTTTTTTAATTTAAAGTTGAAAGAATTTTATGCTTAGATTATTGACAATAATGTGTTTTTGTAATATACTTGTTTTATATTTTAAGGAAGAAGTGTGAAATGTATGGAATTTAAAGCAAATGAAGGAAAAAATGTAGAAATTACAGTGGGAAATCAAGTATATTTAAGGCATGCAATTGAGACACATTATGTTAAAATTGGTGAGAGTTATATAGATATAATGGAAAAGTACGTTAAGCCTATATATGAAGAAGGTGACATCATTTCAATTAGTGAAAAGATAATTGGTCTTTGTCAAGAAAGAGTAGTTTACAAAAAGGATATGAAAGTAAGTGGACTTGCTAAATTTTTATCTAAGTTTGCTATGAGAAGCGATGCTGGAGTTGGTGTTGATAATCCATATAAAATGCAGTTTGCAATAAATATATGTGGAAGGTTGAAAGTTATTTGGGCTGCAATTGCTGGTGGTTTTGGAAAATTATTTGGTAAAAAAGGAATTTTTTATGAAATAGTCGGACCAGAAATTAGTGGCTTGGATGGATTTTATGGTGAAGTTTTTGAAGATTATGCTGATTTTGGCATTAGAATTCCAGAGAACTCTACTGGCGTATGTAATGAAATATATGAAAAACTTGGAATTAAGTCTATGATTGTAGATGCAAATGATTTTAATGTAGAGATACTTGGTAAGGCTGATAGTATAGAATTAGATGAAGAGTCTTTGAAAATGGTTATAAAAGATAATCCGGCTGGTCAGTCAAAGACGCTTACTCCAATAATTTTGATTAGAAAAAAGGAAGAAGCATAATATTGGGGGAAAATATGTCAGTGGAAAATGTTGATAACAATGATGAAAAAGTAGAAAAAAAAGAAAACGAAATAATTGAAGTAGAAAAAATAAACGAAGAATTAGAAGAAAAAAAAGAGGTACAGGAAATAAAGGAAAATGCTACTGCAGAAAAATCTGTAGTGACAACTGATAAACCAAGAAATAAAAAAATTCGTTTGATAATAATTTTAATTATTTCGTTTTTTATAGCTATATTTTTGCTATTTGGAGTAATTGTTTGTATAAATAAATTTAATAGTAATGTATATAAAAATGTTAATGTTTTAGGTTATAGTTTAGGCGGAATGTCTAAAGAACAAGTAAAGGAAATCCTTGATAAGGTGAATACCGATGTAAAGTCTAAAAAAATATCAGTATATCAAAACAGTGATGAAATTTACAACGTACTATCAGAAGAAATTGATTTTGAAGTAAATGTTTCTGAAACTTTAAAAAATGTTATGTCATTTGGTAGAAACGGTAACATACTTATTGACAATTTTGAGATACTTAATGCACTATTTAATAGTAAAGACATAGATGTAAGTTATAGCTATAATGAAGAAAAGCTAGATGGAATAGTAAAAAATATTGATTTAAGTATAAAAGAACGTACTGAAGATGATAATTATAGTATTGATGAGGAAAATAAAAAAATAATAATAACTAGAGGAAAATCAGGAAATACAATAGATTATGATACAGAAAAGGAAAAAATTCTAAGTAGTTTTAAGGGAGTGGGATTACAAAATATTACACTTGATATTAAAACTAAAAAACCATCTGAAATTGATTTCGAAAAAATATATAAAGAAATAAAAAGAGATGCAAAAGATGCATATGTAGATGAAAGCTCTAATCCAATAAAGTTTGTTCCTGAAGTTGTAGGATTAGACCTTGATGTAGAAGGTTTAAAAAATGAATTAAATAAAGAGGAAAATCGTGCAGAAGGTAAAGTTATTGAGTTTCCTTTAAAAGTAACTGAACCTAATGTAAAGATTAAGGATATCTCTAGTAAGTATTATAACGATAAACTATCCGGAAAAACAACATATTTTGACGCTTCACAAACAGCTAGGGCAAATAATTTAAGAGTTGCTTTAAATTATTTAAATGGAAAAGTTATTATGCCTGGTGAAACTTTTTCATATAATCAAGCTATAGGTGATACGACTGCTGCAAAAGGGTACATGGCAGCTGCAACTTTTAAAGGTGGTACAGTTGTAAATGAAATGGGTGGAGGAATATGTCAAACTACCTCTACACTATATCAAGCAGTACTTATGGCTAATTTAGAAATAGTTGAAAGGCATCAACATGGTTTGCCAGTTGGATATGTTAAACCAAGTCTAGATGCTACAGTATATTCACCTGTTCTTGATTTTAAATTTAAAAATACTAGAAATTACCCTGTAAAAATAGTTACTTCATTTAGTTATAGTGGCAATATGAATGTGAGTATTTATGGAATTAAGGAAGAAAATGAAGTAGAAGTTACACTTACTAGTCAGTTTATAAAAACCGTTCCATTTACTACTAAATATGTTTATGATGCAAATTTAGAAAACGGAAAACAAGAAATAATATCTAAGGGGGTTAATGGATATATTTCTGAGGGATATATAACAAAGAGTAAAAATGGAACTGTTATATCTAGTTCACTACTTTCTAGAGATACGTATAATGCACAACAACAAGTTGTAAAAGTAGGAACTAAAAATGTAGCAAGTTAAAAAAGGTATGTAAAATGCAATAACATTATTGCATTTTACATAATTATATAGTATAATATAATATATATAAGGTTTTGATATATAGAAAGAGGTAAAATGTATGGAGCCTATAATACAAATGAATAAATTTGAAATTATTGACATGCCTGGTATGAATACAATAGCTTTTTTAGTTGAAAAAAATGAGCAAGAGTATAAAAACGGAAATGCTTATTTTTCTTTGCAGAAGTTAGAATGTATTGATACTCAAGAAAATGGAAGAATAAAAAAAGTATTTAATGTTATCAAAACTGATGATCAAAATCAGTTAATAGTACTTTTGACTTTAACTAATAGTAAAGCAATATTAAGCACAGGAGAATTGAGCTCTGAAGGATTTAGAGCAACAGAAACCAATATTCCATTAAATTATGGCACTATATATAATCAAGAAGGTGTTGAATACAAAGAAGTAGAATATACACCAAGTATGAAAAGGCATTTTTCAATAATTGATACTCAAACTGGTGAAGAGGTAAAACCTATATTATTTAAAGATGAAGTTTCAGGTAAAGTAAAGGGAAGATGCAAGCTTTTACCTAATAAACCATATATAGTACTAGAGTTAAAGTTTGAATAAATTTAAGTAAATGTAGTAATTAAACGTATATTAAATGTAGTAATAAAAGTAGTAAAGGGAGGAAAATTTGTTATGGATAGTAAATTTAAAGTGCAAATTTCAGCAATAACATGTAATTATGATGAAAATACTATTAATGTACTTGATAGTAAAGAACTTGAAATTGGAACAGTAAATATACCATTTAAGCAAAATAGCCCAAAAATAGCTGGTGAAAATGATATGATAGTTTAACTAGTTAATTTATAAGTGGTTATCTGTACAAGTAAGATGAGAGGAATATATATGAAATCAAATATTAATAAGGTAAAAAGGGAATTAAAACCGTTTTTAATAGTCTACCTGTTACTAGATATAATACTGGTAGGCTCTATTTGCGTGGGATTACATAATGTACCCGATGGCTCTGATTTTTATGATACATTAAAAGAAGTTTTTAGTAATTTAGTATCGAATATTATAACATTTAAATTTTTTAGTGGAATATTTTTGGAATTTGGTACATTTCTTACATTTTCTGGTTATCTTTTAGTAGTATTTTTTATTTTATTTATAGCTTGGAAAATTAAATTTTCTAAATCATATGAATATGAAGGTAGAGAAAATGGTTCAAGTTCTTGGAGTAAAAATGGCGAAGAATTTGATAAATTATCTGATGGAAGAGAAGTACTAAATAAAAAGCAGGGATTTATATTAAGTAAGGATCATTATTTAGGTACTGATTTAAAAAAGGTTTTAATTAATAAAAATATTTTAGTAGTTGGACGGTTCTGGTGCTGGTAAATCTGCTTGTTATATAAAACCAAATATTTTACAACTCTTAGGCTCATATGTTATAACAGACCCAAAAGGTGAATTGTATAGAGATACATCAGGCTTTTTAAGAGCAAATGGATATAATGTAAGAGTATTAAATCTTGTAAATCCAGATTATAGTGATAGGTATAATCCTTTATCTCATATAATTGATCATACAAGTGTTGATATAATTGCTCATACTATTGTAGTAGGTGCTACTAAGGGACAACCTACTAATGATCCTTTTTGGGATAATACTGCAAAAATGTTGTTAAAGGCATGTATATACTATGTTATATCAGTTTTGCCAGCCGAAGAACAAAATTTGTCAAGTTGTTTGAGCATTATACGTCAAGGTGGTAGCGATGAAACTTTGTTTGATAGACTATTCATTGATGAATTAAAACCAGAACATCCAGGTAGAGTTCAATATGAAAATTTCAAAACAGCTGCAGATAAAACAATGCAAAGTATTATAATTTCTACTATATCTAAAGTAGAAACATTCGATACTCCAGCTATGCAAAAGATTACCACTTCAAATAATTTTAATTTTGATGAATTGGGAACATCTAAAACTGCCATTTATGTAATAACATCAGCTGCTGATAGTACGTATGATTTTGTATCTACTATATTTTTTAGCCAAATGTTACAAAAGTTATATACACAAGCAGACATAAATGGTGGTACACTTTCAAATCAAGTATATTTTTTATTAGATGAATTTGCAAACATTGGGCAAATACCGGATTTTAATAAAAAACTTAGCACAACAAGAAGTTTAGGAATTAGTATTTCTATTGTTGTACAAAGCTTAGATCAGTTGGAATCATTGTATAAAGATACTTATGAAAATATAATAGGAAACTGTGATACAAAAGTATTTTTAGGTAGTTCCTCTTTGAAAACTTGTGAATATTTTCAAAAAAGTATGGGACAGACTACAATAAAGGTAAAAAATAGGTCTATTAGTAAGGATAAAGATGAAATTGCTAAACAAGGTGTTTCAATTAGTGAACAAAGACAAGGTAGAGATTTAATGACTGTAGATGAGCTTACTAGATTAGATCCAAATGAAGAAATTATTTTGGTTAGAACATTAAAACCAATTAAAGCAAAAAAAGCATGGTTTTTTAAATATCATCCAAAAAGAGATGAAGCTAAAAAATATGAGATGCATGATTTATCTGATATGCCAAAAACAGACAATGTTCCTATAAAAGTTATGAATGTAAGAGCTCATATTGAAAAAAGGGAACAGATTGCTAGAGAAAAATTAGGGATTAAAACACGTCAAAAAGATGAATTAAGTTTGAATAATTTATTTACAGAAGAAAATACAAATACAAAAAATAAACCAATTCCAGAAAAAGAAAATAATTTTGATTTACAAGCAGAACTTGAGAAAAAATTTGATGAACTGTTTGGAACAACCGATAATCATTAAAATAAAAAGCAACTAAACTATAGAATGATGTTTAGTTGCTTTTAATCTTCATCAAAAGTTCCAAGTGACACTACAAAATTATTTTTATATACATGAATCGCTTCTATATTTAATTGATTCGTAAGTAAGAGTAAAATTACCAGTAGTTTATTTAAATCCAAGTCACCAAAGTTATTATTAGAAGTACCTAAAAAATTTGAAGGTATATTGAAGTTGTTAAAAAAATTATTCATAAAAATCATCCTTTAATAAAATATATTTTTTAAGTTGAATTTTTATGATTGATGTAGTATAATATCAGTGTATTTGGAGGAAGATTAATGAAAAAAAGCAAAGCAATATCATCAATTGTTGTTATAGTAATATCAATAATTTTTATAGTTATAATTGCAAGGGTATTACTTAGTACTAGTGGCAGTATAAATCAAGGTAGTTTTAGGGTAAATGATCTAGTTATCAATTCAAGTTTAGACGTTGAAGAAGTAAATAGCGATCAAGAAAATTCAGGTGGATTTGATACTATGAAACTTAATTTGTCACAAAGGAATAATATTTCTTTACTTATACAAAAAAATTCCGAAATAAAAGAGATATATATAGATAATATTAAATTTACACATCCAACTAAAAAAGGAAATTTAATATTGTATCAAAATGGTGCTAAGGATGATGCTATTAGTACATTTGATCAAAAAATTATAGTTTATCCTGAGGAAAAAGAGGATCAAATTTTAATAAATTTAAATATAGATAATGTAGAATTTTTGACTGATGCTAAAATACCTGATGGTACTAATGCTATAACTTTCGATGGAACTATGTTAAATTTAGTTGGGGTTAATTTATCAGATCTTCAAATGAACATTAAGTTTAATGTTTATATAGTTGAATTATCTGGAAAAATTAATGTTTGTAAGTTTGATTTTAAATTTCCAGAAGAAGAATTAACTAATAGTGGAATTAGTATAAAGAGGCAAAATACTTCATATTACAATTTTGTAATCGAAGATAATTTTATTAAAAAATGGTTAAATAGATTATAATATAATAAGCCACATGTACAGTTTGTATTTTGTGGCATAATTTTTAGTATAGTTGTTAGAAATTTAAAATAAGGGGGATTTATGGAAGAGTTATTAAATGATTTAAACAATAAACAAAGAGAAGCTGTGGAGTATTTGGATGGCCCTCTTCTTATTTTAGCAGGTGCAGGCTCAGGAAAAACAAGGGTATTAACATATAAAATAGCATATATGTTAGAAAAAAAGTTTGTTAAACCTTGGGAAATTCTTGCAATTACATTTACAAATAAGGCTGCAAAAGAAATGAAGGAAAGAGCTATAAATTTAATAGGTGAGGAAGCAAATGATGTATGGCTTGGCACATTTCATTCAGTATGTGTAAGAATTTTAAGGAGAGAGATAACTGATTTAGGATACGGACAAGACTTTAATATATTTGATGAACTTGATAAGGATAAAGTAATAAAAGAAGTATTAAAGAAATTGGATTTAGATGAAAAACAGTATCCAGTTTCACTAATAAAATATGAAATTAGCAAAGCTAAGGACTCAATGAAAGATTATATTAAGTACAAAGAAGAAGTATCAGGGGATTTTAGACGTGAAAAAATAGCAGATGTATATGAACTTTACCAAAAGACATTAAAACAAAATAATTCTATTGATTTTGATGATATATTAATGCTTACTGTAAAATTATTTTTAGAATTTCCAGATAAATTAGTACATTATGAGTCAAAATTTAAATATATTTTAGTAGATGAATATCAGGATACAAACAGGGTTCAGTTCCTATTAATTAGCATGTTATCCTCAGTTAGTGGTAATATTTGTGTTGTTGGAGATGAGTCACAAAGTATATATGGCTTTAGAGGTGCTGATATATCAAATATTTTAAACTTTGAAAAGGAATTTCCTAATTCTAAGATAGTAAAATTAGAAGAAAACTATAGAAGTACGCAAAATATTTTAAATGCTGCAAATGGGGTAATAAATCACAACAAATCTAAGATAGAAAAAAAATTGTGGACTGGAAATCAGGAAGGACAAAAATTAGCATATAAAACATTAAATAATGAGTATGAAGAAGTCGAATGGGTAGTTGATGAGATTGATAAAATGTGTAGAAATGAAAAAATGACATACGCTTCATTTGCTGTACTTTTTAGAACTAATGCACAGGCACGTGTACTAGAAGAAGTTTTCATGCGCTCAGGTACACCGTATAGATTAATTGGAGGATTAAAATTCTATTCTAGAAAAGAAATAAAAGATCTTACTAGTTATTTGAAGTTAATACAAAATACAAATGACAATATAGCATTAAAAAGAATAATAAACGAACCAAAAAGGGGAATAGGAGCTACTGCATTAGAAAAGATAGAACAAGGTGCAATAGAAAAAGGAGTATCCATTTTTGAGTATATTCAAGATAGTCATAATCTAGATGGAATAAGGAGTTCTGGAAATATAATTATGTTTAGAGATATGATGAATAATCTCATAGAAAAAAGTAAAGATTTATCTGTTTCGGATTTAATGAAATTAACACTAAAAGAATCTGGTTATGAGGATATGCTAAATCTTGAACAAACTAAAGAAACTGAAATTAGATTTGAGAATTTACTTGAATTTATCGGAGTGGCTATGGAATTTGAAAAAGAAAATGTTGAAAATTCGTTGGCAGATTTCTTAGAAAGTATAGCGCTTGTTTCTGATGTTGATAAATTAGATGAAGATGCACAAGCAGTTACTCTTATGACTATGCATAGTGCCAAAGGACTAGAATTTGATGTAGTATTTCTAGTTGGAATGGAGGAAGGATTATTTCCATCTAAAAGATCTATTGATGAAGATGAATCCTGTGAAGAAGAAAGAAGATTATGCTATGTTGGTATAACAAGAGCTAGAAAAAAACTGTATATAACTAATGTTACAAAAAGAACGTTATATGGTTCAACTACTTATGCTTTACCATCAAGGTTTATCTCAGAAATCCCTGAAGATTTATTTGACGAAAATTCAAAAGATAATTTATCTCTTAGAAAGAAAAAACAAGAAAAATACTTAGACTCTGAATATACACAAGTAGATAGAGTATTAAAGAATAATCTTAATTATTTTACTAATACTAGATCTAATACTTCAAGTTCGAAATTTGGAATAAATGTAAATAGCTTTTTAAGTAATATTTCTGGAAATAGTAAAAAGGCATCAATAAAGTCAGAAAATATCAATAATTATGTTGTTGGAATGAGTGTAAAGCATAAAAAATTTGGCATTGGAGTTATACAGAAAATAGAAGCAGAAGGAGATGATCTTAAACTTGATATAATGTTTGATAAATCAGGATTTAAGAGACTTATGGCAAATTATACTCCGCTCGAAATATTAGAATAATACATTAATATTAATATTGAAAAAATAAGATGAATAAATTAGTTTGATAAAAATATGTATAATGTTTTATATTAACTTAACTTTTTCATCTTATATTTTTTTAAATGTATTGAAAAAATATATTATTTTGTAGTAAAATTATATATATATATTTGAGAGGAAAGAATGGAAATGAAAAAGAGAAGAGGAATAAGTTTAATATCATTAATAATAATGATAATAGTAATAGTGATAT
>CAKOYA010000034.1 GCA_934130325.1 uncultured Clostridia bacterium
TTACACGGGATTGGTGCAAACGTATATTGTGAGGCAAGGAAAGAATCGGATATTTCACTTATAAATGCAATGGGACTTAATAGTGTACATTTAAGTGAATTAAATGATGTTATTCCAAATATGAATGTTATATTTAATACTATACCAAGTTTGATACTAGATAAACAAAAGCTAAAACTTGTAGATAAAAATTCATTAATTGTCGATCTTGCCTCAGCACCAGGAGGTGTTGATTTTAATTTTGCTAAAGAGCAAGATATAGCGGTAAAATGGGCACTTGCTTTACCATCGAAAGTGGCTCCTTTTACAGCAGCTAAGTACATAAAAAAAGAGATAGATAAAATAATATAAAAGGATTTTTGGTAGATAAAGGGTTACATATTATATGACGCGTAACCTTTTATCTACTTTTTATATATGTCTTAAATTATTATAATTTTATATTTACAGAAAATATATTAAATGATATAATTTTATATATAACTTAAAATATAATGAGGTGTTTATATGTTAACAAATATAGAGGTTTTAAATCATAGTGCCATAAAATTTTCAAAAGAAAAAAATATATATGTGGATCCATATAACTTGGAAGTAGAAAAAAATGATGCAGATATTATATTGATAACTCATAGTCATTATGACCATTATAGTCCAGAAGATATAATAAAAGTAATGAATAATAATACTAAAATCGTGGTACCAGAGGATTTAATTACAAATGTGTTAAAACTAGGAATAAGTTATGAAAATATTATAACGGTTACTCCGAACAATGAGTATGTAGTAGATGGTATAAAAATACTAACTGTAAATGCATATAACGTAAATAAAAGCTTTCACCCAAAAGAAAATGGATGGGTGGGATATGTAATTTATATAAATGGCATTTCTTATTACATTGCGGGTGATACTGATATAACAAGTGAAAACTTAAAAGTAAAATGTGATGTAGCATTTGTTCCTGTTGGTGGAACGTATACAATGGACTATAAAGAGGCAGCAAAGCTTATAAATTGTATAAGGCCTAAAATAGCAATTCCAATTCATTATGGAAGTGTGGTTGGAACTAAATTTGATGGGCCTGATTTTATCAAATTATTAAATTATGGAATAAAGGGAGAAATATTATTAAAGTAAGCGCTTGAGTGTAGTGCTTATTTTAATTATTGCTAAAAAAATGTATGTAGTTCTACATATTTTTGTAATATTATTGAAATATTTTAAAAAAAGTTATATAATAGGCATGAATTTTCAAATATTTGGAAATTTATCTTAGGAGGTTACAAATGAAAAAGGTTATAGTAATAATTTGTGCTATTTTGGGTATGATAGTTGGTGTGGCAATAGGCGAGGCAACAACAGGAATTTCATATTTAAATTGGCTTTCAATAGGTGGCGAAATAGGTTTTCAAAATCCTATAATACTTGATTTAAGTTTTTTAAAGATAACTTTTGGAATATGGTGCAAAATTAGTGTTGGTGGGGTTATTTTCATGTTAATTTTTGCATTTATATCACAGTGGGTAACTCGTTGGCTAAAATTGTAGAAAATTTACCTTTAAATGATAGGCCTTATGAAAAGTTGGAACTAGCTGGGCCGTCAAATTTAACAAATTCTGAACTACTTGCAATTATAATTAAAACGGGAACAAAGAAATATACTTGTTTAGATATAGCAAGAAATATTTTAAACAAAGGAAAAAAGTTTGAAATGTCCGACATAGATTATTTGGGAAGTTTATCATTGCAGGAGTTACAAAAATATGAAGGTATTGGAAGAGTAAAAGCAATACAAATAAAAGCAGTAATTGAACTTTCAAGGAGAATGTCAAAGAGTTATGAAGCTAATGTATATAAAAGAAAGATAAAGTCTCCATCTGACATATATAGTTTAGTTGGGTCATCATATTGTTATGAAAAACAAGAATGCTTAAAAACAATTTTATTAAATAAAAGAAATATAGTGCTAGCAGTGGTAACCAATGCAATTGGAAGTAACGATAGTATAAATATTTCATTAAAGGAAATATTTAGTGAACCCATAAAGCAACTTGCACATTCTATTATACTTGTACATAATCATCCAAGTGGAACGTTAGAACCAAGTAGGCAAGATATTAATTTTAGCTTAAAGGTTAGTCAAATGGGAGAAATGTTTAATATAAAATTGTTAGATCATATAATTATTGCAAATAATAAATATATCAGTATAAAAGAAAAAGGGTACATTTAAAATATAAATGAAAAAAGGTGGTAAATATGGGTATAATATCTAAAGATATAGGTCTTGACTTAGGAACTTCAAATATAAGAATACATGTAAAAGGAAGAGGAAGGGTACTTTCTGAACCAGCCGTTGTAGCAATTAATAAAAATACTGGTGAAATTCTTGCCGTTGGAAATCAAGCAAAGGAAATGGTTGGTAGAACTCCTGAAAATATTGTAGCAGTTAAGCCTTTAAAAGATGGTGTTATAGCTGATTTTGAGGCAACTAGAATGTTGATTCAGACATTGATATCTAGAGTAATACCTAAAAGTTTATTTTCAAAACCACGTTTAGTTGTATCAATTCCATCTGGTATAACAGATGTTGAAGAAAGAGCTGTACAAGGTGTAGCTTATAAAGCTGGCGCAAAAGATGTGTTTATAATGGAAGAAGCAATGGCTGCAGCAATTGGAGCTAAGATAAAAGTAGAGCAACCAGAAGGATTTATGATAGTAGATATTGGAGGCGGAACTAGTGAAATGGCTGTATTGTCACTTGGTGGCATAGTTGTTTCAAATTCAATAAAAATTGCAGGAGATAAACTAGATAGAGATATAGTTGAGTATATAAAACAAGAATTCAATGTTATAATAGGTGAAGGCGAAGCTGAGGAAGTAAAAAAGCAAATCGGTGCAGCTACTGCATCTATGACTGAAGAAAAGGTGAGTATTAAAGGAAGAAATTTAAGTACTGGTCTTCCACAGACTATAAATGTAACAACGCAAGATATTAATACAGCAATGAAAGATTCTCTTGCAGAAATTTTAAGAGTTATAAAACTTACATTAGAGCAAACACCACCAGAACTTGCAGCTGATATAATGGAAAGAGGTATTGTTCTTTCAGGCGCTTGTTCGCAAATTAAAAATTTAGATAGATATATTAGTGATGAAACAGGAATACCGGTATTTTTAGCAGAAGATCCAGAAAACTGTGTATTAAAAGGAATTGGAAGGGCGCTTGATAGTATTGAAGTATTAAAGAAAACTACTCAAGCTAAAAAAAGATAATATTGGAGGATAAAAGATGGACTATAGGTACAATTTTAACCAAAAAGATAAAAAAAAGACAAAAAAAATAATATTTGTAATTATAGTGATTATCTTAACCATTATTGGTTCATCATTATTTTTTAGAAATAGTCAAAACAAAACAGTAAGTACTATTGCAGGTATGGTATCTAAACCTATTGAATTAATAAGTGGTACTACCAAAAATATTGGTACAAGTATTTCATCGTACTTTGCTAATAATAAAAAAATAAATGAAGAAAAAGAAAAAATAGAAAATGAAAAAAAAGAATTAGAGTATCAGCTACTAGAGTCAAAGAGAATTTTAGATGAAAATGAATCATTAAAAAAAATGTTAGAAATTAGTAAGAAGTTTCAGCATTTTGATATAAAATTAGGAAGAATTATATATAGAGAACATGATAATTGGACTCAAACATTTAAAATAGATATAGGTAAAAATGATGGAATTTCTTTAAATCAGGCTGTAGTACATCAAGAAGGACTGGTAGGTTATATATCTGAAGTTGAAGATAATAGTGCTACTGTCACTACGATACTTGACCCATCATCTTCAGTAAGTGTAAATATTAGTACTATAAATGAACCTGCTATTTTACAAGGAGATTTAAGTTTAAAGTCTAATAATAAATTAAAACTTAATTTTATTCCTATTGATGCAGAAGTTTCTATTTCTGATATGTTGTATACTTCTGGTTTAGGTTCTACTTATCCAAATGCAATACCTGTTGGAAAAATATCAGAGGTTGTAAACGATAAAAACGATACTAATAGGTATGCAATTGTTGAGCCAAATGTCAATATTAGGACCATAACAGAAGTAGGAATAATAATTAATTAGCTAAAGGTGATAAAAATGTTAAAGAAGATATTAACTATAAGCTCTATAGTATTGTTTATAATAGCTATATTATTTTTTCAATTGTTTGTTATTAATAATAAAAGCTTGTTTGGAGTTAAGCCTAATTTAATATTAATATGCATAATTGTAGTAAGCTTATGGTATGGAGTATATAAAGGAACAATGATTTCATTTATTACTGGAGTGCTATGTGATATTTTGTTTGGAAATACCACTGGTATGTTTACTATAGCGTATACAGTAACAGGCGCTATAACAGGACTTATTAATGATAATTATAGGAAAGAAAATAGAATGTCACTTGTGTATGTGACTTTTATTTTTACTGCTCTTTTTGAGCTTATACAATATTTTGAGTATTTAATGATTACTCACATATACACAAATATATTTTATTTTTTAAAGCAGGTTATTCTAACTTCGCTATTAAATACAGTAATTGTATTTATTGTTTATGGAGTAATATATAAAATTATAACAAGTTTTGAAGATAAATTAAAAGGAAATTATATAATGTAATTATTTTTTAGATAAAGTAGGTGAAAAGATGAAGAATATGTTTGAAAAAATTATAGTTTTTTTTAGCAACAGAACTTTAATATTATCTATTTTTGTTATAATAGTTGCAATTGTATATATAGTTCAACTTTTTAATCTACAAATAATAAATGGTAAAGAATATAGAGAAAAATCTGAAAAAAGGATGTTACGTTCAGAAACGGTAACGGCTTCACGTGGTGAGATTACTGATAGAAATGGAATAGTACTTGCAAGTAACAAGTTATCATTTAATGTTGAACTATATAAAGTTAAAGTTACAGCCGAAGAACAAAATGAGGCAATTGCAAAACTTATACATATTTTAATTTCGAATGGCGATAATATTTATTCAACTTTCCCTATAAATGATGATTTTTCAGGTTTTTCTTTTGAAAGTGATGATGAAGAAAAAAAATGGAAAAAAGATATTCAAATTGATGAAAGTTTTTCATTTGAGCAAACAATAAATTATTTTATAGAAAAATTTGGATTAGAGTCTTATTCTAATGATAGAAACATGCAAATAAGAATTATTCAAATAAAATATGAAGGAAACTTAAATGGATATTCACTATTTAATTCTACCATTATAGCAAAAGACATTTCAGAAAAATCTGTTGCACAAATAGAAGAAGCAAAATCAAAATTATATGGAGTAAATGTAGTATCAGTTCCAAAAAGATATTATCCAAATGGAACACTCGCAGCACATGTATTAGGGTATGTTAGTAAAATAAGTGATATTGAATATAAAACCAAAAAAGAAAATGGAGATACTAGTTATAATATAAATAGTGTTATTGGCAAAACAGGTATAGAGCAAGCTTTTGAAAAATACTTAAAAGGAAAAGATGGAGTAATTAAAGCTGAGACTGATTCTAAGGGCAACGTCTCATCTGAAAGTATTGTAGAAGAGGCGGTAGCAGGTGATAGTGTTACCTTAACCATAGATTATAGATTGCAAAAAACGGCAGAAGAGGCACTTGAAAATGTAATTAATAAATTAAAAGATGGAACACTAGTAGGAAAGAAAATAGAGGAAGCTTCAGCAGGTAGTGTTGTTGTTTTAGATGTACAAACAGGTGAGACATTAGCAATGGCGAATTATCCAACATATAATATAAATAGTATGGTTTCAGGAATTTCTAATGCAGAACTTAATAAGCTATTTAATGATTCATTAAAACCTATGTATAATAGAGCAATATCTGGTACTTATCCTCCTGGATCAACATATAAAATGTTAGTTGGAATTGCAGGACTTATGTCTGGTGGGATAACATTGGATGAAAAAATACTAGATACGGGTATATATCCATATGGACATAAACCAAAATGTTGGATATACACTCAATATCATACGACTCATGGGTACGTAAATTTAGAAGGTGCAATAAAAGGCTCATGTAACTGCTACTTTTATGAGGTAGGAAGAAGAATAGGAATAGACGAAATAGTAAAAACTAGCAAATTATTAGGACTAGGGCAAAAAACTGGTATAGAACTTTATGGTGAAGCTATTGGTAATATAGCTGGTGAGGATAAATCTCAAGAGTGGTATTTAGGAGATACATTAAATGCCTCAATTGGCCAATCATATAACCTTTATACGCCTATTCAACTTGCAAATTATATTTCTACTATAGCAAATGGTGGAAATTTAAATAAAGTATCATTGATTAAAAATATAAAATCAATTTCCAATCAGGAAGATGTAGCTTTAAGTGAAATAGAAAACTATGCTAAAGAATTTACAGGAGTAAATTTTGAAAGCAAGAATATAGGACTTGACCAAAACTACTTAAATGCAATAAAACAAGGAATGCTATCTGTTACTAGCGAAAGTGGAGGTACAGCAAGTATTATATTTAAAAATAGTAATATACAAGTGGCAGGAAAAACAGGTACATCTCAAGTAGCAGGAAAACAAAATAATGGAATATTTGTTGGATTTGCTCCATATGAAAAGCCTAAAATAGCTGTAGTTGCAATAATTGAAGGCGGTGGAGAAGGTACATATACTGCTCATGTGGTAAAACCTATAATGGAAGAATATTTTAAGATTTCTACAGAAAATAAATCCAATGATAAAGAACAAAATGTTGTAGAAAACAAGATAGTATTTTAATAAATAAAAAGCATATGTAATGTAAAAAATACATATGCTTTTTTTCTCTAAATTTTAACTTAAATTTTTAATTTAATAAGTATTCTTATTGAAAAATGTTTTATATATATGCTACAATAAGGTTGTAAGTATAGGAGGAATATATATGGAAAGCAAAAGAAAAAATGTGTATATAACAATATTTGTTATAACAACAATAATAGCGTCGTGTGTTGCAGTATATTTTGGAATAAGCGAAAATACAGGTAAAAAGAAAATTAAGGAATTGGAGGCAAAAGTAAAAAATGTGAGTTCTGCTGAAGAAAAGGATAAAGAGACAAAGGTGGAAGGTATAGGTTCTACTGAAGAACAAAATAAAGAGGAAAAAACTGGTAATATTGAAATAAAAGAGGCAAATTCTGGTACTAAAAATACAACATCTAATAATGAATTATTACAAGAAAATATTGATAAAATTGCAAGGGTTACAATTGAAGACTATATAAATTTAACAAGAGATATGTTTAGCTCAGGTTATGGAGGTTTGGTTGGCAAGTATTTAAATTTTTATAGCAGCTATGATGAGTATGATAAACATACTAAGTACGCTGACGCTAACAATACAAAAGTAAAAACTGATATTAGATATGATGATTTTATGGCAAAAATAGAAAAATATATGACAAAAGAGCTTTTTGAGGAAACACTTTCAAAACAGTTTTACGCAAATTCAGAGGGGAATCTTGAATTTGTTGAAACAGGTGCATCAGGCTATATAAATCATGTTAGAAATGTAGAGCTTATTTCTAAAAATTCTAATGAATATGAATATAAAGTAGAATATTCTATTTATGGAATGGGTGGAAAAGATTCTGATAAATCTGGTAAATTTAAAATTAAGAATGTAAATGGTAGCTATGTTGTATCTGATAATATAAATTCATAATTATGAATCTCATAGTTATGAAAATACTGCAAGTTTTAATGATTAAGTAGAAACATTAATAGGAAAATTTGAAGTATTTTAATTAATTTATAGGTAAAAGTAAGGAGAGAAGATATATGGAAAGCAAAAGAAAAAATGTGTATATAGTAATATTTGTTATAACAACAATAATAGCGTCGTGTGTTGCGGTATATTTTGGAATAATAAGAGATAGTGAAACTAAGGAGTTACAATCAAAGGTAGATGACTTGATTGCTAAAAGTGATAATCAAGAGAAAAAAGAAGAAACAACGTTGGTTGATGAAAATGTAAATAATAAAGAAATTGAAGTTAAGGAAAAAATTGTAGAAAAATCTATAATTCCAAAATATGATATAAGTAAAATTAAAAATAAGCCGGACAATGTAGAATACGATGGAAGTATTAAGTATGATTTAGAAACATTGAATATTAGTATAGTAATTGAAAAAAATGGAAGTTTGAAGGCAAAGGCATATAGCGATTCAAAGGAAATTAAAATTAGTGGCATAAACGAAAAAATAATTGATGTGTGTGGTGGAACACTTGGTGATGGAGCAGTCTCAGCCTTAGCATTTTTATCAGAAAATGGTAATGTGTATTGGGCTACTAATATAGACAATGCCACAAATAAATATCAAGGTACAGGAATAATTAATGCAGAAAAAGTATCAGATATATCAAATATTTGTAAACTTGTAAGAGTTTATTCGAGGAGAAGTAATATAGGAATTTCTAGAAATACAATTATTGCAATAGATACCAATGGAGATTGTTATGATTTATGGTATGCAGCTGATAAAAAGTAAGTGGAGGATATATATATGGAAAGTAAAAGAAAAAATGTGTATATAACAATATTTGTTATAACAACAATAATAGCGTCGTGTGTTGCGGTGTATTTTGGAATAAGTGAAAATACAAGTAAAAAGGAAATTAAGGAATTAGAAGCAAAAGTTGGAAACGTAAGTTCTACTGAAGAACAAAATAAAGAGGAAAAAACTGATAATGTTGAAATAAAAGAAAATGAAAAAATAGTTGAAAAAACAGTCGAAAAAACAGTTGAAAAGGCAGTGTTTCCTAAATTGGATGTAAATAAATGGTTAAATAAGGGAGCTAATGATGGAGCAGTTAAAGAAGATGTATCAAGTGAATTTGCTAGTATAAACTGTTCATTAAATGAAGATAAAAAATCAGCAATGATATCATGTGAACCATCAGATATTAAAAAAATGTATAATATTGATAAAGGTAGTACATATTTGAATATTAATATTACAGGATTTTCAGGAGAAATTTTAGATATTTTGTTAGATAGTATAGGGCACCATTCAGTTGGTGGAGAAGTAATATTATTTTTAATGAGCGATGGAACTGTTGAATATGTGCCACTCGAAAAAGCATTAAAAAATGGAGGCAATAATATTAAATCATACGGAAAAGTACAAGGAGTATCAGATATAGTAAGACTTTCGACTGTAAGGATTGGTAATATTACTAATGATGGAGAAACAGTTGGAGGGCATGCAAATCCAGTTGCTATAAAAGCTGATGGCAGTTTTTATGATGTTGGAAATATATTACATGATATTGTATGGGAATAAATTTTGTATAAATTTAAATACAAGAAATATTTAAATCATAAATTTGCTTATGTAAACGTGTTGAAAAACACGTTTTTTTTGTTTAAAATACTTTGATTTTTGGATATACTATGATATAATTTGATGGGTGATTATATATGAAAAAATATGAAATTGTAAAAAATATAAGTCCTAATATTTTTAGAGGATATGATATAAGAGGTGTTTATGGAAAAGATTTAAATGAAGATGTAGCCTATACAATAGGTAAGTCTTTTGGAACATATATTCAAGAAAGTGGATATAGAAAGTGTGTAATAGGCTATGATAATAGGTCATCATCTGATGCCTTATATGATGCCTTAACTACTGGTATCATTGAAACTGGTATGAATGTATATTCTGTTGGTAGAGTTACTACCCCTATGTATTATTTTGCCCAGATACATTTAAATGATAAAGATGAAATTATGCCAGGTATAATGATTACTGCAAGTCACAATCCTAAGGAATATAATGGATTTAAATTTTCTGTAAGTAATTTTGGAAATGCTTGTGGAGAAATGATTCAAGAATTTAGAAGATTTACTGAAAAATGTAATTTTATATCAGGCGAGGGTAAAATAGAAAATGTTGATATAAAAAATGATTATTTAAATCTTATAAAAGATTCTATTGATTTAGGGGAAAGAAAATTAAAAGTAGTTGTAGATACTGCAAATGGTACAGCATCTTTAGTAGCTAAGGATGTATTTGACTTGTTTAAGGATAAAATTGAAATGGTACCGCTTTATATGGAATCTGATTCTAATTTTCCAAACCATCATCCAGATCCAAGTGTAGAGGCAAATAACGAAGATCTAAAGAAAAAAGTTTTAGAAGTAGGTGCTGATTTTGGACTTGGAATAGATGGAGATGGAGATAGAATTGGTGTAATTGATGAAAAAGGAAAAATGGTGTTCATAGATTTTTTTGCAATTATTGTTTGGCGTAACATAATGAGCAAAGTTTCTAATAAAAATGCACTTTTTGATGTTAAATGTTCTAAATCTTTAAAAGATGAAATTATAAGGCTGGGTGGAAATCCGGTATGCTATAGGACAGGTAATTCATACATGAAGGCTAAAATGAGAGAGGGAAATTTTGCATTTGGAAGTGAACTTTCTGGACATGTATTTTTTAATGATAAATGGCCAAATATTGATGATGGTCTATATGCTGGCCTAAGACTTGCTGAAATTTTATCAAAAACAGATAAATCAGTGTCTGAACTTTTAGAAGGAGTAAATATTTATTACTCTACTCCTGAAATAAAAATCGAGTCAACTGATGAAGAAAAATTTAAGGTTATTGAAAAAATAAAAGCTTATTGTGAATCTCAAGAATATAAGATTAATGATATTGATGGAGTAAGAGTTGAGTTTTCAAATGGTTGGGCTTTAGTGAGAGCATCTAATACAGGACCTAACATAACAGCAAGATTTGAAGGTGTGACACAAGAGGATATGCAAAAAATAGAAAATGAATTTATGAATTTATTAAAATAAAGTAATAGTTATACATTATGAAGGAGAAAAATATGAATTTAGTAAAAAAGATTAAAGAAATATATCAGTATAGACATATGCTAAAGACTTTAGTAAAGCAAGATATAAATGGAAGATACAAAGGATCCTTTTTTGGATTCCTTTGGACTTTGCTTAACCCACTACTTATGCTTGCAGTATATTCTTTAGTATTCCAATTTGTTTTTAGAACAGGAATAGAGAATTATTCAATATATTTATTTATTTGCTTAATGCCATGGAATGCATTTGCAAATACTATTGCAGTAGGAACAACATGTGTCTCAAACAATGCTAGTATATTAAAGAAAGTATATTTTCCAAGAGAAGTTTTGCCTCTTGCAGTAGTTATAAGTAACACAATACAATACTTCTTTAGTGCTGTAATAATATTTATTGCTCTAATTATTTCAGGTGTAGGAGTTTTTTGGGTGGCAATATTTTTACCTGTAATAGTATTAATTCAGGCAATATTTAGTTTAGGATTAATAATGCTATTATCTGCTGCAAACGTTTATATAAGGGATGTTCAATATATTATGAACCCAGTAATGATGATATGGATGTATGCGTGTCCAATATTGTATAGTATATCAATGGTTCCAGAAAAATTCTTAGGGATATACAAACTTAATCCTATGACATTAATAATGCAAGAATATCAAAATATATTGTATAATAAAACTTTACCAAATTTTGCAAGTTTAGGAATAGTTTTTGCAATATCAATTATTGTATTAATAATCGGATATTTAGTATTTAATAAATTACAAAGACGTTTTGCTGAGGAGGTATAGAAAGTGGCTAAAAAAAATAAAGATAATGATGTAGTAATTTCCGTAAAAAACATCACAAAAGAATTTACAGTATATGAAGATAAAGCATATTTTTTAAAGGAAAGACTTGCAAATTTAAGAAGGAATAGAAAAACAAAACATGTAGTTTTAAAGGATGTATCATTTGATATAAAAAAAGGTGAGTCAGTGGCATTAATAGGTGTAAATGGCTCAGGTAAGTCAACACTTTTGAAATTATTAAATAAAATAATATATCCTGAAAAAGGATCAATTGAGATTAACGGTAAAATCTCAAGTATGATAGAACTTGGAGCAGGGTTTAATACTGATTTTACAGGTAGAGAAAATATTTATTTTAATGCTTCAATGTATGGACTTGGAAAAAAGGATGTTGATCCTATAATTGATCAAATAATAGAGTTTTCTGAACTTGGTGAATTTATTGATGTGCCCGTTAGAACGTATTCTTCTGGTATGTATATGAGACTTGCATTTTCTATCGCAGTTAATGTACAAGCAGATATACTACTTATTGACGAAATACTTGCAGTTGGTGATGCTCATTTCCAAGATAAATGCTTGAATAAAATGAAAGAACTAAAGTCGCAAGGGAAAACTATGGTATTTGTATCACATAGTATAGGACAAGTTAAAAGTTTTTGTGATAGGGCACTTTGGTTATATAATGGCGTAAAAAAGATGGACGGAGATACAGATACAGTAATAGAGGAATATTTGAAGGAACAAGGTTAGAAAAGTATATGTTTAATATTTAATCTAATCTAAGGAGTATAAGAATGAAACAAGAAACTGTAATGATTTGCTTAGAAAAATTAGACATAGGCGGAGTTGAAACTTCGGTTTTAAGTCAAGCACAGGCTATAATAAAAAAAGGTCACAATGTTATTGTATTATGCAAAAGAGGAATATATACTCAAAAATGCATTGATATGGGTGCAAAGTTTATTGATTGGAGTTTTGATATAGAAAATACAATTAACTATGATAAAATAGAAACTTTAAAAAAAATAATGCAAGAAAATTCTGTAACTCAAGTAATAATAAATCAATTTCCTTGTATTAATAATGTCATATTTGCGTGTATTTCATTAAAAATTCCATACACAGCATATATTCATTCTACATATACAGC
>CAKOYA010000035.1 GCA_934130325.1 uncultured Clostridia bacterium
GAATATAAGCATTCATTCTGCTGGCCAGTGGTTACTTGATAACATGTATATAATAGAAGAAGAGTATGAAAAAATAAATGAAAGCAAAAAAAGCTTGAAAAATAAAAGGCTACCAATTATCAAAACTAGTGAAGGTGAAAAGTATGTAAGTATTTTCTTTTTAGCGTATGAACTTGTAGAGGAAAATAAAGGTTATTTGGATCAAAACTTAATACTTAATCGTTTAAAAGAACACCAAAAATTGTCATATCTTACATCAGAAGAACTAAATTTATTTTTGTTAATGTTACAAATAGCTTTATTAAAATTTATAGCAAGAATTTGTTTAAATATAACTAATTCACAATTAAAAAAGATACAAGTTGAAAAAATCTTAGAAGCGGATTTAACAAATAATACTACATTTAAAGAGTTATATAATGAGTTTAGATATTTTAAAAATATGAAAGAAAATATGCATAATATAGATAAAATAAAAAGTACAAACACAGCTTTTGTTGAATATATGGCATATAGAGTAAAAGAATTAGGTTCAAAAGGTGATAAGTACTATAATTTTTTACAAGAAGAAGCTGAAAAAATAGGGTTCACTGTAGAAGAAGCAATAATAAAAGAACATATGGAAATATCAAAAACTACAGATTATATAGGTCGTGCTATACTTACATATAAAAGATTACAGGGAATTAATTTTAGGGAAATATTTGAAAGAGTAAACAAAATTGATGAAACACTTTTAAATGATTATACAGATGAATTTAAAGTGTGTGATTATAAAACCAAAAATGTATATAGAAATTATGTAATAAAACTCGCAAAAAAATATAGATTATCTGAAGTATATGTAGCTAAAAAAGCTATTGAATGTTCTAAAAAATATAAAATGCATGTTGGTTTTTTTCTAAAAGGTGAAAAAAGGTATTTGTTAAAGAAAGAATTAAAAAAACCATATAATTTTGATATATTTTATAATAAAAGTATAAAACCTATACGTTCTGAACTGTATATTTTTACTATATTATTAATATCATCAGTTATTACTATCTTTTTACTCCCAACTTTTTTAAAATTTAATAATATGTTTCTAAATGTAATAATTTCATTAATAATATTTTCATTTATGTTAGAGATTACAATAAAGTTAATTGATTATATTTTAAGAAAAATAAAGAAACCTAGTATATTACCACGTTTTGATTTTGCTAAAACAGTAGATGCAAAGTATCCAACTTATGTTGTTATGCCAACTATCATATCTTCTATAGAAAAACTTGATTCTATGATAAAAAAAATGGAAGTACTTTATTTAGCAAATAGAAGTGAAAATATGTATTATATGCTTCTTGGTGATTGTATATCAAGTGATAAAAAAGTTATTGATACAGATGAAAAAATAGTAAAATATGCAAAAGAAAAATTAGATGAACTTAATAAAAAATATAATTCAAGCCATGTAATTTTCAATTTTATGTATAGAAAGCGTGTATTTTCTAAGGGTGAAAATTGCTATATGGGATGGGAAAGAAAAAGAGGAGCTTTGCTTGAATTTAATCAAATTATATTAGGAAAAATTACTGGTGAAGAAATAAATAAGCATGTGTATTTAATATATAATGATATAGTACATGCTAAATATGCTATAACCCTAGATGAAGATTCAATGTTATCTTTAAATACAGCAAAAGATTTAGTTTCTATAATTGCACATCCACTAAACGCTCCAGTACTTTCAAAAGATAAAAAAACTGTTATAAAAGGATATGGACTTATTCAGCCATCTGTAGGCTTAGACATAGAGTCTGCAAATGAAAGCATTTTTTCAAAAATATTTGGTGGATTTGGTGGACTTGACATATATACAAATGCCGTTGCAGATGTATATCAAGATTATTTTCAGGAGGCAATATTCTGTGGAAAAGGAATATATAATATTGAATTATTTGACAAATTATTAAGTGATGAAATACCTGAAAATTTAGTTTTAAGTCATGATTTATTAGAAGGCTCTTTCTTAAAGGCTGGACTTGCAAGTGATATAGAATTGCAAGATGGATTTCCAAGTAATTATATATCATATATGAAACGTAACCATAGATGGTATAGAGGAGATATGCAAATAATTAAGTGGCTAATTTCTCCAAAATCTAAAATATCCTCTCTTTCTAAATGGAAGATATTTGATAATTTAAGAAGACCTTTACTTGATGTATTTGCCTTAATTGCTATTATATTATCTGCATTTTTGTCAACCAAGACATTTATTGCAACCATTCTTTGCACTTTTTTGATAGTAAATTTTGGAACTCTACTTGGAGTAGCAAATAGAATTATATTTGGTAGTGTAAGACATAAAAAGGATTTACAATATATTCCTATTATACACGGATTTAGTGCAGATCTTTTAACTATGTGTTTTAATTTTTTAACCATACCATATAAATCGTATATAGCTATTAGCGCATTTTTAACATCAATATATAGAATGTTAATATCCCATAAAAAATTATTGGAGTGGACAACAGGCGAAATGCTTCAAAAGTCTTCAAAAGATAGTTTAATATATTATTTTACAAATATGATTTTTAATGTAATTGTAGGGATAATAATAATATTTGCACCTTGTAAATTGGATTTAAAATCTTTTTTAGATTTAAAATCATTAATTGGAATTATGTTTGTACTATCTCCAATACTTGCATATTTACTTGGTAAAGATCACTTACTAGGAAGACATAGAAAATTAGATAATAAAGCAGAGGCAGAAATATTAGAAGTAGCAAAAAGAACATGGAATTTTTTTGATAATATGATGACTAAAGTTAATAACTTTTTACCAACTGATAATTATCAAGAAAATAGGAGATATAAAATAGCTAATAGAACCTCTTCAACTAATATAGGTCTAGGAATTCTTGCTATTATAAATGCATACGATTTAAAATTTATAACAAAACAGGAGGCTATATTAAAATTAAAAGATGTGTATGAAACTTTAGAAAAGTTAGAAAAGTGGAATGGTCACCTATATAATTGGTATAATATTAAAACATTAGAGCCACTAAGGCCTAGATTTATTTCAACGGTTGATAGTGGAAACTTCATAGCCTGTTTGTATGTTGCAAAGCAATTTATAATAGAATTGAAAAACAATAATTCATATGGTAAAAGAGATTATATTGAATACGATAGTAATTTAGACTATATATTTAATATAAATGAAGATTTAATAAACAATACTGACTTTACTGTCTTATATAATACAGATAGAAATCTATTTCATATTGGGTATGCACAGGAAAGTGGAGAATTAATAGATAGCTATTATGATATGCTAATGTCAGAAAATAGAACAACTAGTTTAATTGCAATAGCAAGAAGAGAAGTTACATCTAAACATTGGTTTACTTTGGCTAGAAATTTAATAGACATTGATGGATATAAGGGGCTTGTATCCTGGAGTGGTACCGCTTTTGAATACTTTATGCCTAATATTTTTAATAAATCATATGAACATACATTAATAGATCAGTCATTATTTTTTAATAAATATAGCCAAGTAAAATATGCTAGAGAAAATAATGTACCATGGGGAACATCCGAATCTGCATTTGCTGTAAAGGATAATGAACTCAACTATCAGTACCAAGAGTTTGGTGTACCTTGGCTAGGACTAAAAAGAGGATTAAATGATTATTTGGTAATAGCTCCTTATGCATCTTTATTAATGATAGAATTTACACCACAAGCTGTGTATAAAAATATAAAAGAGTTAAAAAGAATTGGAGCATATTCTACATATGGATTTTATGAATCGATTGACTATACAAAAGAGCATATTCCAAATAACGAATCATTTGAAATAGTAAAAACATATATGGCTCATCATCAAGGAATGATTTTAGCCTCTTTAAATAATTATTTAAATAATGGAATAATTCAAGAAAGATTTCATAGAAATACTGAAATAAAAGCGTCTGAAATATTACTAAAAGAAAGAGAACGCATAAAAGCTACCATAAAAAAATCTGCAATTGATAATGAAAATAAATTTGTACAAAAAAATGTAGAGGATTATACAACGTTTGTAAGTTGCAATTACGAAAATATAGAGAATAAAGAAAGTATGAATAATCCTAAAAAAATTGCTTTCATTAGAGGGTTAAATCTTTCTGCTATTATATCTAATGATGGTAATATGTTTATTAAATACAAAGATAAAATTGTAAATAAACAAAGTTATCTAATGCCATCTAATTATGGCAATTATATTTATTTAACTGATAAAGTAAGTGGAAATACAATATCTGTTACAAATTGTAATTTAACAGATATTGTAAATAAAGATACTAATAAATCAATTTGGAATAGTTACTTAAATAAAGTAGAATGCTATATTGAAGGAAAAGAGCTTGAAACAACTACAACTATATTTATGTCTTCAAATTATAATATGGAGATAAAAAAAGTAAGTATATATAATAACACAAACGTTAAAAGAGAAATAATTATTAATACTATTATAGAACCAGCTTTAACAGATTACATGACAAGTGCTGTACATCCATCATTTAATAACTTACAAATCGAGACATACTATGATGAACAGCTGGATATATTAGTTGCAAGTAAGAGAAAGAAGAATGAAAATGATACAGAACTTTATTTGTATACTAAATTAATAGGTATTGATTTAGAAAAAGAGGCTGAAACTGAAAAACAAAAACTTGTTAAATTTAAGGATGATGCATATAATGAGACAATTTCAAAATATCCATTATGGCCAGTGCTTTCTTACAGAGCAAGAATTATATTAGATCCATATGAAAGGCAAGATTTTTATTACGTCACAGGTGTGGCAAATAGTAAGTATAAGATGACAAATGCTGTGGTTAATTTGGATACTAAAATGTTAAATAACGAATTAAAGCTTGCAGGCCAAATAAGTAATATAACCTCTAGATATCTAAAATTAGGTCAAGGAAAAGCCTCTATATATAACAATTTAATTAAAGAAGTATTATTTGGTAAAAAAATACTAAGTAGTAATGAATTTTGGAATGCAGATTTAAAACAATCTATGTTATGGAAATATTCTATTTCAGGAGATTTACCTATTTTAATTGTTTATGTTGATAAAATAGAAAATGCAGTGATAGTAAATGAAGTAATAAGGTTTATGGATTATGTGAAAAATAGAAGAATTGATTTAGATATTGTAATTTTAATATCAGATAATAAATCAGAAAAACCAATTTATAATTATATAAAATCAAGATTAGACAGAGCTATATATATGGATTACACTAAGGGAAACATTTATATTTTAGATGTTAATTTATTAAATGAAAATGAAATAAAACTACTTTCATTCTTATCTAGGAAATACATAAAAGATATAGATGAATTCTTATGTGACAGTGAGGATGAAAAAGAATTAGATTCGTCTAAATCTAAAGAAAGAGGTGAAGTATAATAATGAGTTTACAAAATTATGATGAAGAGTATATTGCTTTTAACTCTTATGGAGGTTTTAACCTTGCAAAAGATGAGTATCATATTTTAAATACAAATACACCTCTTCCTTGGTGTAATATTATGGCTAATGAAAACTTTGGTACGGTCATATCTAGTTATGGAACTGTATATTCTTATTATAAAAATAGTGGAGAATATAAACTTACTAATTGGTGTAATGATTGGGTGGATTTTAAACCTGGTGAGAAATTTACTGGTATATTTGAAAAGGATTATAACTTAATATATGGATTTGGATATACTAAGATTTTAGAGGAAGAAGATGGCTTAAAAAAATCGCTTGACATATTCATCCCTATAAATGATGATTTAAAAGTACAAATGATTAATATTGAAAATACATCTAACAAGCAAAAAAATATTGAGATTAAATATAGTATAGAGCCAGTGCTTGGCTCTACTATTGAGAAAACAAAAGAATATATTTTATGCAGAAATATAAATGATACTTTGGAATTTAAGAATCCGTATAGTTTAGATTTTTCAAATGTTACATCGTATATTTTCATATCACCCTTTAATGAGAATATTAGTTATGAATTTAATACAGAAAATTATTCTACTTACATTAAAGTACAAGTACCACCTAAATGTGTTTCATCATTTGCTATTTTATTCGGTTCTACAACAGATGAGAATTGTATAGATGAAATAAAAAAGAAGTATAGTACTAAAGAGGCAATACTAGAATGCTATAATAGTACAAAAAAATATTGGAAGAATTTAGTTGTTAAAAATTTTAGTACTGGAAATGAATATTTAGATATAATGGCAAATGGCTGGTTATTATATCAAACAATAGTTTCAAGATTATATGCAAGAACAGGTTTTTACCAAGCTGGTGGAGCTATAGGATACAGGGATCAGTTACAAGATACTATGGCTTTAATTAATACAAAGCCTGAAAAAACTAGAGCACAAATTATACTTCATTCATCTAAGCAATTTGAAAAAGGCGATGTATTACATTGGTGGCATGAACATAATAATGCTGGAATAAGAACATATTTTAGTGATGATTATTTATGGCTACCATATGTTTTAACAGAATATGTTGAAAAGACAAAAGATCTCTCTATTTTAGATGTTGAAACTAATTATTTAGAGGATAAGCCAATGGGAAGTAGAAGAGAAATGTATGATGTATTTAATAGTATTGATACTAAAGATAGCGTATATAACCATGCAAAAAGAGCAATACAATATTCTCTTTCACGTATAGATCCAAAACTAGGTTTATTAGAAATAGGTGATGGAGATTGGAATGACGGATTTAGCAATATACGTGGTGACTCTGTATGGTTAACTTTCTTTATGATGGATATATTAAAACGCTTTAAGAAGTTGGCTAAAATAAAAGAAGATGTAGATATGGAAAAATTGTGTGATAAGCAAGTACATATTTTTAAGCATAATATTATAGAAAATGCTTGGGATACTGACCATTTTGTTAGAGCATTTTTTGAAAATGGAGAGGTACTTGGGGCAAATTCAAATAAAGAGTGCAAAATAGATTTAATTTCACAAGCATGGGCTGTTATTGCAATGAATGAATATCAAGACATACAAGACGAATTAAGGCTAGCAATAAAAAGTACGGAAAAATATCTGGTAGATAAAGAGCATATGATTGTAAAACTGCTTTATCCTGCATTTGATAAACCCAAAAATAATCCGGGTTATATTAAAGCTTATGTTCCAGGAACTAGAGAAAATGGAGGACAGTACACACATGCAGCTACTTGGCTTGCTAAAGCATATTTTGAAATGAAAAATTACGATAAAGGAATAGGAATATTAAATATGATAAACCCTATATCACACTCTGATACTAAAGAAAAAGCAGATATTTATAAGGTGGAACCTTATGTCATTGCAGCAGATATATATTCTAATCCTGAACATATAGGAAGGGGAGGATGGACCTGGTATACAGGATCTGCTGCTTGGATGTATAAAGTAATTGAAGATTATTTAAAGGGGAGATGATATAAAATGAAAAAAGGTGTTTCAATGATAGCCCTTATAATAACAATAGTAGTTATAGTAATATTATCAGCGGTTGTTATTTTAAATTTAACAGGAAATAATAATATTATATCTAATGCAAAAAAAGCAACAGAAGAATCTAATAAAGAAACAGCTAAAGAGGCAATGAATTTAAAACTAACTGTAATTCAAATGAATAGCTACACTAAAAATCAGAGAATCGCAACATTACAAGAGACTGCCAATATTCTTAGTGAAGATTCTGAAATAGAATACGTTGATACAGTTTCTAAAAATAGTAGTACTGAAACTGCAAGTTTAACTGCTGATATAAATATAGGAAATAGTTCATCAATCTATACTAAATTAAAGGAGTTTCCTTATGAATTTGAAATTAATGATTCCTTGCAACTTGCTTCTATTGATGGGGTAAGTTTAATAGCAAGTAATGATGATTCTACTGTTACTGTATCAAAAGAAGAATTTGAAAGCTTAAAAAATGAAATTAGGAGTTTAAAGTCTAAAGTTGACTCTTTAGAAAATAAGACAATTATGAAAACGCAAACTGTTAATAAATTAGAAACTGAGACTATGGAAAATGGAAGTTATAATCCTAAAACAGAATTAGTTAAAGTTACTATAGATGAAGATTGTTACGCTAATGTATATGCACGATATGCAATGGTTAATGACGATTCTCCTGCATATAAAGGAATATTTTTATATGTAAATAATACTTTAGTTGCATATAATGGAAAAGGTGGTATTGGAGGAAATGTTCATCATGATACTAGCTTTACTAAAGAACTAAAAAAAGGAGACGTTATATCATTAAGAGGCGAACAATATGCAGGAAGTGCCAAAAAAATTATAAGTGCAGGTATAACTGTTAATTATTTTCCGAAAAACTAAGATATGTGCTAATATAGTGAGTGAGGTGATTTTTAATCATCTCACTTTTGTAAGTATGACGTTTACTTATAATATGAAAAATGACGATGATAAATTAATTTACTAAAAATTATAAATTGTTTTTTACCATTAAAATCAGTATTTTTCCATATTTTAGTTGAAAATTAGTAAAATTATGATATAATGTAATAGTTAATGAAAATATTATATATTGGAGGAAATAAAATGAATGTAAAAATTGAAAAACAAGAAAAATCAAAAGTAGTACTAGAATTTACTATGTCAAAAGAAGATTTTAACAAAGCTTTAGATAAAGCATTTATAAAAAATTCTAAATATTTCAAAGTACCTGGATTTAGAAATGGAAAGGTACCAAGAGGTATTGTAGAAAAAGTTTATGGTGAAGGTGTTTTATATGAATCTGTAATTGAAGACACTGTTGATGATACATACAGAAAAGCTGTAGAAGAAAATAACTTAGAAGTAGTTTCTAAACCAGAAATGGATGTAAAGCAGATTGGAAAAGATAAAGATTTCATTTATACTGTATCTTTATATGTAAAACCAGAAGCTACAGTTTCAAAATATAAAGGACTTGAAATAGAAAAAGTAGATAGTAAAGTAACAAAAAAAGATGTTGACGAAGAACTAGAGGTTATGCGTAATAAAAATGCAAATATTGTAAGTGTTGATAATAGGGATTTAAAAGAAAATGATATTTCTACTATCGACTTTGAAGGTTTTGTAGATGGTGTAGCTTTTGAAGGTGGAAAAGGTGAAAATTTTGAATTAACTATTGGTAGTGGACAATTTATACCAGGTTTTGAGGATCAACTTATTGGTATGAAAATAGGAGAAGAAAGAGAAATTCAAGTAACATTCCCTACTGAATATCATGCCGAGAATCTAGCTGGTAAACCTGCTACATTCAAAGTAAAACTTATAAGTATTAAAGAAAAAGTTTTACCAGAACTTGATGATGAGTTTGCAAAAGATGTATCTGAATTTGAAACTTTAGAAGATTATAAAAAAGATTTGAAGGAAAAAGTAAAGGAAAGAAAAGAACATCAAGCTACTCATGAAAGGGAATCAAAAGCTATAGAAAAGTTAGTTGAAAATGTTGTAGTTGATATTCCATCTGCAATGATTGACTCTGAGGTAGAACAAATGGTTCAACAATTTTCTCAAAATCTTGCATATCAAGGAATGACATTAGAGCAATATCTAGGTTATACTAATACAACATCTGAAGACTTTAAAACTTCTTTGAAACCAAATGCTGAAAAGGATGTAAAATTAAAACTAGCTTTAGAATTTATTGCTAAAGAAGAAAAAATTGAAGTTACAGATGATGAGATAAACGAAAAAATCGAAGAACTTTCAAAACAATATGGAAATGAAAATTCATCTTCACTAAAAGAAAATGAAAGTGTAAGAGCTTACATGAAAGAAAAAATATTACAAGATAAAACAATGGAATTAATTGTAAAAAATGTTGTTGAAAAATAATTTAATATTTTAGGAGGTAAAGTATGGTAAATAATAGTTTAGTACCTATGGTTATAGAACAAACTAGTAAAGGTGAAAGGTCTTATGACATTTATTCAAGGTTATTAAAAGAAAGAATAATCTTTTTATCAGATGAAGTTAATGATGTGACTGCATCTTTAGTAATAGCTCAATTGTTATTTTTAGATGCTGAGGATCCTGGTAAAGATATATATTTATACATTAATAGTCCAGGTGGTTCTGTTACTGCTGGAATGGGAATATTTGATACAATGCAATATATAAAATCAGATGTTTCAACAATATGTGTAGGAATGGCTGCTAGTATGGGAGCATTTTTGCTTGCTGCTGGTGCAAAGGGTAAAAGATTTGCATTACCAAATTCGACTATTATGATTCATCAACCGTTAGGTGGTATGCAAGGTCAAGCAAGTGATATGAAAATTCATGCTGATTTTATATTAAAAACTAAGGATACTTTAAATAAAATACTAAGTGAAAGAACTGGTCAATCTTTAGAACAAATTGAAAAAGATACTGATAGAGACAATTTTTTATCTGCTAAAGAAGCTAAGGATTACGGCTTGATTGATGAAATAATGTCAAATATTTCCGAAATATCTCAAGGAGAAGTAAAATAAATGGGTAGAAAAAATAATAGTGGTGGAATAGATATTCCAAATGACATGATTTTTTGTTCTTTTTGTGGTAGATTAAGACAAGAAGTTGGAAAATTAATAGAAGGACCAGATGGCATATTAATTTGTGATGAGTGTGTTGAAACTTGTTATAAAATAATGCATGATGAAGATATTAATATTTCAAGTGAGGGTAACAAAAAAGATTATAATAAAGAATTAATTGAATCTAATGAATTACCTTCACCGGAGAAAATTAAGAAAGTCCTTGATCAATATGTAATCGGTCAAGAAGATGCAAAAAAAGTATTATCTGTTTCAGTATATAACCATTATAAAAGAATACGTAATATGGATAAAATTGATGATGTTGAGATTCAAAAAAGTAACATTCTACTTTTAGGACCTACTGGATGTGGGAAAACTTTACTTGCTCAAACATTAGCTAAAATTTTACACGTTCCATTTGCAATAGCAGATGCTACTACTTTGACTGAAGCCGGATATGTTGGTGAAGATGTAGAAAATATTCTATTAAGACTTATTCAAGCTGCAAATTTCGATATACAAAAAGCTGAACGTGGCATAATATACATAGATGAATTAGATAAAATATCTAGAAAGTCTGAAAACCCATCAATTACTCGTGATGTAAGTGGTGAAGGAGTACAACAGGCACTTTTAAAAATAATTGAAGGTACTGTTGCAAACGTTCCGCCTCAAGGTGGTAGAAAGCATCCTCAACAAGAGTTTATAAAAATTGATACAACTAATATATTATTTATTTGTGGAGGAGCTTTTGATGGATTAGAAAAAATAATTCAAAGCAGAATGGAAACTAAGACTATGGGGTTTGGAGCAGTAATAGAATCTAAAAAAGACATAGATATTGGAAAGATTTTTCTTGAAGTTCAACCACATGACATTGTAAAATATGGTCTTATTCCGGAACTTGTAGGTAGATTACCAATTATTACAAGTTTAAACAATTTAACAAAAGAGGCATTGATAGATATACTTTCAAAACCTAAAAATGCTTTGTTAAAGCAATATAGAAAATTATTTAAAATGGATGATGTTGAGTTGGAAGTTACTAAAGATGCTTTAGAAGAAATTGTTAATTTGGCACTAGAAAGAAAGACAGGAGCAAGAGGTCTTAGAGCAATAATTGAAAAAGTTATGATGGATGCTATGTATGAAGTGCCATCAAACAAAAATATTACAAAATGTATTATAAATAAAGATGTAATATTGAAAAAATCTAAACCTGTATATGAATATAAGAAATAAACTTTATACTATAGCACATTGTATAACTGCAATGTGCTATAAGTATAATATAGGAGAGGATTTAATAATGGAATATAATAAGATAAATTATACTTTGAGCTCAAATGAAAATATTGGTGAACATGAAGAAATTGCCTATGGATTGTATGAAGAAAAAAAATCTAAATTTTATTGTTATATTTTTAAAATTGATAATGAGAATCAAGCTCTATGTAGTATAAATAATATTAAATTGGCTAATACAAATGCAAGACATATTGTGTATATATATTCTTTTAAAAATGAAAATGGTGGAATATCAGTAAAATTCTCAGATGATGGTGAACCTCAAGGTACAGGAACACGCGCGATATACGATATGTTACAAAAGGAAAAGTTAACTAATTTATGTGTTGTTATAGTAAGATATTTTGGTGGTATATTACTTGGCGCAGGACCTCTATCAAGAGCATATCTTAAATCATTTAAATCCGCATTTGAAATTTGCCATAAAGAAATCATATATAATTATTTAAATTTTAAAATTAATGTAAAATATTCTAATTTTAATTCAGTGAAAAATATATTATTAAACTATGAAAAAAAACATGACATAATAGATTTTAATGCTAAATTTAGTGATGAAATAACTATCACATTTAAAGTAAAAGATAGCATATATGATGAAATTTCAGATAAACTTAAAATGTTTTAAAATGTGGTTCTTTGTCAATAGTTGGGGTAAAAAATTCTAAAAAAGGCAGAGACTAAGTAAATGGAGATGAATTTAAAAAT
>CAKOYA010000036.1 GCA_934130325.1 uncultured Clostridia bacterium
GAATATTGCAAGCTGCAAATGTTACAGTAAAAGAGAAAATTGCGGATATAGTTTTAGTTGGAAATTCTGAAGAAATTTTTAAAATATGTCAAAAAAATAATATTACTTTAGAGCCGGAAATAGAGATTATAGAACCTATTAAAGATGAAAATTATGTGAATTTTGTGAATTCTTTTTACAATCTAAGAAAGCATAAGGGAATGACTTTAGAACAGTCGTATGAAATTTTAAAGGATAAATTGTATTATGCAACAATGTTAGTAAAAGAAAGTATAGTAGATGGAATGGTGTGTGGTGCCAGTCACTCAACTCCAGATGCTTTAAGACCGGCACTTCAGATAATTAAAGCAAAAGATGGGATTAATATTGTTTCAGCATTCTTTTTAATGGATACTAAAAAGAAAGAATTGGGAAGTAATGGCCAGTTTATATTTGCAGATTGTGGACTGGTAGAAAGACCTAGTCAAAAAGATTTGTATGATATAGTAAAGGCCTCAGTAGAATCTTTTAGAATATTAATTCCTTCTGATACTCCAAAAGTGGCAATGTTATCATATTCCACTAAAGGTAATACCAAAAATGAAAGTGACATTAAGATGGGAGACGTTGCAAAGAAGTTTCAAAGTGAAAATATAAGTTTTGAAATTGATGGTCAGTTACAACTTGATACTGCAATAATACCAGAAGTAGCAAAGTTGAAACTTCCTGAATCAAGTGTGGCTGGCAAAGCCAATATACTAATATTTCCTGATTTACAATCTGGAAATATAGGATATAAATTGGTACAAAGATTTTCGGATGCTTTAGCTTTTGGCCCTATAACACAAGGTCTAAAAAGGCCAGTTAATGATTTATCTAGAGGATGTAGCGTAGAAGAAATAGTAGGAACAATTGCTATTACATGTTTACAGGCGTGATATATTTAAAACTTATATTCCTTTAATAGATAAGGCACAAGATAAGGCACAAGATAAAATAATGAACCAGATATTGGAGTATTGCAATGAGCCAAGAAATATTTTTGATATTATGAATTTTGTAGGATATAAAAATAGAACTAGATTTAGGAGGGATTATATTAAACCTATGGTAGAAAAGGGCTTAATAAAAATGACATTATCCAGTAAACCTACTAGTAAGAATCAAAAGTATATTGTTAATTAAGGTCACAATATAAATATGTTAATAATTATAAATACTTTTTAATGATAAGAAAGGGGAGTTTTTATGAAAGTATTAGTTATTAATTGTGGTAGTTCCACAATAAAGTTTCAATTTATTGATATGGAAGGTGAAAAGGTAATCGCTAAGGGAAGATGCGATAAAATTGGTTATGATGATTCAAATTTGATATATAAAAATTTAAATAATGGCAAATCTTTAAATGAAGTTTTAATTCCAATGCCTGATCATGGTGAGGCAATGAAAGTATTGCTTGATAAATTGATGGATAAAGAATTAGGAGTTATTTCAGATATAAGTGAAATATATGCAGTAGGACATAGGATTGTACATGGAGGTGAAAAGTTTGCTTCATCTGTGCTATTAACAGATGAGATTTTAGATAAAGTTAAAGAACTTTCTCCGATTGCACCTCTTCATAATCCAGGATGTATAATGGGAGTAGAAGCTATAAGAAAAATAGCACCAAGCTTGAAAAATGTTGGGGTGTTTGATACCGCATTTCATCAAACAATACCAGATTTTAATTATATATATCCTATACCATATAGATATTATGAGGAATATAAAATAAGAAGATATGGATTCCATGGTACATCATATATGTATATATTAGATAGATTAAGTGTATTATTGAATAAAAAGAAGGAAGATATTAATGCTATAGTTTGTCATTTAGGTGGAGGAGCATCTGTTTGTGCAATAAAAGATGGTAAATCATATGATACATCTATGGGATTTACACCTCTTGAAGGCCTTGTTATGGAGAGTAGATGTGGTGATATAGACCCTGCTATTGTTATAAAAATGATGAAGGATGAAAAACTATCAGTAGATGATATAGATAGAATATTAAATAAACAATCTGGAAGGATTGGTCTTACTGGTATTGGAGATTTTAGACTTATGAAGGAGGCAGCCATAGAAGGAAATGAAAAAGCAATACTTGCTAGAAAGATACAAGCAAATAGAACTAAAAAATATATAGGCTCATATATGGCAGAGTTAAATAGAGTAGATGCTATAGTATTTACAGGTGGAGTATTAGAAAATAACGCAGATGAGGTAGAAATGACAATATCTAACATGGAACAACTTGGAATCATATTAGATAAAAAAAGAAATGAAGAGGGGACAAGGAAAGAGTCACTGGTATCTAGTGATGAATCAAAGGTAAAACTATTTGTAATCCCTACAAATGAAGAGTTGCAAATAGCAAAACAAACTTTGGAAGTGTTATCAAAATGCTAAGAAGAATACAGGAAGCATTAGTAAAATATGGGAAAAAAGTTTGGGTAATGTATAATGTTGAAAATTTAGACAAATATTTTTGTAAATATATATCTAGGAATTTATCTACTAGTAGTATCTGCTTTATATCTAATAAGGATATATATATACTAGTTTCATCACTAGATGCAGAAAATGTTACAAAGCTTAAATATAATCACGAAAAAATACATATACTAGTATATGATACAAATAAGGAATTAAATGAATATATAGAGGATATAATAGATAAACTAAAATTTCCAAAAGATATTTGTCTTTCGTATTCAACAATGTCTGATAAAAGTACAGATATTTTAACCCATGGTGACTATGTAACTATAAGGAACATGCTAAAAAGAGTATATACTAAGTATTCTAAAAAGATAAAATTTACATCAGCAGAAAATATAATATATGATGTAGAATCTGAAAAAACAAAAAAGCAGATTGATAGATTGAAGTATATATCAAGTATAACAGATGAAATATTAAAAGAAACTTTTAACAATTTAAAAGTAGGAGATACAGAAATTGAAATTGTCCAGAAAACGCATAGTATAACTAAAAAAGTTATGCAAAAATATATTGGAAAAAATGATATAGTAAGTTATCACATGGCATGGGAAAATTGCCCTATTGTCTTAACAGGAGAAAATTTTTTAAAAGGTGGGCATGCTTTGCCTTCAAATAAGCCATTAAAAAAGGGTGATACAGTATATTTTGATTTTGGACTAGAAGTGGAATTTAAAGATGAGGAAAAGCTGTATACAGATATGCAAAGAATGGGATATGCTTTAAAGCCAGGTGAAATAACAGCACCAAGTGATATACAAAAGGTTTTTGACACTTTGGTATCTGCTATAGATGATGGAATAGAGGAATTAAAACCAGGTGTTAAAGGATATGTAATAGATGAAATAGTAAGAAATAAAATATTGAAATCTGGGTATCCTAATTATAATCATGCTACTGGCCATTCAGTTGGATGTAAAGTACATGATATAGGTGCTGTAATCAGTCTGAAAATCTCTAAAAGAGCAAAACTTGAATTGGTTGAAAATGGTGTATATACTCTTGAACCAAGAATAAGTATTGCAAATGGTGGTTCAATTGAAGAGATGGTTTTAGTAACAAAGTATGGTGGTGTTCCACTTTGTAATACTCAAAAAGAAATATATTTGATAGTAGGTGATTAAGATGGAATTAGCTGAATTATTGATGATTTCAGTTGCAGCAGTTTGGGTTGCTATTTTGTTTGTATATCTGCTAAAAAAAGATATTAAAGATAGAAAGTATAATAAAGTTTTAAAAACAAAAGAGCAGATGTTTAGGGAAGATAAGAATAAGTTTTAAGAAAGGTTGTAGGTTAATATATGGAATTAAGTTATAAAAAGAAAGATATATATAGTAGTTTGGATACTGCAAAGTTAAAAGAAGTGGAAGAATTTTCAAATGATTATATTAGCTTTTTAAATTATGCAAAAACAGAATATATTTGTACATCAGAGTTTAAAAAAGTATTAGAAAAAAATGGATTTGTTGATATAAACTTAAAAAATGAATTAAAAACAGGGGATAGGGTTTATTTTGTAAATAAGGATAAATCTATATTTGCTTCAGTTATTGGAAAGGAGCCACTAGTTAAGGGGATAAATATTATAGGTGCACATATAGATAGCCCTAGACTTGATTTAAAACCAATGCCAATATTTGAAAATAAAGATATGTGCATGTTAAAGACACAGTTTTATGGCGGAATCAAAAAATATCAATGGCTATCTATTCCACTTGCAATGTATGGAGTTATATATAATGCCAATGGTGAAAAAATAAATATAGCTATAGGAGACAAAGAGGAAGATCCTTGTTTTACAATAGCTGATCTTTTGCCTCACCTTGCCAAAGATCAACTAAAGGCAAATGCAAATGAATTCATTGATCCGGAAAGATTAAATGTTTTATTTGGAAATATAAAAGATAATGAGGCATCAGAAAATAAAGTAAAGCAAAATGTCCTAAAAATACTAAATGAAAAATATGGAATTAAGGAAATCGATTTTGCAAGAAGCGAAATTTCATTTGTACCAGCTTTTAAAGCAAAGTATGTAGGAATTGATTATTCACTTATTGGTGGATATGGTCAAGATGATAGAGTTTGTGCATATTCTACAATAAAAGCAATGGTTGACTGCTTAAGTGAAGAAAAAGAGATTTCTAAAACAATAGTTGCTATGGTAGTTGATAAAGAAGAAATAGGTAGTATTGGAAATACATCAATGAGCACAGAGGCTTTTGATTTATTTATAGATAAAATGATTAAAAAATGTGGAGAAAATGATACTAATAGATTAGAGATATATTATAATTCAAAGATGCTATCTGCTGACGTTTCAGCAGGTGTTGACCCAGTGTACGAAGAAGTATCTGATGTTCAAAATGGTAATATTATAGGTTGTGGACTTGCAGTTGAAAAGTATACAGGAAGTGGCGGTAAGTATAATGCATCTGATGCTAATGCAAAATATGTCTCACAAGTAATGAATATTTTTGAAAAAAATAATATAATGTTTCAACTTGGTACATTAGGAAAAATTGGCAAAGGAGGAGGCGGAACTATTGCATATATTTTAGCAAATAAAGGGGTAGATGTAATAGATTGCGGAACTCCAGTACTTGCAATGCATTCGCCATTTGAGATAACATCTAAATTTGATGTATATATGACATATTTAGGTTACAAAGCTTTCTTTAAGTCATAATAAATATTAATGTAAAAAGGCTCCTGGAGTTTATACAAGTGTATAAATTTTGGGAGCTTAATGTGCATTTACATAAATTGACAAAATCAACACGTAATGTTATAATTACTAAAAGGTGAGAGAAAATATGGGAAAAGAAGCTTTAAAATTTGAAATTAAAAAAATTGATAAAAAAACTGGTGCAAGACTTGGGGTCTTACATTTACCACATGGAGATGTGGAAACGCCAGTATTTATGCCAGTGGGGACACAAGCTACTGTAAAATCAATGACACCTGATGAAATGAAAGAAATGGTAGGTTCACATATAATCCTTTCAAATACTTATCATTTATTTTTAAGACCTGGTCATGAATTAATAAAAGAGGCTGGTGGTTTACACAAATTCATGAATTGGGATAGAAATATTTTAACAGATAGTGGAGGATTTCAAGTTTTTAGTTTAGGCGATTTAAGAAAAATAACTGAAGAGGGTGTTGAATTTAGATCACATATTGATGGAACTAAAAAGTTTTTATCTCCTGAAAAAGCCGTGGAAGTACAAAATGCACTAGGGTCTGATATAATGATGGCTTTTGATGAGTGTGCACCATATGGTTCTAGTTATGATTATGTTAAAAAATCAATGGAAAGAACGACAAGATGGGCTATTAGATGTAAAGAAGCGCATAAAAATACAGATACACAAAATTTGTTTGCTATTGTTCAGGGAGGTTTTTATAAAGATTTAAGAAAAAAAAGTGCTGAAGATTTAATAAAATTAGACTTTCCAGGCTATGCAATAGGAGGTATAAGCGTAGGTGAACCTAAAGAAGAATTTTTAGATATTTTAAGATATACTGCACCATTATTACCAGAAAATAAGCCTAGGTATCTTATGGGAGTAGGTACACCCGACTATTTAATAGAAGCTGCGATTGCAGGTGTTGATATGTGTGATTGTGTTATTCCTACTAGAATGGCAAGAAATGCTACAGCACTAACACATTATGGAAGACTTAATATGTTAAATGCAAAATATGAGCATGATTTTGATACTCTTGATAAAGATTGTAGTTGTTATACATGTAAAAATTATACAAAAGCATATATAAGGCATTTATTTAAAGCAAAAGAAATTTTGGGTGCAAGACTATTATCTATACATAACTTAAGATTTTTAGTGGAACTTATGGAAAATGTTAGAGAGGCAATAAAAAATGACTGTCTACTTGAATTTAGGGATGAGTTTTACGATAAATTTGGATATAACAAGTAAATTAGTACATAATATTATAAATAGCTTAAGAAGATAGGAGAAACTATGAGTAGTGATAAAAATTTAGGTGCTTCTAAGAAAAAAAAGTTTAAAAAAGGTGAAAAAAATGTAGTTTTAACCATAGTAAAAGTAGCATTAGTCCTATTAGTATTTTGTGCTGAAGTAGCTTTTATGGTAGTTATGTATTCAACTACAAAAGTAATATATACATATGCTAGATATGTTTTTGAAGTATTTAAAATAATAACAGTGGCATACATACTATATAGACATGATAGTGCAGCATACAAAATTTCTTGGATAGTATTTATAACATTTCTGCCAGTTGTGGGTATTCTTGCATACTTTTTATGGGGAAATAGTAAATTAAGAAAAAAAGAAGCTAGAAAAATAAAGAAAATACGAACTGATACGGAAAATATACTAGCTACCTCAGATGAAGTGATGAAAAAGCTAGAATTAGAGGAAAAATATAAATATAATCAAGTAAACTACTTAAATAAAATATCCGGATATCCAGTGTATTTTAATCAGGGATTGCAGTATTTTGATATAGGAGAAAAATTCTTTGAAAGTTTGACAAATGATTTAAAACAAGCAAAGAATTATATATTTATAGAGTTTTTTATAATATCTTCTGGTAAACTTTGGAATGAAGTTTTAGAAATACTAAAGCAAAAAGCAGCACAAGGAGTAGAAATAAAGATTATAATTGATTCGTTGGGATCACTTGGAAAAAAGCCAAAAAATTTTAAAGAGGAAATGCAAAAATATAATATTTCAGTATTTGAATTTAACCCTTTTACTCCAATAATAAATGGGTATATAAACTATAGGGACCACAGAAAAATTATAGTAATAGATGGTGAGGTAGCATATACAGGAGGAGTAAATTTGGCTGATGAATATGCAAATTTGATAGAAAGATTTGGATATTGGAAAGATGTTGGAATGAAGGTAGAAGGAAGTGCTGTTGATAGTTTTGCAATTATGTTTTTAAGGAATTTAGAAGAAATAACTTTAGATACTACAATTGATTATATTAAATATTTAGATGTAGGAAAAATTAATAGGCAAAATATAAAGTATAAAGAGCATACAGGGTATGTTATACCATTTGCTGATGGACCTGATAATAGGAAAAATCCAATTGAAAATATTTATATTCAAACTATTAATTATTCTAAAAATTATGTATATATGACAACACCATATTTTATAGTAAGTGAAACTATATTAAATTCGCTTTTAAATGCTGCAAGAAGTGGTGTGGATGTAAGGATAATACTTCCATATATTCCAGATAAAAAATTGGTAAATGCGGTTACTAAATCATATTATGAAGTATTACTAGAAGCAGGTGTTAGAGTGTATGAATATAGGCCTGGGTTTATACATTCTAAAACGTTTGTATCAGATGATGATACCGCAATTGTAGGTACAGCAAATATAGATTTTAGGAGTATGAATTTAAATTTTGAGTGTGCTGTATTTAATTATAAAACTGGCATGGAAAAAGATGTGAGACAGGATTTTGAAAACATGTTAAAAGAATGCAAAGAGGTTGAACTAGAAGTTTGGAGAAAAAGACCTCTTAGAACAAAAATGTTAGAAGGAATTATGGCAGCATTTTCGCCTATGCTATAGGTTAGTTGTTATTAAAAAAGTAAATATAGATTAAGGATAATAAATTGTTATGGGGGGATATGTATGAAATATGGATTAACTCTTGAAGGAGGAGGAGCAAGAGGAGCGTATCATATTGGTGCTGTAAAAGCACTTGTTGAAAATGGTTATGAATTTGATGCAGTTGTTGGTACCTCAATAGGTGCTATTAATGCGGCATTTATAGCACAAGGTGATGTAGATGTTGCGTATGATATGTGGCATACTTTATCTTTTAAGGATTTATTTAACGTTGAAGAAGAGAAAATACAAAATGCTATGAATATTAATTTAGATATTAATACTGTAAAATATTTATCATCAAAATTAAAGAAAGTCATAAAAGAAAAAGGTATTGATACCTTAAAAATAAGAGAAATATTAGAGGAAAAAGTAGATGAAGAAAAAATTAGAAACTCTGATATAAAACTTGGACTAGTTACATTTTGTTTATCAGATAAGTCAGGAGAAGAATTATATATTGATGATATTAAAAATGGAGATTTAATAAATTATCTTATGGCAAGTTCAAATCTTCCTGTATTCCAAAGAGTCAAATTAAATGATAAAAAATACATGGATGGCGGAGTATATGATAATTGTCCCGTTAATCTTTTAGAAAAAAAAGGAATTAAAGAGGCTGTTGTTATAAGAACATATAAAAGAATGCGTATTAGAGGGTATAAAGATATTGTAAAAAGAGGAAATGTAAATATGCATATGATTCAACCAGTAGACGAATTAACCTCTATTTTAAATTTTGATAGTAATAATTTAAATGAACTTTTAAAATTAGGGTACTTTGATGCATTAAAGATGGTAAAAAGCTTGGATGGAATAAGGTATTATCTAGATCCTGTACCAGAAGAAAAAATGCTAGAAAAATTGAGAGATGTAGATTACGATAAAATACAAAAAATTGCATCTTTAGGTTCAATAAAGTTGGATATAGGAGAGTATGCAAATGATTTATTAATATATAAAATAGTTCCTAGTTTAGCGCAAAAAACTAAAAATAAAGATTTATCTGGAATAAAAGATTACGTGTTTGCACTACTTGAATACGTTGCATTAGAAAATAATGTTGAAAAATATAAAATATATACAATTGATGAATTTATAAAAGCTATTCAAAGTACACCTAAAAAAACAGGTAATAAAGCTATAAAGGAATTTGTAAATAGTTTAAAATAGTATAAAAAAGTCATTTCACGAATATATATATAGCGTGAGGTGATTTTTTTGGCTAGATATTGTATACTAGGATCAGATGATAGGACAATGTATTTAAGGAAAATATTAAAAGATGAAAAAAAAGATATTGTTAGTTTGGAAAAAGCAGATGTTGTAATTACTCCAATTCCTTTTACCAAAGACAAAGTTAGAATATTTGGAGAAAGTATAAAAATTGAGGATTTAATAGAAAATTTGAGTAAAGGTAAGATTTTAATATCTGGTGCTATTCCAAAAGAAATTAAAGTGAAATTGGAAAGTAGGAGTATTGCATATTTTGATATAATGGAAAATGATAGTATGGCTATAAATAATGCAATTCCAACAGCGGAAGGAGCAATTAATATTGCAATAGAAAATACAGATTTTACTCTTCAAGGATCTAATGTACTTATTTTAGGTTTTGGGAAAATAGGTAAAGTATTGGCAAAAATGTTACACGG
>CAKOYA010000037.1 GCA_934130325.1 uncultured Clostridia bacterium
AATTTTTAAATTCATCTCCATTTACTTAGTCTCTGCCTTTTTTAGAATTTTTTACCCCAACTATTGACAAAGAACCATTTTTTTACATTTTATCTGGACATTCCACTCCTAGAATTTTAAGTCCCTTTTTTATAACAATACCAACACAATATACTAGTGCTAACCTTGCATTTTTTATTACTTCATCTTCACATATAACTGGACATTCATTGTAGAACTTAGAAAATAGTGATGAAACTTGTAAAATATAACGAGTAAGTACAGATGGCTCACACAATTGAGCAGCTCTTTTTATAACCTCTTTCATATTAGCCAGTTCTTTTATAAGCATGATCTCTTCATTTCTATTTAATACAGAAAAATCAATTTGTGAAATATTTACATTATCAATATTAAATTCAGCTTTATTTAATATACCTTTTGTCCTTACATAAGTATATTGAGCATATGGACCTGTTTCACCGTCAAATCTTAATACCTCATCTAAATCAAAAATTACGTCTTTAATTTTATTATTTTTTAAATAATGAAATATAACAGCCCCTATACCAATTTTTGAAGCTATGCTTTCTTTATCATCTAAATTTGGATTCTTTTCATTTAAAATTTCGAAGGCTTTTTTCTTAGCACTTTCTAACAATTCTTGTAAATATACAACATTTCCCTCTCTTGTTGACATTTTGCCGGTCTTTAATCTTACCATTCCATATGGAACATGTTCTAATCCCTTAACATATTTTTCATCCACTAAATATCTTGCTACTTCAAACACTTGTTTGAAATGGTCAATTTGCTCATATGACGTTACATATATATTTTTCATATAATCATATGTTCTAGCCCTATATAAAATTGCTGCTAAGTCACGTGTAGCATATATAGTTGACCCATTAGATTTAACGATAATGCAAGGTGGTTTTCCTTCTTCTAGCATCACAACTTTTGCACCTTGACTTTCAACTAACACACCTTTTTTATTTAATATATCAATAACTTCATCCATTTTATCATTATAGAATGCTTCACCGTTATAAGAATCAAATTTTATTCCTAAAATGTCATACACTCTATTGTATTCTTTTAATGAAATTTCTCTAAAATATCTCCATAATCGTAGATATTCTTCTTCTCCATTTTCTAACCTTTTAAAGTTTTCCCTAGCTTTATTCATTACTTCTTCATCATCTTTAGCCATTCTAGATATCTTAACATATATATCTGATAATGTATGAAGTGGATCTTTTTCTATATCATATTCATTCTTAAATCTGTTATATCCTTCTATTAATAAACCAAATTGTCTTCCCCAATCACCTAAATGATTTATACCAACAACTTCATATCCGAAGTTCTCTGTATAAATTACAAATAGCGTTACCAATTACTGTTGTCATTAGATGTCCTAAATGAAATGGCTTAGCAATATTAGGGGATGAATAATCTACTAATACTCTATTCCCTTTGCCCTCGTCAAAATGTGGAAATTTATCTTTTTTATCTAAAATTTCAATTAATACTTTATTTAGTATCTCTTTATTATCTAAAAAGAAATTTAAATAGCCATTTAAAACCTCTATTTTTGCAATATTTCCTTTTAAATCAATTTTATCTTTTATTTTATTTGCAATATTAATAGGTGAATCTTTAAAAATTTTAGCTAAATTAAAACATGGATACGCAAAGTCACCATTTTTTGAATCTTTTGGTATCTCTATTTTCTCAAAAATTTCACTAAATTCTACCTTATTATCTAATGCTATTTTTATACTATTTGCAATATAACTTTTTAATTCTTCCATTATATATCGCCTCCATATTTTGAATAATTTTTAATAATCTCATAAATTTTTTCATCATCATCATCATTTGCTACAATATTCCTTACAGTTTCAGCACATTTAGTACATTTATATATAATAACTTTTCCTTTTTTAGGAGTTTCTATAACATTTACAGGTTTTAACATACCTAAACATTTATTTAATCTATCACCAGGATTAATATCTATATGAATAGAATAAAGACAATGATTGCAATGATCACGTGAAGTATACTTTAGTTTTGATACATTTTTTCCACAATTTTTACAAATAAATTCTTCATCATTCTTTTTAAACATGCTTATATTTTACTATAAATTAGAAGCAATTGCAAGTAAATTTGTTTTTTATTTTTACATAATATAATTTTTAAAAGTACATATACACATAAAAAAGACCCATTATATTTTTATAATGGATCCCAAACTTCATACATAATGATATAAGTTACATATTAACTTTTTTTTACCACTTTCTTTTTCCTCAATAACAAACTCTATTTCTAAGTCAGTATTAAGAGTATTTTTAAACTGTAAATCACTTGTACCATAGTTTACCATAGCTTCCTCTTCTTCATTGCAATAAGACACTCTTTTTGAGTGGGGATGTCTTTCTATTACTTCCACTCCAGTATCTTTTATAGTCATATACAGTGTTGACGATACTTGACATATTCCTCCACCCAAAGTCTTTACAACTTTTACAGCACCATCTTTTTTCAAAAAGCTAGGTGCAGGCATATATCCCTTTTCTTTTGTCCTTTCACCAAGAATAAGATTGAAAGAAAAAACTTCTAAAGGCTTTATTTTTGTACCATTTAGCTCATTTGCAGCAATTTCAATATTTTTTTGCCGTTCTTTAGAAGAATTATATTCAGTTGAAGCAGAAGCAATAAGCTCTTTCTTCTTAGGCTGTATATCAATTATTTCTTCTTCCTCAATTAATACATCATTTTTACTCTCTTCTTTATCAACTTTACTACATCCAGCTACCAAGAAAATTAGCATGCAAACTGTAAACACCATAACTATTTTTTGTTTCATTTTGTCATTCCTCCAAGCAATTATCTTAAAAACTTTAAAATAGTTTCAAAATCCTGAAATGAGAATTTAGAAAACAATTTAACAAACTTATTTTTCCCTAAATAAATTGTAGGAATATTCAGCATATTTGCAGGTAAAATGTCATCTGACATGTTATTTCCAACCATAAATAAAATATTATATTCCTCTTTAATTTTTTTTAGAGTTTTGAATTTACTTTTAGTAGTTAGTAATAAAAAATCACCTGTTTTTAAACTTAGATTTTTTGAAAATAAATTATTAGATAGCACAATTATTTTGTATCTCCGATTTTTTAGTTTTCCAATATTACAGGCTATAGCCTCTTTAACTTCACTTCTATACCACTTTTCATATTGATTAATAATTTCACTATATTTTTTATTACTAAACAATGAATAAATGGCCAGTCGTAATTTTAAAAACGCCATACTATTTTTTATAATATCAAAACTGTTTACTTTTCGAGCAAGTCTGTCAATTAAAAAAACAATATAATTATTTTTAAATATTTTGTCTATGAAAAACTTATCCCGGTCTAAAAACTCCTCAAAGATTGTGCCATCTAAATCAAAAACTACAGCACTTTTCTTATTCAACATAATTAATCCTCCCTCAATATTTTTTTGGAATAATATTTAAAATTATGTTAATATTATACCATTTCCTTTAACATATTTCAAGTAATGATATATAAATTCATCTATTTTTCCATCCATTACTGCTTGTATATTTCCTATCTCAAAATTAGTCCTATGATCTTTTACTAATGTGTATGGACAAAATACATATGATCTAATTTGACTCCCCCATCCATTATCCAAAGTATCGCCTTTTATATCATTTACTTGTTTTTTATGTTTTTCTTCTTCTAGTTTATACAATTTTGCTTTTAACATTTTCATACAGTTTTCTCTGTTTTGTAATTGGGAACGCTCCGTCTGACAACTAACAACTACCCCTGTAGGTATATGTTTTATTCTTACAGCAGATGATGTTTTGTTTACATGCTGACCACCTGCTCCACTTGCTCTGTATACATCCATTTCTAAGTCTTCTGATTTTATTTCTATTGTTATATCATCTGGTATATCTGGAAGTACTTCAACCGCTGCAAATGACGTATGGCGTCTACTATTACTATCAAATGGTGATATTCTTACAAGTCTATGTACACCGTTTTCTCCCTTTAAATATCCATAAGCATTTTCTCCCTTTACAAGAATTGAAACTGATTTAATTCCTGCATCATCGGCATCTTGCAAATCTAATATTTCTACATTAAACTTTGATTTTGCAGACCATTTTGTATACATTCTGTATAGCATTAACGCCCAATCTTGTGACTCAGTTCCACCTGCACCAGGATGTATTGTTAAAATTGCATTATTTTTGTCATACTTTCCAGAAAGTAATGTATTTATTTCCAGCTTTTCAAGTTCTAATTGTAAAGTATTACAAATTTCTTTTGCCTCTTTATAACTTTCTATATCATTCATTTCCTCAGCAGCCTCAACATAAAAACTAGCATCTGATATTTTATTATTTAAATTATCAATTTTTTCATTTATGTCTTTCAAACTCTTTAACTCTGTTAAAACGTTCGAAGAAAGTTCATGGTTCTCCCAAAATCCATTTTCTAGTGTCTTTTCTTCTAGCTTTTGTATATTTTTTTTCTTTTCGTTTATATTTAAAGCCTGCTCTAATTGTTTTAATTTATCATTTAAAGAATTGATCAATATTTTTACACTATCAAAATCCATTTATATACATTCACTCCAAATCTTATCCATTCTATATTCTTTTACTTCATTTGGCTTACAACTAAATTCTAAATACTCATCTTTAGTAGGATGAAAAAAAGATAAATAATATGACCATAGTCCCAAATTTTGCCCTACTTTATTTATTTTTTGTCCGGTATTTAATATCACCATAAAGTGGATGACGTATATTTGAAAATTGAACTCTAATTTGATGGTGTCTTCCAGTATGCAAATTTATATCTACCAAAGAATATTCCCTACTATTATACTTAAAATTATTAATAACTCTATACTCAAGTTTTGCTTCTTTTGCGCCTTTTACATCTTTTTTTACTACTCTACTTATATTCAATCTTTCATTTTTAATTAAATAATCAGTAAGTTCCACACTATTGCTAGAAATTTTCATACTTCCATTTACTATGGCTAAATATCTTTTCTTGACATTTTTTTGTCTAATATATTCAGATATTCTCGATGCGGCCTTTGAAGTTTTTGCAAAAACCATAACTCCGCCTACCATCCTATCCAATCTATGAACTAAACCTAAATATACATTTCCCTTTTTTTCATATTTTTCTTTTAAATATCTTTTTATTATAGTTAACATATCTAAATCACCAGATTTATCTGCTTGGACTGGAATACCAACTGGCTTTATCACTACAATGATATGATTATCTTCATATAATATTTTTAAATCCATTTTTTTCACCCATTCATACAAATATCTTTACATTTATTACTATATTTCCACTCTTAGTTATTCTTAAAACCTCACCAACTTTAAATTTACCACATTTTCTAAAGGAAACCACATCATTGTCCTTTATAGTGTTGCTAGCAAAATATTCACACTTATCATTTACATATAGGTCACCTTGTAAAACTTTTTCTTTTACTTGCGCTCTACTTAAACTATATACAGAAGCAAGCAATGCATCACATCTTAAAGATGAAACAATGCATTCTTTTTCTTTAAAACTATTTTTTAACTTTGTATAATCAATTTCATTCAAATTCATAATCTCTATACTTACAATTTGGTTTCCTACCTTTAATAAATTAAGTTTAACAAAATCTACTACTTTAGTAATTAAAAAAGCATATGCATATTTTTCTTTACAAATAATATCTCCAATCATTTCTTGTTTTATTCCTATATTATACAACGCTCCCATATAATCTTTATGTTTTAAATTGACATTTGAATTAGGTATTATTTTTATAACCGTTACAATAGTAGAATATACATCATAATCTTCATTTATAAAGTCCGGCAAAAAAATTACCACTTTTTTGTTAAAACCACTATCTTTTGGAAAAGTACAATACTTTACCTTAAGCTCATTTAAAATTTTTGAGATAATTTCATATTCATGTATATTTAAAAAATTAGTATACTCTAACTTATTTGTTTTTTCATACCTATATACCTTATCTATAACATTTGCCACTACATTTTTTTCGTCTTTATTTTCAAATCTTTTTAAAATTTCATTTCTTTTTTGTTTAGTAATCATCTTTTTCCTCTTTTAATGAAGTAAAATATTTTTTTAAGATTTCTTTAGTCTTAGTTATACTTTCTGAAGTATTTATTTCATCTTTTATTTTGGTACTAGAATTCATTCCTTTTAAATACCATGCTATGTGTTTCCTTGATTTTAGACATGCTAATTTTTCACCATTTTCTAAACATAAGTAATCTAGATGTTTAAATATTAAAGCTAATTTTTCATCTAATGATGGTACATATTGTTTTCCTTCTAATATACTCTTAAATATCCATGGATTTCCCATAGCTCCTCTTGCTATCATAATGCCGTCACAACCAGTATATTTAAACATATTTAGAGCTGAATTTATGTCAAATATATCACCATTTCCTATAACATTTATGTTGATTTTTTCTTTTACTCTTTTTATAATGTCAAGATCTGCCGTTCCACTGTAAAATTGGTTTCTAGTTCTACCATGAATAGTTATTTGTTTTACTCCATTTTGCTCACAAATTTTAGCTACCTCAACTGCTGTAGGCCTTTCCTCATCAAATCCTTTTCTAGTTTTTACTGTTATAACTTTTTTAGATACTTTAACTGCCTCTTTTATAATACCTTCAATATTTTTAAGATCCAAAAGCAAACCTGCACCATCTCCATTTTTTACAAGTTTTGGTGCAGGGCAACCCATATTTATATCTATAATATCAATTTTCTCATCTTCATTTAAAGCAAGTATAGTGTTTCTTATACTTTCTTTATTACTACCAAAAATTTGAACAGCAGAAGGTCTCTCATCATCCATAATATTTAGCAATTTAGTTGTTTTAATACTATTAAATTCCAAAGCTTTACTACTTGCCATTTCAGTAAAAGTTAAACCTGGGCCAAACTTTCTACATATTTTTCTAAACGGTATATCAGTAACCCCAGCCATTGGTGCAAGAAATACATTATTTTTTACTTCTATATCCCCTACATCTATCTTTTCTATATAATCTAAAATACTCTTACTCATAATTACTGTACCCCATAATACACTTTTCCTTTATACTTATACCCTTTCATATAATACACGTTATTAGTATTTTCAGCAACCAAGAAAACGTCTTGATCTTCAATTGTGCCACTACCTTTATCAATAGTTTTATCTTCAAGTAAAGACATATCTACAACAAATAATTTATTCGTTTTATCATTATTGTCAATTAAGTTTTCTTTAAATTCATCTGAAACAGAAGAAATATTTACGCTGCTACTTTTAATAGGTAATTTATTATTTGAAATATAATATTCATTAATATTATCCGATACTCTATTAATCACGGATTTATACTCTTCAAAATTTGCAGAATTTATTGCATTACTTCCAACAACTGATGCAACTGATACAAGCAAAAGCATTATAGATACTGCAGCAGTAACTATAACCAAACTTATCCCATTTTTTTTCATACCTATCACTTCTCCATATATATATTACTATACTTAATTTATTTTTTCAAGTAATTGTTAATCAAAGAATATATTTTTTGACTTTCTAGCAGAAACGTTAAGAGCTATTCCGATCGCCATTCCACTTGTAATCATACTACTTCCTCCATAACTTACAAAAGGTAACGGTACACCAGTAATTGGTAATAATCCAATTGTCATCCCTATATTTTGTACAAAATGAAAAAACAACATCCCTGCTATTCCAATAACCATATAACTTGAAAAATCATCACGAGCATTGTTAGATATCATGATTATTCTAATAAGTAAAATAGCATAAACTATTATGACTAACGCAGAAACTACAAAACCCATTTCTTCCGAAATTACTGAAAATATAAAATCGGTGGATTTTATAGGTAAATAACCATTTTGAGTCTGAGCCCCATTTAAAAGTCCTGTTCCAAACAACATTCCAGCACCTACAGCCATTTTAGACTGTATAGCATTATATCCACTTCCTAACGGATCAAGCTCAGGATTAATAAAAACTTGTATTCTTGCTTGTTGAGTAGGATTTAATATAAACATATATACTATAGGCACAAGTAAAGCTACTAAAGCTAAACAAATAAATATATATCTATACTTAATCCCAAATTTAAATATCATAAATGCAAGTATCACTACAAAAACCATGGCTGTTCCAAAATCTGGTTGTAACATTATTAAAATTACTGGAATAATAAAAAGTAATGTAAGTGTCAATATTACCAACCATTTTTTTCTCTTATCATTTTTACTAACATTATTTTTTAATATACTAAAAAATTTAGCACTACATAATATATACCCAATTTTCATTAATTCTGAAGGTTGATATAATATCCCTCCTAAATTAAACCAGCTACTTGCCCCCATAAGTTTAGGAGTAAATAGTACAGCTACCAGCAAGAATAAATGGGATATATACAATATATATCCAAATATGTCAAATATATTATAGTCTATCATCCATATTATTATCATCATAATAAATACAGCACCAAACCATATAATTTGTTTTATATATTCATCCTTATTAATATCTGTAGAATATCCCGCACTAAATATCCCTATTACTCCAATTGTCATTAAAATAAATACACAAATTAATACTATATAATCTGTATTTTTCATTAAATTTTTAAACACTAGTATCACCACACTTTTATTAATTATACTTTTTGTTATTATATAACGATATATACATTTTTTCAATACTTTATACAAAAGCTCGTAATAATTTAAAATCTTCTTTCAAAGAAAATAAATATTTAAGTACCTTATATAATTGTCGAAAGTTTAAAGTATTTCCACGACTTTTGTCAAATACATATTTTTTTTAAAAATATACTTTACTTATTCTTAATTTTATGGTTTAATTACTCTAAATTTTATATCTAGTAATTTTAATTTCATAAAAATTTATTCATTCGTGTTTTTTCTAACATATACTTTTATTGT
>CAKOYA010000038.1 GCA_934130325.1 uncultured Clostridia bacterium
TTATAATACAATAGGAACTAATTTTTTAAAATGGATGAAAAATGGAGAATATACAGCTAATGGAAAAGTATTTGACATAGGAAGAACATGTTTAACAGCAATTTCAAAATTTGAAACAAAACAAGAAAAAGCAGAAAAATGTGGAGGAATAAATGAATTAGATAATGGAAATGGTTCATTAATGAGAATATTGCCATTAGTATATTATTGTTATTCAAGAAATATGGATGAAAAAGAAATATATGAAGTAGTAAAAAATGTATCATCAATTACTCATGGACACGAAATAAGTGTAATGGGATGTTTTATATATGTTATGTATGGTATTGAATTATTAAGTAATAAAAATTTACTTGATGCATATAAGATAATAAAAAAAATAAAATATAATGCATATTTTTCTAAAGAAACAATTAATAAATATGATAGAATTTTAAAACATAATATAAAAAAGTATTCGTTAAATGATATAAAATCAACAGGTTTTATAATAAACACATTAGAAGCTACTTTATGGGTGCTATTTAATACAGAATCATATAATCAATCTATAATTGGAGCAATAAATTTAGGGGATGATACAGATACAGTAGGAGCTTGTGTTGGAGGTCTTGCGGGTTTGTATTATGGGTTTGAAAATATAAATAAAACATGGCAAAAAGATTTATTAAAATATAATTATATAGTTGATTTGTGTAATAAATTTAATAAAGTATTAAATGATAAAAATAATGAACAGTAAATTTGCAAAAAGCAAAAGTACTGTTCATTAACATGAAAAACAAAATAGGCTAATCTTCCGCAAGTTCTAATTTGTAGAAGTAATTTTCGAAACAAAAGCCTTCATACTGAACCCAATCAGAACTAGGATGAACAAGCATTTTATCTACTTCCAATGGAGTTGCAGAAAAGAAAAAACTTTTACCATATTCAATCCAATTTATAAATTGAACATTACTAAACCAATTAGGTTTATGAAGCCACAATCCACTTGGAGTTCTGCATATAAAATGCCAATGATATTCATTTGGAAGAGATGGCAAATGAAATTTTGTTATAGCAAAATAAAAATTCACATCATCTTCTTTAATATCACTAAAAGAAACTCTTTGACAATTTTGCTTTAATGCAATACTGTCATTTTCAATACATTTGTCTATAAAACGAGGATTACACTCATTTTGCAGAACATTTCCATAACCAAATTTCATCTGATAAATTTTACCAGGTGCATAAAATTGATGCTTAGAATCAGGATATGTCAATCCTCTGGCAAAAGCATAGCAATTCAAATCTGGTGTATGAGTCCAGTCATACATGTTTTCAAAGAAAGAATCTGCAATTAAATCTGCAATATGCTCTTCAAATAACCGTTGTTTTTCTTGTAACATAATACTAACCTCCTAAGGATTTATTATATAATTATTATACAACAATATTAGAATTATGTAAATACCACTAAATTATTTTATTATTTTCTTTAATTTAGCAACAAAAAAACCTTCATAAAATTCAGATGGCTCAATACATAAGGTACCATCAATAGAAGTAGGAAGAAAAGGAACATCCAAAAATAAATTTTTATCAATAGGAATAACTTCAATTTGGTTTAAATCAATGAATTTTTGAATAATTTTCTCATTTTCAATAGATAATATAGAACAAGTAGAATAGACCATTTCATGACCAGGTTTCAACAATTTTATAGCTTTAGCTAAAAGCTGAGTTTGAAACTTAGTAGAACGAGTTACAAGATCTTTAGTAAAATGTTTTTCTAAATTATTGTCATGAATGTTTATGGTACCACTACCACTGCAAGGAGCATCTAGCAAGATTTTATCAAAAGAAAAAAAGTTATCTAAATTTCTAGCATCTGTTAGCATAACATTAACTCTATTTGCACCTTGTTTGTCAATATTATATTTTAATCTATCGGCTCTGATTTTATTTTTTTCGCAAGCAGTTATAAAAGCTTGATTATTAGAAAGAGCAAGCATTTCAGTAGTTTTACCACCTGGAGCAGCAGTCATATCTAAAATATTTTCATTTTGGCCTGGATTTAAAATAATAGGAGGAATCATTGAAGATAAGCTCTGTAAATATATAAATCCATTATTATATATTTCTAAATTTCTAATTTGTTCTTCAGATGTATTTTCTAAAATTAAAGCATCTGTAAACCAAGAAACTTTTTTATAAGAAATATGTAGATTATCAAAAAAGTTTTCTATATATTTAAGATTTGTTTTTAATGTGTTTACTCTCAAAGTTAAAGGTCTGTTTTGAGTGTAGCCATTTATAATATTTTCTATAATATTTTTATCGTATTGATTTAATAAAAAATCATATAAAAATTGAGGTATAGTATTCATTTAAAAAATCCTTTCTTATTTGCAAATTGTATACATAAACTTAAATATTTGCTAATGTTTTTTGCTCTTATATATATTACTACAATATGTTGAGATATGTAAAGAGATTTTTTAAAAGTATTGAAAAATCAATGTTTTTGTGATAATATTTTAGTAGTTTAAAATTTAAGAAATTCGAATAACTATAATTATAGTAGCGAAAGGAGAAAAAATATGAAGAAGATAAGTAAGGAATATGTGGAAATACGGACAATAGAGTTTATTTCACAAATAAGCAAAGCTGGCATATATAATTTATTATCATATATGCTAATAATGGGAAGTATGGCTTTAATATTAAACATAACTTCTTTGGAAAACATTTGGATTATGCTATTATACGCAATGGCAATAACATTCCAAATTCTTACAGGTGCAATATTTATTTTTTATGTATATGTGGATCCACAAGGAACAGATAGTTATTGGTTAATGAATGAAATATTTAATGATTTAGCATTACTAATATTATTAATTTTTAGTTTAAGAGTATTTATATATGTTACACTAGGTAATATGATACAAGATAAACTAAAGACCTATATGTATAATATTAATCTTGATTTTTTTGATGTACAATATGCTTCAAAAGAATTAGAAGAATTACCAATTGTAAAAGTAATGATTGTTTTGCTTATACCTGTGGTAATCTTTGAATTTTCAATATTTTTATTTTTATCATTTTCATTACCAATTAAAATTTTTATGGCAATTGGTTCTTTAATAGTTTTGTATGTTGTTACAAAATTGTTAATATGGTTTTTCCAGTAAAGTGCAGTGATGTACTAAAAAATACGGACTTTAATGGCTTTTATGAGTGTAAAATATCATTAAAGTCCGCTACGTTTTTTACACTATTAGAGGAAAGGAAATTTTGAATATGAATAAAGCAAAGTTTCAAAATATTTATAAAAAGATAGAAAAATTATCGGAAAATATGGGAAAAGATCATATTAGTGAAAGTGCGGCACAATGTTCTTATTATACAATTTTATCATTCATACCATTTACGATATTACTAATAACATTAATACAATATACAGGTATAGAGCCACAAACACTTTTTAATGTGATATCAAAAATAATACCATCAAGTATGAGTGAAATGATTTTAGGAATAGTACAAGAAGTGTATTCAAAATCATTAGGAACAGTATCAATATCAATAATATTTACAATTTGGGCGGCAGGAAAAGGCTTATATGCATTAACAGCGGGATTGCAAACAGTGTATGGAACTAAAAGCCAAAAGGTAACTTCATATATATTTTTGAGAATAAAAGTTATTTTTGAAACATTATTATTTATAATTTTAATTGTTTTAGGAATGACAGCATTAGTATTTGGAAATCAATTTATAAAAGTAATTCAAGAACATTTTGGGGCTCTTGAAAATTATAATGTGATATCATCAATTTTGGCAGAACTTACTTTTATATTTGTAACTTTTATAATATTTATATTATTATATAAATTTATGCCAAGACATAAAGTAAGTTTTAAGAGTCAAATTTATGGAGCAATATTTGGAGCAATATCTCTTAATGTGATATCATTTGTGTTTTCAAAATATTTAAGTATATTCAAAGGATTTTCAATAACTTATGGAAGTTTGACAACTTTGATGCTTATAATGATGTGGACTTATGCATGTTTTTATACAGTTTTTTTAGGTGCAGAATTTAATAAAATAACAATAAAGGATAATAAAGATAACAATTGAATGTCTTAGAAACATATAATATAAGAAGTGGTGTTGTAATTTCAATACTACTTCTTATATTATTTTAAAGCTAAAGATATTTTAACTTTAAGGAAGGATAAAACAACATGGATACAATAGTATTAAAATTTGGAGGGAGTTCTGTAGCTGATAATGATAAATTAAAATTAGTGGCAGAGAAAATAATAAATCTATATAATAAGGAAAATAATATTGTGGTGGTAGTTTCTGCACAAGGAAAAACTACAGATAAACTTATAAAAGAGGCAAAGGAATTAGCAGAAATCCCTAAAGATAGAGAAATGGATGTTTTACTTAGTACAGGAGAACAGATTACAATTGCAAAATTAAGTATTTTATTAAATGAGATGGGATATAAAGCAATATCATTAACTGGTTGGCAAGCTGGAATTTATACAAATAATACTAATTCTAATGCATTAGTGGAAAATATTAATGTGTCAAGAATTATCAAAGAACTTGAAAAACGTAAAATTGTTATAGTTGCAGGATTCCAAGGTTTTAATGAAAAAATGGATATAACTACTTTTGGAAGAGGTGGTTCAGATACTACAGCAGTAGCTATTGCAGCAGCTTTAAAAGCAAAAAATTGCTACATTTTTTCTGATGTGGATGGTGTATATACTGCTGATCCTAATAAGATTCCAAACACTCAAAAATTGCCTGCTTTGTCTTATGATGAAATGCTAGAATTATCTAGTGAAGGGGCAAAAGTCCTACATGGCAGATGTATAGAAATTGCTGAAAAATATAAGATACCTATAATTACAAAATCTACTTTCAATAATAAGGCTGGAACTGTTATTTCAGATATTATTGAAGAAAATACAGTTAAAAGTATCGTTAAAAAAGAGATTTCAAGAATATCTGTTGTTGGTACAGGTATTATTAGGAATACAAATCTTATTAGTGATATATTAAAAATTATTGCAGATAATAAGTTGGAAATGCTGGAATTAAATGTGTCTGAAAGTAAGATTTCAATTGATTTTAAAACTGATGTTTCTGAAAATATATTACAGCAAATACATGAAAAAATTACTAACTAATTATAAAGGGATAGTGTATGTATATGATAAAATAACTTTCGAATGTGATTGGAGCAATCTTAGAATTTCTTAAATAAGTTAATGGAAGAGCTTCACGTCGAGCGAAGCGAGGACTAAGCTGAAGGAAGCCATTAACTTATTTTAGAAATTATTAGTTTGTGTATTGAACCGAGAAAGTTATTTTATCATATACATACACTATCCCTTATTGTATCTTAAAAATAAATTTGTTCTATTATTTCTGCAAAAAACTTGAAAAAATTGTTAAAATCATGTATGATATGGAAGAAAGATAGAAGAAAATTGCAAAGAAAAGGAATGTGATTAAAATGAAATCTAATTTTTTTAAATATGTATTTGCAATATTTGTTATATGCATAATGGTTTTTGCAGTATATAAAATAAAAACAGAAGAAAAGAAAGATGAGCAAAATCAAACAACAGTAGGAACTGAAGAGAAAAAAGTAACAGAAATCACATTAGGAGTAGCATCATTAGATAGTACTAATCCAATATTGAGTAAAAATAAAAATATACAAGATATATCAAGATTAGTATATGAACCATTAATTCAAATTACATCAGATTATAAAGCAGAAGGCTGTTTAGCAAAAGAATGGGCTAAGCAAAATGCCACTACATATATAATAAAGCTAAAAGAAAATGTAAGATGGTCAGATGGAGAAAAATTTACTGCAGAAGATGTAAAATATACAATTGACGTAATAAAAAATTCAAATTCAATTTATACTTCACAAGTAAAAAATATTGATAGTGTAGATATTACAGATGATTACACATTAAAAATAAATTTAAATAGTGAAGTTCCATTTTTTGAGTATCAATTAACATTTCCAATAATGTCAAGTCAATTTTTTCAAGATAAAGAATTTAATGCAGGCTTAGTGCCAGTAGGAACAGGAATGTATAAATATACAGATGTACAATCTACACATTTAACACTTGAAAAAAATAATAATTGGTGGGATACAAAAACAAAATTAACTTTGACAAAAATAACAGTAAATTTATATTCATCATTGGCGGAATTATACAATAGTTTTAAAATGGGAAATTTGGATTTAATAGATACAGATAATAGTAATTTACAAGAATATATAGGTACAATAGGATATGCAAAAAAAGAAATGAAAGGTAGAGAACATGTATTTTTAGCACTAAATAATGCGAATACATTTTTATCAAGAAAAGAAGTTAGAAAAGCAATATCATATTCTATAGATAAAACAAATATAGTATCAAATGTATTTAATAATCAGTATTTTACATCAAGTTTTCCATTAGATTATGGTTCATGGATTTATCAAGAACAAGATGCAAGTGCAGGATATAACCCAGATCAGGCTAAAAAGATTTTAACAGATGGAGGCTGGGCATATAAAAGTAATTATTGGCAAAAGATCGAAAATTATAAAACTCAAAGATTACAATTAAGTCTTGCAGTAAAAGCAGGTGATTCAAATAGAATTGCTGTAGCACAAAATATTGCATCACAGCTAGAGGCTCAAGGAATACATGTAAATGTAGTTCAATTGTCAAGTGACCAATATAATAATAGTTTAAATACTAAGAATTATGATATGATTTTGTGTAGTATAAATCTTTCATTAACACCAGATTTAACAACATTTTTTGGAGATGGTAACATAGCTAATTATCAAAGTGATGAGGTAAAATCAATAATGGATGAGGTCAAAAATACAACAGATGAAGGCACATTGACTAATAAATATAAAAAGTTAGCAGAAATTTATAAAGAAGATGTACCATATATAAGTTTATATAATAATAAATTTACTGTAGCTTATAGTACTGGATTAAAAGGCGATGTAACGCCAAATTGGTATAATGTATTTTATCATATTTCAGATTGGTACAAATAAATTTTCGAAAAAGTATTGACAAAACAAAAATTTGGTATATAATACATTTATCAAACAAAAGTTTTATAAAAATAAGGAGGAAAAAATAATGGCAGAAAACATAGACAAGAAAAAAGCACTAGAAACAGCACTAAGCCAAATTGAGAAACAATTCGGAAAAGGTTCTGTAATGAAATTAGGAGATTATAAAGCGATGGAAATAGAAGCAATTCCAACAGGAGCATTGAGCTTAGATATGGCTTTAGGAATTGGTGGACTTCCACGTGGAAGAATAATAGAAATATATGGACCAGAATCATCTGGTAAAACAACATTAGCATTACATGTAGTAGCAGAAGCTCAAAAAGAAGGTGGAGAAGCAGCATTTATAGATGCAGAACATGCTTTAGACCCTGTATATGCTAAAAAATTAGGAGTAGATATAGATAATTTAATAGTTTCACAACCAGATACAGGTGAACAAGCACTAGAAATAACAGAAAGTTTAGTAAGAAGTGGAGCATTAGATGTAATTGTAGTTGACTCTGTTGCAGCATTAGTACCAAAAGCAGAAATTGATGGAGATATGGGAGATTCTCATATGGGGTTACAAGCAAGATTAATGTCTCAGGCATTACGTAAACTTGCTGGAGCTATTAATAAATCAAAAACAGTTTTAATATTTATAAACCAATTAAGAGAAAAAATAGGAGTAATGTTTGGAAATCCAGAAACAACAACAGGAGGAAGAGCATTAAAATTCTATGCTTCAGTTAGATTAGATATAAGAAAAGCAGAAAATATTAAACAAGATGGAGAAATAAAAGGAAGTAGAACAAGAGTAAAAGTAGTAAAAAATAAAGTAGCACCACCATTCAGAGAAGCAGAATTTGATATAGTATATGGAGAAGGTATTTCAAGAGCAGGAAACATATTAGATATGGCTGTAAATATGGATATTATAGAAAAAAGTGGTTCATGGTTTAGTTATAATGGAGAAAGAATTGGACAAGGTAGAGAAAATGTAAAGAAATACTTAAAACAAAATCCAGAAATATTAGATGAAGTAGAAAGCAAAGTAAGAGCAAATGCAGAAAAAGCTTTTGAAGAAAGTCTAGGAGAAGAAATACCAGAAATAGATATGGATGATGATGGAGAAGAATAATATAAGGAGTTATAATGTACAATATAGAAGAATTTGATGAACAAAAAACAAAGGTATTAAAATATATTTTATTCAAAAAAAGAACAGAACAAGAAGTTAGAAATAAGTTTTCTAAAACTATATCAGAAGAGTTATTGAATGATATTATAGATTATTTAAAAGAAGCCAAATATATAAATGATATTGAGTATTTGGAAAAAACAATAAATAATTATAAATCATTAAAAAACTTATCTCTAAGAGAGTTAAAATATAAATTGATGTCAAAAGGTGTAGATAAAGATAGTATTGAAAATTACATTTATGAAAATAGAGATGAAATGGAAGAATACGAAAAAAGATCAGCAGCTAATATATTGTATAAAAAACAAGGCTCAGCAGAACCAGAAGAAATAATACAATATCTTATGAAAAAGGGATATAAGACAGAAAATATTAGAAAAGCAATATCAGAAATGGAAGAAGGATAATTATGCCAACACTCTTAACATTAGAAACAAAAAAATATTCTATAAAAATTTATAAT
>CAKOYA010000039.1 GCA_934130325.1 uncultured Clostridia bacterium
TTATATTGGGCTGTAGCCAAGCGGTAAGGCACCAGACTTTGACTCTGGCATGCGCTAGTTCGAATCTAGCCAGCCCAGCCAAAATAAATAACGACTTTCAAAAAATGAAGGTTGTTATTTTTTTATTTTTATCCTATATGTAAAACATAAAACTTTACATAAAATAACAAATGTGATATAATTGAAAATGTACAAATATTTTTAAGGAAGGTAGAAAAGATTTACTGTGCTAGCAAAAAAAAAACAACGAGGAGGTAAACAAAATGCAAGCTAATGATGTTAATGAAAGATTAAAAAGTCTTGAGCATAGAATCAATATGCTTAAGCAGAGAATTAAATTACAAAAAGTAGGTCCGGAAGTGGAAACTGCACGGAAAATTCTTTATGGATTAGAAGCGGAGTATGATACTTTAAGGAAAAGTAATGGTATATTTATTGCAGAAGCAACATCTGTAAAAAAAGCTAACAATTTTTCAGAAGAAGAGTTGAGTCAAAAACTTGGTGCAATCTATTGGATTTTTGGGTCAAGTTATGAGGAAACAGTTAGTTTTAAAAGATATAGAATCGAATTCTTACAGATTCTTCCTAACGATAAATTGAATTGGGGATGTTTAATGCGGGTTAAGGTTCATATCTATGAAAATGATAAACCTTTCATGATGAAAGATGTAGTAATAGAATTTTGGAAAGGTTGGAGCAATAGTACTGAAGTTGATGACATAGGTATTTCATCTAATGAGATTAATGAAAAATATAACAATTTTCATTGGTTTCAGAAGATAGGATACACTTTAGCAAAAACATGGAATAAATATTTCCAAACAGTACCATTGATTGAAGCTGAACAGTCAGGATTATTGGAGGACACTAAATATCTGGAGAGTAATTGGAGGTATTGAGATGAAAAATTTTAGTAGTATTGAAGATTTTTACAGATGTAAAGAGATACAAAGTCAATCTGGCTTGTTTACAGATCATGTTTTTTCAGGTAAAAGAGATAGGCAATATCTTTCTAAAAAGGAGAGAGCAACACTTGATACAATTCCAGATGAGGCTATAATTGCAATAAATAAATTTGATTCATTTAATTCTAAAAATCAAACACCTTATGCTGGATATAATGAATTAGAGGTTTGTGTGCCTATATGGAGTCGCCATATGAAAAAGACTCTCTTATATGCTCTTACTAGTGGCACGGCTTATACAATTGAAAATGGAAACATTTATATTTGGTATAAGCCGTTCAGAGGTTTTGATGGGGCAGGCTTCTACAAATTAAAACGGTTTGTATTTTTAAATGATGGAAGCTCAGTAAAATATTTTCTGGATGGAAATGAAAAACTTTCAAATCCATTGTAATAAAAAACTAAAAATTAATTTTACAAGCTATGCTCATGTTTTGAGTATAGCTTGTTTCCTCATATTCTAGGAAAGTTCTTTGAACTTCCTGGAATATAAAATATAACAATGCACAGAAATTTGCTTTGCAAATTTCGCGCGCGAACAAATAATATAAAAATAATTATGATATGAAAATATAATTAATTTGTAAAAAAGTGTTTACAAATAGTAAAGCAAAGGGTATAATGTTTAAAAAAATAAGGTAATTTAGAACATTAAGAGTTAGAAAATACTAAAAATGTAATAGTTGAATATAATTGAAGAAAAGGAGTTGAATAGCATGGATATTTTAAAAATTCAAGAAGCAAATACTAAAATTATAGGAAAACAAATATGTTATAGAAAAGAATTTGAATCAACTCATATGAAGTCTAAACAGATAGTAAGAAAATTGAGTCTTATAGATAATGGTTCAATATTATTAGCTGATAGGCAAACAGATGGAATAGGTACACATGGTAGAAATTGGTATACTGGTTCAGAAGAAAATATTGCTATGACAATTATATTGATGCCAAAGTGTGATGTAGATCAATTAGATAATTTAACAATAACTGTAGCTGAAAGTATGCAAAAGGCAATAAAAGAATTGTATGGATATAATCTTGAAATAAGAAATCCAAATGATTTGATGTTAAATGGTAAAAAAATATCTGGAATATTAACAGAAGTAAATACAGTTTCTGGACATATTAATTATTTATTGATTAGTATTGGATTTAATGTTAATGAAGAAAAATTTTCAGATGAGACAAAAGAACTTGCTACATCTTTAAAAGCGGTATATCATAAGGATTTTTCAAGAGAAGAAATAATAAAAAGATTTATAGAAATTTTAGAAGAAAATATTGCAGATATTTTAGAGTTAGAAAAATAATAATGAGTTTTTAACATATATATAAAAGAGATTCATAATATTAAATAAGACTTATAATTTTTAAGAAAGGATGAAATATTATGGAATCTTCTTCAAATAAATTTATAAAAAAGATTTTTAAAGGTGTTTTAATCTCACTAGTTGTGAGTTTTGTACTTTTAGCTATTTTTGCTATAGTTTTAACATATACTAGTGTATCAGAAAATACAATAGTTCCAGTAATTATTGTTGTTACAGGAATTAGTATTTTAGTAGGAACTATTTTAGAGAGTAGAAAAATAGTAAAAAATGGTATATGGTTAGGTGGAATTATAGGATTGATTTACGTATTGATTTTGTATATAATTTCTAGTTTATTGAATGCTGATTTTTCTATAAATATACAATCTTTTATTTTGATATTAGTAGCTATTTTTTCTGGTATGATAGGTGGAATTATAGGTGTTAATAATAGAAAATAAAATGTAAAAAAATATATATGTCAGATTTTGTCGATATTTTATAAGTGATAAAGTATTGACTTTTTTTATTTTCGTAAGTATAATGAGTACAACATTTTCATGATTTTATAATTCATTATTTCAGTTTGATACTGAAAAATATTTCTAAAAGTGATATATTTATAAATTTAATTCTATGTCACGAAAATCCACAAATTAAAAAAGAAAATATTAATACATGTACTTTGCCAATTATTAAAGAAAAAATGAAAGCTAACAATGTATATAATATTTTAATTAAAAGAGAAAAGGAGGAATTTTATGTCAAAAAAGAAGAAAGTAGTAGCAGTTGCAGCAATTTTGTCAGCAGTAATAATTTCGTTTTTAGGAGGACAGACATTTTCAAAATATGTAACAGAAATAAAAGGATCAGGAAGTGCAGAGGTTGCAGCTTGGAGTTTTAAAGTATATGGAGATAATGAACAAACTCAAACAGTTAGATTAGCTTCAACTGTAAATGATCAAACTTTAGTTAATAATAAAATAGCACCTGGAACAAAGGGGAGTTTTGTTATAAAAGTTGATGGAAGGGGTTCTGATGTTGGTATAAAGTATAATTTTAAATTACAAAATGAAACTCAAAAACCATCTAATTTGTTATTTACATATAGTGGAATTACATTTAGAAACTTAAGTGAATTGCTTGAAGTTGCAGGAGGAACAATTGATGCTAATGCAGATGAAAATGCAAAAGTAAAACAAGTTGTTATTAATTGGCAATGGCCTTATCAAACACAAACTACATCAAGTGAAGAAGAATTGGCTGAAAATGATAGGGAAGATACACAAGATGGAATGAACATATCAAATTATTCTTTTGACATTGTAGTAACTGGAACACAAGTGGTGCCAAGTACATCAAATGTATAAAAGAAAAAATCAAATTATTTTTATTCTAATAATTTTAATATCAGTTACAATTATATCTATAAAGTTTTGTCTTAAAGATTCTCAACCATTTGGGGTTACCATTTTAAGGGTGTCATCAAATAGTATGGTACCAAAATTTAAAAAAGGAGATTTTATCGTAATAAAAAAACAAGAGAAATATAATGTAGGAGATATTATTACATTTGAAGTAATAGAAGAAAATAGTAAATATTATATTACACATAGAATTGTAGAAAAGAATGAAAATGAATTTATAACAAAAGGTGACGCAAATAATAAAAATGATAATTATAAAGTATATGAAGATGCAATAAAAGGAAAAGTGATTTTTCCATGGTAAAAAATGATATTATGGTTGGAGAAAAGTTGAGATTTTAATGCGTCAGATTCGATTTTTTTCTAGCTATGTTTCTGAATTAGGAAAGGAACATTTTGAAAATGAAAAATAAAGAAATAAAAAGAAATGAAAATTTAAAAAATCTAACATATATAATAGTTTTGACGATAATATTTATGTTGTTTTTAACAGGGTATAGTTTGGGAAAGAATTCTGGACAATTATTTTTAAGTGGAAATACTGAAATAGCTAATCCAATAATAGAAGTGGAATCTAATCCAAAAATAAATATAACAGATGAAAATCAGCAAGGTATATATAAGTTTTTGGTAAGAAATTATAATAATGAAGGTAAAATAACAGATGTGAAAATGAAATATGTAATAAATATTGAGGATACAATTGATGAAAAGTTGAAAGATACTATTAAATATGAATTATACAAAAATGGAAATAAAATAGTTTTAAATAAAAATTCTACTGAAAAAATGGAGATGCCTAATAATGAGCAACAAGAAGATATATATGAATTGAAAATATTTTATGATAAAACAGCTAGTAGTTTTATGAAAGATATTGTTGAAAAAATACAAATAAAAATACACTCTGAACAATTGAAATAAGAGGATTAAAAAATGAAACGTAATAAAAAATTTATAACAATATTTTTGATTATTATAATAGTGTTTATATTCATATTAGTAAGGAAAAATGTAGGATTTGCTCTAAATTTTGATGATATTTTATTTCTTAAAACATTTCAAAAAAATCAAGATAATATCGAAAAAAAAGATAAAGTAAAAAGAAATGAACTTGATATTATGCAATATATGTTTGTGGTTTCATTGAAAAATGCAGATTTTAATCAAGTGAATTTAACTGAAACTATAAATACTAAAACATTGATAAATGAAAAGATTGCACCAGGTTTGGAAGGAATGTTTGATATAGTTTTATGTGCAAATGAAAGTACAAAATATAATATTAAATTTGAAAGCTTGACAGCAAAGCCTAAGAATTTAAGATTTCAAGAAATGAATACAAAAGCAGAAGCAAAAACTCTAGAAGAATTAGAAAAGAGTTTAGTAGGAGATATAGAAAAAGATGAACAAAAAGTGATTTCTGTCCGTTGGTATTGGCCATATGATGAATCTGAAAAAGAAGATAAACAAGATACAATAGATAGTCTTAGTATAGAAAAATATTTTTTTAATATATATGTGACAGGAGAGGCTATTTAATGGGAGGTGTAAATATTAATAGAAAATTTATTTATATATTTACTTTTTTAATTATATGTTTAAGTGTTGCAACAGTTTCATATTCAAAATATATTTTTTTATGGAATCTAGATGTGGCAAGTGTGAATTTGGACAGAACAAAGCCAACACTAGAAGTAATAAGTGTTGAAAATTCGAATACCAAGAATCGAGAATATGCAAATAGCAATGATATTATTACTTTTATGGTTGAAGTAAAAGAGAAGAACATTAATCTGTCAAGAATAGAAAAATCTGATTTAGAAGTATATGTGGGTGACGTTTTAGTGAACCCTAATATAGAAATTGGAAATATTGAAAAGAAAAATAATACTTTTAAATGCCTGATAAGAGTGTCAAAGATTTTAGAGAATGGAATTTTGAAAATTAGCTTTAAAGAAGGAACAATTGTTGATAAATACAATTGGAAAAGTGAGTTATATACATATCAAACTGATATAATAGTTGATAATATTAATGTATAGGCATTACCTCTATTAATTTATAATTTTGTTGAAATTTGGCGAATTGTGTTAAGAATAAATTTTTTTTGAGCATGGGTGGACTTAATTTCTGGAAGATTTCTAGGTTATTAGTGTCCACCTTTTGTTATTACGAATTAAAATTGTTATTATATATCTGGACATTGTGTTTAATTTGTGCTATTATAAATTTGCTTTTAATTGAAAAGTATATTTTGGGGTATCGCCAAGTGGTAAGGCATCGGACTCTGACTCCGACATTCCTGTGTTCGAATCACAGTACCCCAGCCAATAATTAAATATCTTTATAATTGCAAACAACTAATAATGAAGTTAAGGAGTAATATTAATATGGAAGAATATTTAGAATTTGCAAAGGATATAGCATATCAGGCAGGCAAAATAATGATTAAATATTTTGAGCAAAATAACGGTGCCAGTTATAAAGGAGATAAAACAATTGTAACTATTGCTGACACAGAAATAAATTCATATTTAATTAAAAAAGTGAAAGAAAAATATCCAACTCATGCAGTAGACGGAGAAGAAGAACAAGAGGGAAAAAGTAACTTTGTATGGGTATGTGATCCAGTAGATGGAACTGCTATGTATGCTAGACATATACCTGTGGCAGTATTTTCACTGGCATTAGTCATTGATGGAAATCCAAGTGTTGGAGTAGTTTATGATCCTTTTACAGATAGTTTATATTCTGCTATAAAAGGAAAAGGAGCATATAAAAATAATAGAGAAATATCGGTAAATAATTATAGCTTAGATGATATAAAAACAGTTTGTCATTGTGATATGTGGTCAAAAGCAAAATATAATGTTTGCAAAGTATTTGAAGAATTAAGAAAAAAGACTAGATTAAATGATATAGGAAGTATTGCAAGAGCTAGTTGTTGTGTGGCTACAGGAGATTATAGTTTGACAATTTTTACTGGAACAGAGCATAAACATTGTGATATTGCTGCTGTCAAACTTATTGTTGAAGAAGCAGGAGGAAAGGTAACTGATTTATTTGGAAATGATCAAAGATATGATAGAAGTATAAAAGGTGCAGTGATAAGTAATGGAATAGTACATGATGAAGTTATAGAAATAATAAAAAAATATATTATTAATGAAGAAGTATAAAAATGATAATAGAAGAGAGAGTTTCAGAAAGAGATTTTTGGTAATTTGAAGGAATAACGAATGCAATTTTTAAATTGTAACAGTTTTTTTGTTTATATCTAATATAGATAGTATGTAATACTTTATTATTCCTTGAATATATGAGTGCATGAGGTAGCATAAAAATAGCGTTTGTCTAAATTGTCTAAATTTGTAAAAATGTTTGAATTATATTAGGAAATGTGTTAAAATAAATATAGTAACTTGCAAACGCAAGAAGATTAGGAGGAATTTATATGTATTACAGCAAGCGGTTATCAAAAAAACGGACTATTGGAGCAATTGCAATTATTTTGGCAATTTTAATTGCTATACCTCTTTGCTCTAATTACTATTCTACAAAAACGTATACTGTAAGAGTAACAGACAAAGATGTGAAAAACAGTGGCAATAGTTCTAAATATCTTGTATTTACGAAACTGACAAATGGTAAAACCAAAACATTTTGCATTCAGGATGATCTTTTTAAATTAAGATGGGATTCATCAGATGTATATGCAGATGTTGAAATTGGAGCTACATATGATATTGAAGTAATTGGGTGGCGTATTCCGTTTTTAAGTGCGTATGAAAATATTATGAAATTCTCAAAAACAAAGTAATTTTTACTAGGAGAAAGCCCGGTTTAACTATAATTAGTTACCGGGTAATCTCTTTATATTTTGTATGTAATTAATATAAAGGCTAACTAGATAGCTAGATTTTGAAAAAATTAAAAAAAACTCTTGACAAAATTGATAATATGTTTTATAATCTTTTTTGTCAAGAGAAATGCAGGTGTAGTTCAATGGTAGAACCTCAGCCTTCCAAGCTGATGACGTGGGTTCGATTCCCACTACCTGCTCCATATATTTTCTTGTTATATTTAATTTTATATTTGCAGGTGTAGTTCAATGGTAGAACCTCAGCCTTCCAAGCTGATGACGTGGGTTCGATTCCCACTACCTGCTCCATATATTTTCTTGTTATATTTAATTTTATATTTGCAGGTGTAGTTCAATGGTAGAACCTCAGCCTTCCAAGCTGATGACGTGGGTTCGATTCCCACTACCTGCTCCATA
>CAKOYA010000040.1 GCA_934130325.1 uncultured Clostridia bacterium
GAATTATATTTGAGGAGCTTTTTTTACTTCAACTAGCTTTAATGACACTAAAAAATAATAGTTTAGGTGTAAAAAAAGATCATAAATACTCTGACTTAAGTATTGCAGAATTTCTAAAACTTTTACCTTTTGAATTAACAAAGGCTCAAAATAGAGTTATCAATGAAATTTTAGATGATTTTAAAAGTGAAAATGTAATGAATAGATTAGTTCAGGGAGATGTTGGATGTGGAAAAACTATGGTTGCAGCTGTTGCTATGTATGTAGCTGTTAAAAATGGTCATCAAGCTTCTCTTATGGCTCCTACTACGATTCTTGCTAATCAGCACTACAATGAATTAAAGGGTTATTTTAGTAAAATTGGAATTAATGTGGATATTATAACATCTAGCACTACAAAGAAGAATAAAGAAAATATAATTAAAAGGTTAAAAGATAAAGAAATTGATATATTAATAGGGACACATTCTATTATAGAGGATAATATAGAATTTAATGATCTAAGTTTGGTTATAACAGATGAGCAACATAGATTTGGTGTAAATCAAAGGATGAAACTTTCAAATAAGGGTAAAAATGTAGATACTCTTGTTATGACGGCAACACCAATTCCAAGATCACTTGCTATAATACTTTATGGTGATTTAGATTTATCTATAATTGATGAAATGCCACCTGGTAGAACTCCTGTAAAGACTTTTGTTATAAATAGCTCATATCAAGAACGACTAAATATCTTTTTAAAGAAAAATATAGATGAAGGTAGACAAGTATATGTTGTATGTCCATTAGTTGAAAATAATGAAACGTTAGACTTAACTTCTGTAGAGCAATTATATGAAATATACAAAAATGAATATTTTAAGGAGTATTGTGTAGAATTTTTGCATGGAAAAATGAAGAATAAAGAAAAAGATGAAATTATGCAAAGGTTTAAGGAAAATAAAATTAATATATTAATTTCTACTACGGTTATAGAAGTGGGAATAAGTGTGAGTAATGCAACTGTTATGGTTGTTGAAAATGCTGATAGATTTGGACTTGCAGCACTACATCAATTAAGAGGAAGAGTAGGAAGAGGTAATTTTGAATCATACTGTATATTAAAAAGTGATAATAAATCTCAAAAATCCAGAGAAAGATTAAGAATAATGGAAAAAAGCAATGATGGTTTTAAAATTGCACAAAAAGATTTAGAATTAAGAGGACCAGGAGATTTTTTTGGAATAAGGCAATCTGGCTTACCAGAATTTAAATTAGCCGATTTATTAAAAGACATGGAAATCTTAAAAAAATCACAAGAAGCTGCTAAAAGCCTTATAAAAAGTGATAAAAATTTGAAAAATGAGGAAAATTTAAAGATAAAGAAAGCATTATTTGATAAGTTTGGAAATTATTTAACAAATATAGCTACTTAACATTATTAATTTCTTTACAATTTTGTCTATTAATGATAAAATATGTTTGGATATAGAAATTATATTTTTATACTATAGGAGGTTAATGTTTTTATGAATTATCAAGATATAATTAAGAATATAAATATTTTACTTGCGGACGATGATGAAGATTACTTACTTATGACATATAGCTTTTTAAAACAATTAGGGTATAATGTAGACAAGGTAACAGATGGAAATCAAGCACTTGAAGCTTTACAAAAAAAAGACTACCAAATTGCATTACTTGATTATTATATGCCTGGTCTTACAGGAGAAGAAGTAATACATAAAATAAGAGAAAATAATAAACAGTTGATTATAATATTGCAAACAGGTTTTTCTGGTCAAAAACCACCTATAGAAACAATGCAGAATCTAAATATACAAAATTATTATGACAAGACTGAGGGAATTGATAGATTAAATTTAGAACTTATATCTGCTGTTAAGATATTTAAACAGCAAAGCGAAATAGAACTTTCTAAGTATAAGCAAAATGCCATTGGCTCGCTTATTAATGGTATAGCCCAAGAAATAAAGGCGGATTTACTATCAGTTACTGCTTCTATAGAATTAAATAATATGTTGATAAAAAAGATTTATGATGATACAACTAAAGAGGATATTGATAAACTAAATGGATTTTACAATAATAGTAAAAATACGTTATTAAGTATTGATAAAGTTTTAACTTCTTTGATAAATCAATCTTCAAAAAGCTCAGATTCTATTATGGATGCTACTGATGTGTTTGAACTTATAAATTTGATTGTAAAAAATCAAGTAAAGATAAAAGCATTAGATTATAATTCTAACATTTCTTTAAGGCCAAATAGTTATTTAAAGGGAAATGTAAATGATATAATGTACTTGATTTGTGAAATAATAAAAAGAATTACAGAGGTATCTAAAAGCAATGATAAGTTAAAGTTTTCTTTAACAGAAGATGAAAATAATTGGTTATTTGATGTTGAGTCACAAAACATAAAAAAACTATCAGGTTCTTTTAAATATTTAATTAAGATGCTTATTACTTCTATAGATGATAGTAGGGTGCATATAAATGAAAATAATATTGTAATAGAACTCTTAAAAGTAAACTAAATATTAAAAAAATACCCCTATGCTATAATTTTTTAACATAGAGGTATTTTTGTAACTATTTTTTTAAAGTAGCAATTGTTACACCATAACTGCCTTCAAAGTAGTTTCCAAGTCTAAATGATTCTACATATTTATTAGACTTTAAAAACTCATGTACAGCTTTTCTTAAAATGCCACCATTTTTTCCATGTATTATTTTAACACTCTTTATATTGTTAAACTTAGCCTCGTTTATAAATTGTTCTAAATTAAAAATTGCTTCTTCTAAAACTTGATGTCTAATCATTATTTCTGGTAAAAATTCTCTGTCATAGATTTTAACCTCCATATTGATTCTTGTATTTGTTTCCTTTTTAGGATTAGAACTTTTACATAATTTTAATTTATCACCAGATACTTTTATCTTTTTATTATTAACTAGAATAATATAATTATTTTTTTCTAAGATTGATATAACTTTTCCCTCTTTAGAACTTTCATTTAATTTAACATTATCATTAATTTCAAACATAGTCATTTCACCTGTACATATATTATATCACATTCTTAGTTATATTAATATGTTATTATAGTTAAGATTTATATTTTATTTAATTATTATTAATAATTTCTTTAAAAAGTATATAGTTATCTTGCTAAAAAGACATAAAATTGATATAATAATCAGTATAAAAGTATGAGGTAAAAAATGAAGAAACAAGATAATATTAGAAATTTTAGTATAATTGCACATATTGATCATGGGAAATCAACTCTTGCAGATAGGTTGTTACAAATTACTGGTAGTGTTAAAACTCGTGATATGCAAGAGCAATTGCTTGATAATATGGATATTGAAAGAGAAAGAGGAATTACAATTAAATCTCAAGCAGTAAGAATGAAATATTTAGCTAAAGATGGCAATGAGTATATACTAAATCTTATAGATACTCCAGGGCATGTTGACTTTAACTATGAAGTATCACGTTCTTTGGCGGCTTGTGAAGGTGCAATTTTAGTAGTTGATGCAGCTCAAGGAGTAGAAGCACAGACTTTAGCAAATGTGTACTTAGCTTTAGATAACAATTTGGAAATATTACCTGTAATAAATAAAGTTGATTTGCCTAGTGCACGACCTGATGAAATAAAAAAAGAAATAGAAGAGATAATTGGTTTAGATGCATCAGATGCACCATGCATATCTGCTAAGACTGGATTAAATGTAGTTGAAGTGCTAGAAGACATAGTTAAAAAAATTCCATCGCCTAAGGGGAATGAAAATGCACCTACATCAGCTCTTATTTTTGACTGTGTATATGATAATTACAAAGGCGCTTTAGTATTTATTCGTCTGGTAGATGGAGTATTAAAAAAAGGCGATAAAATAATAACTATGTCTAATAATAGGGAATTTGATATTGTAGAAGTTGGATATTTTAAGGCTGGAGGATATGTTGAAACAGAAAAATTAACAGCAGGTGAAGTAGGGTATATATCTGCAAGCATAAAAAATGTATCCGATATACGCGTTGGAGATACTATTACATTAAAGTCAAATCCTGTAACTAAGCCTTTAAAGGGATATAAAGAAGTGAAATCTATGGTATATTCTGGTATATTCCCTGCAGATGGTTCTGATTACAAAGATTTAAAAGAAGCAATTGAAAAATTAAAATTAAATGATGCCTCTTTAACATATGAACTTGAATCTTCAACAGCTTTAGGGCACGGATTTAGATGTGGTTTTTTGGGACTTTTACACATGGAGATAATACAAGAAAGACTCGAAAGGGAGTATGACTTGAATTTAATAACTACAGCACCATCAGTAATATACAAGGTACATAAAGTAAATGGTGAAATCGTAGAGTTATACAATCCTTCTGAACTTCCTTCACCTCAAGAAATTAACTACATGGAAGAACCCATAGCTAAAACTGAAATAATAGCTCCAAAAGAATTTGTAGGAAATATTATGGAACTTTGTGAAGAAAGAAGGGGAAACTACATAAACATGAAATACATTGATAGTAATCGTGTGTGTTTAGAGTATTATCTTCCTTTAAATGAGATAATATACGACTTCTTTAATAGTTTAAAATCAAGAACAAAGGGATATGCATCTTTCGACTACGAAATATATGATTATCAAAGATCAAATCTTGTTAAGCTTGATATTTTATTAAATGGTGAAGTAGTAGATGCACTTTCTTTCATAGTAAATAGAGAAAAGGCTGAAACGCGTGGTAGAAAAATGGTAGAAAAATTAAAAAATATTATACCAAGACAATTATTTGAAATACCAATACAAGCTGCTATAGGTGGAAAAGTAGTTGCTCGTGAAACTGTAAAAGCTGTTAGGAAAGATGTACTTGCTAAGTGTTATGGTGGCGATATAACAAGAAAAAAGAAATTATTGGAAAAACAAAAGGAAGGAAAAAAGAAAATGAGAAAAATAGGAACTGTAGAGCTTCCTCAAGATGCATTTATGTCTATATTAAAGTTAGACGAATAAATTGTTGTAGAAAAAATGGGATAACATTAGTTATCCCAAATTACTATTTAATTATTACTTTTTTTATATTCCGGTATAGCAGTTTTACTAATATTGCTATAACACAATATTTTCTTGTTACTTTGTACATTCGATATATCCCCCTTTAGTATAAAAAATTATATAATAAAAAAATTATTATCAAAGTACAAAAAATGTCAAAAATTGACAAATTACAATACATTATGATATATTAATATACATAAAAAAGTTTTAAATTAGATTCATATATTATATCATAGTATATGAATTAAGTCAATTATATATTACAAAAAATATAAAAAATGAGAGGAGTTAGATAAATGGCACTAATATATGGTAAAAATCCTGTAATTGAAGCTATTAATTCAGGGGTAACAATAAATAAAATATATATCCAAAAGGCTAATAAAGAATTAAATCAAATATATAAGTTAGCTAGAGAAAAAAGAATAATTCTGGTTGAAACAGATAAATCGAAGCTTGATAGAATGTGTGATAACAAAAATTCTCAAGGTGTGGTTGCAAACGTAACTGATTTTGTATATTCTGATATAAATGATATATTAGAATATGCAAAAAGTAAGAATGAATTACCATTTGTTATAATACTTGATAAAATCGAAGACCCACATAATTTGGGGGCAATTATTAGAACAGCTGAATGTTTAGGGGCGCATGGAATTATTATCCAAAAGAGAAATGCATGTCAGGTAACAGATACTGTAGAAAAGGTAGCTGCAGGGGCTTGTTCTTACATGAAGGTAGCAAGAGTAACGAATATTACAGAGAGTATAAAGTATCTAAAAGATAATGGAATGTGGATTTATGGACTAGATATGGAAGGTGCATCTGATATATATAGTACAAAATTTGATAGTAGTGTTGGAATAGTTGTGGGAAATGAAGGAACAGGGATTAGTAGATTAGTTAAAGAAAACTGCGATTTTATTGTAAAAATACCTATGACGGGAAAGATAAATTCATTGAATGCATCTGTAAGCGCTGGAATTTGTATGTATGAAATTATAAGACAGAAGAATTTGAGGTAATAATATATGAAAAATGATATTGAATTACTAGCACCTGCTGGAAATATGGATAGTTTTAAAGCTGCTTGCTCTGGGCGGGGCAGGTGCTATATATATGGGGATTAATAGATTTAATGCAAGAACTATGGCACAAAATTTTAGTATTGAGGAATACATAGAATGTATTGAGCAGGCTCATTTAAGAGGGATAAAAGTTTATCTTACGCTTAATACCCTTATAAAAGACACTGAAATGAATGACGCGATAGATATAATATGCAAACTATATTCTAAAGGATTAGATGCTGTTATAGTGCAGGATTTAGGACTAGCTATGCTTGTACACAAAATATTGCCTGAATTAAACCTACACGCTAGTACGCAGATGAGTATATATTGTTTAGAACAGGTTAAAATATTAGAAAAATTAGGATTTAAAAGGGTAGTTTTAGCGCGTGAATTAACACTAAAAGAAATAGAATATATTACCAAAAATACCAATTTGGAAGTGGAAGTATTTGTTCATGGGGCACTGTGTGTATCAGTTTCTGGACAATGTCTATTAAGCCAAGTTATTGGTGGCAGAAGTGCAAATAGAGGAGAATGTGCTCAGCCTTGCCGTATGAAATATAATTTATATGATAGTAATGGTAAAAAAATAGTAAGTGATAAATACCTTTTAAGCAAAAAAGATATTTATGGCTTAGAATATATAAATAAATTAAAGCAAATAGGAGTAAAGTCTTTAAAAATTGAGGGGAGAAACAAAAATCCTGAATATGTATACGGTGTAGTAAGTATATACAATAAATATATTAATAGTACAAATGAAGTTAATGTAGCAGATAAATATGTACTAAAGCAGTTGTTCAATAGAAATGGTTTGTCTGATGGATACTTAAAAAAAGTTAGATTTAGGGAAGGAATTTCTGAGCTTTCACCTAAAAATACAGGTATATATTTAGGGAAAGTTATAAAAAGTTATAAGAAGTATATAAAAATAAAATTGGAAGAAGATATTGACTTACATGATGGTATTGAAATTTATTCAAATGGAAATGTTGTTTCTAATATTATAACATGTATAAAGGACGAAAATGGAAATATTTTGAATAGTCATGTAAAAAAAGGGAGCTATGTATATTTAGGAGATTTCAAGCAAAAAATAGAACAGTCTAGCTTGGTATATAGGACATCTTCTAGTA
>CAKOYA010000041.1 GCA_934130325.1 uncultured Clostridia bacterium
GTTTAATTGCAATTTTTTTTGCTAAAAAATATCGTTGAGGTGTAATTTACACCCCAACGAATATTATAGAACCAAAAAAATGTAGTCTGTAATAGCAGGCTACATTTTTTTAAAGTAAACAAGGAAAATGATAAATATATGAACAAAAAATATAACTGGTATTCCTAAGCTGAATTTTTTCTTTTTAGTTTTATGATGAAAAAGGTACATTCCGAATTAAAACGCCAATATCACCAAATATCAAGGCCATAAAAATAATAAATTTTTCAGGTATTCGCCATTTATTTTTTATCGCCATATACTTATCATATTGCATAATAAACATTGATAATATATTTATGAAAATAATATACAACGCCATTATATACTTAATATTAATTTCCAAAAACATCACTCCTAGTCTTTTATGTGTTTTATATCATATAGTAATATGAAAATTAAAAAATTTTCTATGGTAAATTCCTCCATTCTTGCTGTGAATATGTCTAAAAATCTTTTTTGAGGAATTATTTCGTCAGTTATGAATCGTTCCAACTTTAGCTTACCTGTCAATACTTTTTGAAGTTTTTTCTTAAAGTTAAAAGAACGTTTTATTATTTTGGAATAAGAAATTATTTGATTTTTTTGATTAACAACTGATATTCTACAAGCTTCTAACACTTTTTGATAGTTCGTTAATTTTGTAGAGTCTACGATCCATTGTGAAAACGGAATTTCGCCATTATTTGTGTGATAGCGAAAAACTAAATTGGCTAACATGCCACTAAAATTTCTAATCTCTGTTATTGCAGCATATATAACTGATTCATCAATAAATCGTTTTTGTTCAACTTGCCACTCATTTAAAATGTCAAATAATGCTTGTTCGTAATTGTATATTCCATCTTCAACCATGTGAATATTTACCTCTTGACACATCATTGGTATTACATGAAATATTCTTTGATGGCATCGGTCACCACTTGTCATTAACCGTGTAGATTTTTCCTTAATTTTATTTTCAATTTCCTTATGCATTAAAATGCGCCTCCTATTTATTTAAATAAAGATAAAAAATTCTCTATTATACATTTTATCACATAATCAGTTTTATGTCAAATATAAAAACTTAAAAAAACTGTCTAAAAAACTTGACTTTGTAAAATAAGTAGTATATAATATACTAGTAACAAATTGATACTTGAAGCGTTTTGTATATTAGTATTATCTAATATAATAGCTTTTTAAGGAGGGAATATAAATGGCACAACCAAAAAGAAGATGGTCAAAAGAAAGAACACATTTAAGACGTTCAACATGGAAAATAGAAGAAAAAAATATATCTACTTGTTCAAATTGTGGTGAACCAGTGCTTTCACATAAAGCATGTCCATCATGTGGTTATTACAACAAAAAACAAGCAGTTGAGATTAAAGAAAAAAAAGAAGCAAATAATTAATGTAGTACTCCACATTTTAGTGGGGTATTTTTCTTTTTGTGAGGTGAGTAATATAGTAAAGGGGAAAATTACTGGTGTAAAAGATGGAAGTATTGCACAGGAGATAGGATTAAAAAAAGGAGATATCTTACTCTCAATAAATGGTGAAAGTTTGTATGATATACTAGATTATAAGTTTAATGAATCAGATTTTTTAGTTGAACTTGAAATTAAACATGAAAATGGAGAAGTTGAAATATATGAAATTGAAAAGGACGAAGGTGAAGAACTGGGAATTATTTTTGAAACAGAACTCATAGATAAACCAAGAAATTGCTATAACAAATGTATATTCTGTTTCATGGAACAACTGCCTAAAAACGTCAGAGAAACCTTAATTTTTAAGGATGATGATTATAGGTTATCATTTTTTTCAGGGAATTATATTACTTTAACTAATATGAAGGAATTTGATATTGATAGAATAATAAAATATAGATTATCTCCAATTAACATTTCAATTCATGCTACTGATGAAAAGGTAAGATGTATGATGTTGAATAATAAAAATGCAGGAAAAGTACTAAAATACTTAGATAAGTTATATGAAGCAGGAATTACTATGAATATTCAAATTGTACTTTGCAAAGGGATAAATGATGGGCAAATTTTAGATAAAACAATTAATGATTTATCTAAATATGCTCCTATATTAAAAAGTATATGTATTGTTCCTGTTGGTCTTTCTGACAAAAGAGAAGGGCTATATAATCTGGAACTACTAGATAAAGATGATTCAAAAAGAGTAATAATACAAATTGAAAAATATCAACGAAAGTTTAAAAAAATGTATAATACTCCACTTGTTTTTTTAGCGGATGAATTTTATTTAAAAGCAGATGAAAGTTTTCCTGACTATGAAGATTATGGCGAATTTGGTCAAATAGAGGATGGAATAGGTATGACGCCACTTTTCGAACATGACTTTATTAATGAGTTAAAAAGATTAAAACCAGACCATACATGCCAAAGAGATATAATATTGGTTGTTGGAAAAATTGTTGAACAATATATGAAAGAAAAAGCACATAATATACAAGAAAAATTTCCTAATGTAAAAATAAAAGTAGTGGCACCGGTTAATAATTATTTTGGAAAAGATATTACTGTTACTGGATTACTTACAGGTAGTGATATATATAGTTCATTAAAAAACAATCTTAAAGAGGAAGAATATGTAGTAATTTGTGATGTTATGTTAAAAGATGACGAGGATATATTTTTAGACAACATGAAACTTGAGGAATTGCAGAAATTACTAAATAAAAAGATAATTGTAACGGATGGAACTGCAAAATGTTTTATAGATGCTATTGTGTATAAAAATAGTAATAAAAATATATTTAAGTACAATAATGATAGGGAGAAAAGTAGTTATGAAAACTCCCAAGAAAATTTAAAATTTTAACATAAATTAGTAAGTTCGTAAATATTATGTAAAATTGATTGACTTTTTTACTCTAAAATGTTAAAATGTATTTAGGGATATATCAACTAAAAATAAAATTTTATTTTAAGGGGAGTGGATGACATGTTATTGGCTAATGGTTTAGGAGTATTATTTTTAATAAGAATATTTTTGAATTTAGTTACTTTATTCCGGAAGGATTTTTTAATTTTTACTATTGGTGTTGAAATTATAAGTTTTGTTTTTAATTTCATTTTGATATTTAAATATTTACCGAAGTGTAAAGAAGTATTTATCAAAATGAGAAAAATGCTTATAATGAATTTCATATTTTCACTTTTATCGTCGATTGCAAGCATTGCATCACTTTGTTATAGTGAAAAGTGTATCATTATGTTTGTGTTGATGCTGTTTTTGTCTGTGCATTATGGTAAATATTTATATGTTAAAATCGATGTACCTAAAAAACAGGTATACTCAAAGGTAATAAAAATTTTACCGATACATAGGTATGAATCTATAATTTTTAGTATGGAAGGAGATAGAGTAAGGATTATTTACATTAATAAAGAAAATTCCCAAAAAACAACTATTTCAGTAGATAGAAAAAGAATATGTCAAATACCAGTGAAAGACGAGTCTAGAATTGAAAAAATTAAAATATTCTCTGTTAAGGAAAATATTTTCGGACAGAGAGAAGAAATGATAGAAAATATTGTCATTAAAGTTTTTATTGCTGATAAAAGCGTTGAATAATTTTCAACGCTTTTTATATTTTATTAATCAGTATTAATACAAATATTGATCTAGTAAATTTAAAATTAAGTATACATAAATTGAAATATACTTGAAAAAAAATGTCAAATATAGTAAAATTAATAAAAATGGAGTTGAGAAAAATTGAAGGTAGCATTTTATACGTTGCGGATGTAAGGTAAATAAGTATGAGACATCCTTAATGAAAGAAAAATTTATGGATAGAAAATATAAAATTGTAGATTTTAATGAAGAAGCTGATATTTACGTAATAAATTCATGCTCTGTTACAAATCTTTCAACCAGAAAAACTCGTCAAGAGTTAAGTAAAGCTAAAAAACATGGAAAATTAGTTGTGTTATGTGGGTGCTACGCTCAAGAAATAAAAGATAAAACAGACTTAAAAAATGTAGATATCATTATTGGTAATGAAGAGAAAAATGATATTGTTGATATTGTTGAATCATATATGAAAGAAAAAAAGTTTGTTTTTGAAGTATCTGATATTGCTAATGTAAAGAAATATTCACAAAAGGGGAGTTTAAGCCAAAAAAATACTATTAGAGAAAGTATAAAAATAGAAGATGGGTGTAATAATTTTTGTTCATATTGCATAATCCCTTACGTAAGGGGGAGGGTGAGGAGCAGAAATATTAATCAAATTGAAGAGGAAGTTAAAAATTTAGTTAAAACAGGTGTTGGTGAAATTGTTTTAGTAGGGATAGAAATAGCATCTTATGGTAAGGATATTTATGATGAAAAAATTTCTTTAATTGATGTTATAGAGAGAATAAATAAAATAGAAGGATTAAAAAGAATTAGATTGGGTTCTATAGAACCTAGATTTTTAACAGATGAAAATATTTTAAGACTCTCTAAAATAGATAAGTTATGTCCACATTTTCATTTGTCAGTTCAGAGTTTGGATAACAATGTTTTAAGAAGGATGAATAGAAAATATACAAGAGAATTTGTACTTGAAATTGTTAATAAACTAAGGATGTATATAAAAGATGTAGCATTAACCTGTGATATTATTGTAGGTTTTCCAGGAGAAACGGAAGACGAATTTAAAAATACTGTAGAGGCTGTAAATGAAATCTCTTTTTATGAAATGCATGTTTTTAAATATTCAAAAAGAAAATGGACAAAAGCAGCTACTATGGAAAATCAGGTAGATGGTAATGTTGCCTTAAAGAGAAGTGAAACTTTGATAAAAATCGCAAATAATAACAAATTAAAGTATATGCAAAATTATTTAGGCAAAAACAAAGGTGTATTATTTGAATCATATTCAAATGGATATTTGTATGGATATACAGATAATTATATTAAAGTAAAAGTTAAAGGTGAAAAGAAACTATGGGGAACTCTTCAAAAAATAGAATTATGCTCAATAGAAAAAGAATTAATGCTAGGAAAATTATTACAATAAAAAATATATGCTTTTTTGTAGCTTTTATATCTTTTTTATTAGTTTTTACAACGATAATTAGTGGAAAAATATTAGAAAAAAAGGTTGCAAAATCAACGGTAAGTTTTAAAAGTAATGATGAATTAAAAGATTTATCTATGCAACAAAATGATAATAACCACAGTACTAATACTAGTGAAAATTTAGAAGATGAGGTTCAAGCTTTTAATAATACAGATACAAAAACGACAAATGAACTTACAATAAATTTTTTAGGTGAGGTGATGATGGGAGGAAATGTCACTAATAATTTGGAATACAACTATTCTAGTAGTATAAAAGATATTTATTCTACTGTAAGACAGGCTGATTTTACATATTGCAATTTTTCTACAAATATTACAAATTTAGAGAAAATAGAAAATGCTAAAAGTAAGTATCTTGTAACATCTAATATATTCAATGCTTTAGAAGCTTTGGGAATTGATGCTGTTTCTATTGCATCTGATCATATTGTAGATTATCAAAGTGATGTACTAAAAAATACAATTTCACTTTTGGAAAAAAATGAGATTTTTGTTGCTGGTAGGAAGGATATGCCTGTATATTTTGAGAAGGATAATAAAAAGATAGCAATAATATCTACTAATTCTGTTATAATTGGAACAGCTAAAAATTATACAAGTAATGATATAAGTATATATTCTAAAGAGAATTTAAAGAAGAATATAGATGAGGCAAAACAAAGTGCGGATATAGTAATTGTAGACTTTCATTGGGGAAGAGATCATATTTACGGATTGACTGACCAAATGAGAGAGTATGCTAAAACTGCAATTGATTTAGGTGCTGATATGATTATAGGCTCACATGCTCTTGGCGTATACCCTATTGTAAAATATAAGGATAAACCAATTATATATAGTCTTGGGTATTTTATGAGTGACCTTGACTATACTGTAGCTAAAAAGAGCTTTGTATTTAAATTAAAAATTTCAGCTCAGAATAAAATAAGCTCTTTAGAAATGATCCCAATTTATATTGAAAATAAAAAGTATGTTAGATTGTATAGCGAATATGATAGCGAAGAATGTAATAATTTTCTAGAACAGTTTAATGGCTGGAATGTTGAAAATGGTATAGATTCTAAAGTAAGTGATAATAAAATATTAGTTGTTTTTTAAAAAAACAATATTTATAAAAGAGTTTGATTTAGCATATAAATCAACTCTTTTTTGCAATATAAAAATGTAACAATATCGGCCATTTTATAATATTGTTAAAAAATATATCCAATACTTGATTGGTAATAATAGATTATAAACAGAAAGGGTACTTAGTAAAATCTAAGTACCTTTTTTAACTTCATGTATATTTAACCACTTTATCATATTTTTATCACAATTAGAATGTATAATATGGACATAATGAAAGGGAGGTTGATATAGAGAAAATGAAATATGTAATAACAGCAGGTAGCTTAAAAAATATTTTATTTAGAAAGAATTAAAAAATGTATAAGGAGGTGATATTAAAAACCCATTGTACAAAAATTACATAGATAATAACTAAATATAATAGATATAAAGGAGATGGTATATGATAAAATAAATTTTCATAATAAATATATAAACAATTCCTATACATAAAATATATAAAAGCTTTAATAAGCAAAGAAACGAAAAATTAAAAATGCTTTTTCATATATAAGCCAGGGATATATCCCCTGGCTTTTTCCTGCTTATTATAAAATAGTAAAACATAAATTAACATAGTATTGATGCTTTGGCTAATTGTACTTAATATTATATAATTTAATTAAGTTAAAAATAGGTACTATATTATTTTTAATATAGCACCTATGCATATCGTAGGAAGTTTATTTTAGTTTTAACAAACTTTTTTATATTGATTATAAGTGGCTTTTAATTTTTTCTATATCATCTATTGAAGCAGAGGTTAATTCAGATATAGATTGCGTGTCTAAACCTTTACTAAGCATCTTTTTTATAATTAAGTTACGTTCTTCTAAATGACCTTTTTTAAGTCCTTCTTTACGACCTTTTTTAAGCCCTTTTTCAAGACCTTGTTCAAGACCTTGAGTTAAGGCTAACTTACGTAGGGATTGTTCATCCATGATGTTTTTTTCTCTGGCTTCTGCGATTCTTCGTACTTCTTTGTTTGCGAGTAATTCTTCTAATTGTCTAACAGCTTCATCTAT
>CAKOYA010000042.1 GCA_934130325.1 uncultured Clostridia bacterium
GTTTCAGAAAATAAAGTACCTATTTTAACGAGAAATATTTTGGAAAAAGGCTTGACTTTTGTTGGATCTAGTAGGTCTGGTAGGGGGGATTTTGAAAACGCTATACAATACTTAGAAAATACTGATTTACCTCAAAAGCTTGAAAATATTGTATATGAGAGTAAGTCAGTAGCTTGTATAAAGGATTTATTAGATGTATTTGCAGAAGATTTAAATACGACATTTAAAACTGTATTTAGATGGGATGTATAAAAAATTAAAACAGAAGGAGAGGAATAAAAGTGAAGAGAATTAGTATTGTTATTCCTTGTTATAATAATTTTTCATTGATGGAAAATTGTCTAAAGAGCTTAGAAAATCAAAGTGTTAAAGATTTTGAAGTAATTATTGTAGATGATTGTTCAACTGATGAATCTTATAAACAGTTATTGGATTATGCTAAAGAGAGTATATTAGATTTATATATAAAAAAAACTATAAAAAATTTAGGGCCAGGTGGAGCAAGAAATCTAGGAATAGAAGAATCAAATGGAAAGTATATAATGATGTTAGATTCAGATGATTATATAGAGTACAATACAATAGAATTATTAAATAAAATAATAGATGAAAAAAAGGTTGATTGCATTTTTTTTGATTATTATCTGGAAAGTAGTAGTAAAATTTGTAAAAGATCTACTATGCCTGGTTTTAGTGAGGGATATGTAGAAAGAAGCGATGCACTTATATTTAGTAATGGAGCAGCTTGGGGAAAGATCTATTTATTGGATATTATAAAGAATAATGATATATATTATCCTGATTTAATAAGAAATGAAGACATGCCTTTTAATAAGATAGCTATTTCTAATTGTAGAAAATTTTTTTATTTAAAATCTTATTTATATCATTACGTAATGAACGAAAATTCATTAATGCATGATAATAAACTTTTGAATGAAAATAACGCAATAAAAGCTTTTGAATATATAAAAAGTAATATTGATAATAATTTTCAGTATGAATTGGAAGCGATTTTTATTAAAGAATATTTGTATAGTACTACTATGACTTTAGTAAAAAAAGGATGTAGTAGTACTAAAATAAAAGAACATATTATTAAAGAAGAAAAATTGTATCCTAATTGGTTCAGTAATAAAAGTATTCTTAAATATCCGATTTATATGAAAGTATGTTTACATTTAATTAAGTATAAAAATATTTTCTTACTGAAAATAGCAGGAAAAATAAAAAATAAGTTAAAAAATAAAGGATGGTAAAAAAATGTTTTATTCAATTATAGTATATACTTTAACATTTGCAATATCTCTTACTTGCATTTTCTTATATAAAAAAATAGAAAAAGGAAAATTGGAGAGATTATTTTGTTTGATTGGAATTATACTACCACCAATATTGCTTTCAACGTTTAGATATGGAATAGGAGTTGATTACCATACATATGTAAGTAATTATAACTATTTTTCTAATCAATTTTCTTTTAAGAGCATTTTTTGTTCTTATCAAGAGCCTTTTAGCGTTATTTTGTATTTTTTAGCAAAAATTATATTTAGTAATAGTATAGGATTTTTTTTATTATCAATACTAATAACCATAGTTTTCACTTTTCTAGGAATAAAAAATTATAAAGAAAGAATCTCAATGCCCTTAGCATTATTTATTTATTATATGTTTTATTACCAAATTTCTTATAATGCAGTAAGGCAATGTATTGCAGTAGCTATTGTATTTTTTGCTTATAAATATGTTATTGAAAGAAAACCTATTAAATATATTATTTTTATTACTATAGCAGGGTTATTTCATAAAACTGCATTTTTATGTTTATTATTTTATTTTTTAGGTAGTAAAGAAGAAAACAAAAGATCTAAAATAATAGATAGAGTATTATTTATAGGGGTTGTTTTAAGTCCAATTATTGTTCCTTTATTAATGAGATTTATCCCTGGTCTAATGAAAATATTAGGAATTTTTACTAGTTATGCAAATAAACCTGTTCGGAGAATATCAATGTAAATTTTTACTATATATTATTCCAACACTTATTCCTATTTTTATATTTAAGAAAGAAATTTTGAAAGTAGATTATAGATATAATTTCTTTATTAGATTAATTTTATTACAAATACCTTTTCAATTTGCTGGAAATTATATTGCTTACGTGGATAGATTTGCTTTATATAGTTCTGTTATACAAATAGTATTAATTCCGATTATGGTAAATGCAATTATGGATCCTAAAGTAAAAAAATATGTGAAGTATGGCGTTATTGCTTGGTATGTTTTATATTATATTGGTATGTTTATTTTTTTAAATTCGAATCTTACTTATCCATATGTTAGTATTTTTATGAAATGTAAGTAATAATAAATGCGTTAAGATTTATAGTCTAAGTTACATTTATATATATTGATACAATAGATTTATTGAAAGAATGGAGAATAAAATGATAGATGAAAAAAAATTAGTAAGTATTATAGTTCCAATTTATAATGTAGATAAGTATTTAGAAAGATGTTTAGAAAGTATAATTATGCAGACATATAAAAATGTTGAAATTATTTTAGTAAATGATGGTAGTACAGACAAATCAGACAGTATTTGCAAAGAATTTTTGAGAAAAGATAACAGGATAAAATATATTAAGCAGAAAAATCAAGGTTTAAGTTGTGCTAGAAATCGTGGGATAAAGGAAAGTAATGGGGATTATTATATTTTTATAGATTCTGATGATTATGTAAATATTAATTTTGTTGAAGAATTATATAATACTCTGATAAAAACCGGTTCAGATGTTGCAGTATGTAAGTATAGAAAAGTATATGATGGAGAATGTAATATTTTAAAAAAAGCTAAAGGAGCAGTTAAAGTATATGAAGGAGATAAAAAGTTTTATAACTTATACAATAATAATTCAACAATAACAACGGTTGCTTGGAATAAGATATATAAAAAAGAAATATTTTCAGAAATAAAGTATCCTTGTAATAAAATTCATGAGGATGAATTTGTTGTTTACGATATTTTAAAAATATCTAAAAAGGTAGCTTATAATACATGTCAATATTATTATTATTTACAAAGAAAAGATGGAATTACTGGAAAGTATGATAAAAAAAGAGCCATAATTTTAGAAGCTTTATATTGTAGATTGGAAGATTTAAAAAAAGATAATAGAAAAAGATTATATTCTTACACATTATATAATTATTATTATCAATTATTGTATCACTATAATATGTTAAATTTATATTATCCTAACTGTGGAGAAGATATTGAAAAAGTATATAATGAAATTTTAAAATTAAAAAAGGAAGTTTTATTAAATATACATATAAATCCATTAAAGAAAATAAAGTTAATAATCAAACTTATTAGTTTACATTGCTAAGAAAGCGTAAGGTAAAAAATATGAATGATATACAAGAATTAAAGAATAAAACAATTAAAGGATTGTTTTGGAGATTTGGAGAAAGAATTATTGCACAATTAATTAGTTTTATTGTGTCAATTATATTAGCGAGGTTATTAATGCCAGAAGAATATGGTATTATTGCTATGGTTACTATATTCATTAATATAGCTAATGTTTTTGTTACAAGCGGACTTGGAACTTCTCTTGTTCAAAAAAAAGATGCCGATGAAATTGATTTTTCTACTATGTTTTGGACAAGTATTGCATTTTCAGTTATTCTATATATTATATTATTTTTCACTGCTCCTTTTATTGCAAAAATGTATAAAAATGATTTGTTAACAAGTGTTTTAAGAATTATGGGATTAAAGCTCCCAATCGCTGCATTTAGCACAATACAACAAGCATATGTTCAAAGAAAGATGATATATAAAAAATTTTTCTTTTCGACAATAATAGGAACAATTATATCTGCGGCTGTAGGAATTATTATGGCTTTTAATGGATTTGGTGTTTGGGCATTAGTCGCACAATATTTAACCAATTCTGCTATTGATACTTTGGTTTTATTTTTAACAATTGATTGGCATCCAAAATTTAAATTTTCATTTAATAAATTTAAGCCATTATTCTCTTATGGTTGGAAAATAATGCTTACCAGTTTAATTGGAACAGTATTTGACCAATTGAGAGGACTGATTATTGGTATAAAATATTCATCAGCTGATTTAGCATATAATAATAAGGGAGAACAAATACCAAAATTATTATCAAATAATATTAATTCAACAGTTGAGTCAGTATTATTTTCATCAATTTCTAAAGTTCAAGAAGATAAAATGAGTGTAAAAAAGGCAACAAGAAGGATTATACAACTCTCATCATTTATTTTAATGCCATTATTATTTGGGATTTTTGGTATAGCAGATACTTTAATAGATATTTTACTTACTAATAAGTGGCAACCTTGTGTTCCATATTTAAGGGCTGTTTGTATTGGTGAATGTTTTTCAATAATTAATATTGCTAATTTACAAGCATTAAAAGCAGTTGGTAGGAGTGATATTACTTTGAAATTGGAGTTTATAAAGAAACCTTTATATTTAATAATAGTACTTATTTCTCTGCCATTTGGTCCATTAACTGTTTGTATAGGAAATTCATTATATTCAATAGTTGCATTGTTTATAAATTCAAAACCTAATAAAGAGATATTAAATTATTCTTTAAAGGAACAGATTAAAGATATGTATATTTATTTTATAGTATCTTTGCTAATGTGTATATTTGTTATTTTAGTTGGAATGTGTAAAATTAATATTATTTTAAAATTAGGTATGCAAATTATTATAGGCATATTAATTTATTGTGTGTTATGTAAAACTTTAAATTTGGAAAGTTGGAGCTATGCTATTAACATTTTGAAATCAAAATTTTTAAGAAATAATTAGATTATGAGGGTGAGACAAGTTATGATTAATAAAATAATGAGAGAAATAAACAAAGCATATATTTGTTTAAAATATTTTTTAAAATGCAAGTGTTTAAAGGGAGAACAATTAGAATGTAAGAGAAATTGGATCTTTTTTTCACACTTAAAAGAAAAATATAAAAATAAACTAGAATCTTTACCTAAATATGAGTCTACTGGTATATATAGCAATAAGGTTTGGTGGTGTTGGTTACAAGGTGAAGAAAATGCTCCAGAACTTAATAAAGCATGTTTAAACTCGTTAAGAAAAAATTTAGTGGATAGGGATATAGTTGTTATAACTAAAGAAAATTATAAAGACTTTGTTGATATTCCAGAATTTATAATTACAAAGTATAAAAAAGGAATAATATCGAATACACATTTTTCCGATTTATTAAGATTAGAACTTCTTATTAAGTATGGTGGCACTTGGATAGATTCTTCTGTTCTATGCACAGAATATTATAAAGCATTTTTTGATAAGCCATTATTTATGTTTGAAAATTGGAAGAGGGGGGATTTATCTGTTGTATCTTCTAATTGGTTTATAACTGCAGAAAAAAACGAGCCAATTTTAAAAACTACTATAGATTTATTATATGATTATTGGGATAATTATAATTATTTAATTCACTATTTCATTTTTCATTTTTTCTTTACACTTGCAACATCAAAATATGAAGAATTATGGAAGAGTGTTAATAGATTTTCTAATTTGCCACCTCATATTTTACAATTTGAATTGACTGAAAAGTACAGCGAGGAAAGATTTAAAGAAATTGAAAAAATGTCTTCATTTCATAAATTAAACCAAAATTTAGATTTTTCAAATTGTAAAGGTGATACTAATTATGATTATATAATTAATAAATATATGAAGGAGGAGTATAAGTGCAGTTAATAAGAAAAGTCATAATTTTGATAAAATCTTTTATAAGGTATATTTTGAGAATGTTCTTTAAATTGCCATTTTTTAAAGTAAAAAATAATAAAATTGTTTTCGATAATTTCAATGGAAAGGGTTTTGGATGTAATCCAAAATATATTGCATTGGAAGTAATTAATCAAAAGTTGGATTGGGATATGGTTTGGTTAGTTAAAGATATGTCTGAAGATATGCCAAAGGAAATAAGAAAAGTTAAATATGGTAGACTAAGAGCTTTATATGAATTGTCAACTGCTAAAATTTGGATAGATAATGTACGAACATATAAAGGGGTAGACAAGAAAAAAAATCAATTTTACATTCAGACTTGGCATGGATCAATAGGTCCTAAAAAAATCGAGAAAGAAATTGAAAGTTATCTTTCTGCTCAATATATTAAATCGGCAAAAAATGACGGAAAAATTACAGATTTGATGTTGTCAAATAATAAAATAGCAACTTATTGCTATAAAAATAATTTTTGGTATGATGGACCGGTACTTGAGATAGGAGTGCCTCGAAATGATATAATTTTAAATACACCTAAAAATTTAAAAAAGGATATATTTAAAAAATTTAATATTTGTATAGATAAAGCTGTGGTACTTTATGCACCAACATTTCGTAAAAATTTGAATTTAGATGTATATAAATTTAATTATATTAAGATTTTGGAATTATTAAAAAAAAGATTCGAGAAAGATTTTGTATTTTTTATAAGATTACACCCTAATGTAAGCAAATTTTGTGATTTTATAGAATATAATGAAAGTATTATAAATGTCACTCAATATCCTGATTGCCAAGAATTATTGGCAATATCGGATGTATGTATCAGTGATTATTCTAGTACAGCTTTTGATTTTGCAATGATTAACAAACCAGTTTTTTTATTATGTAAGGATTTTGATGATTATAAAAAGAATGAGCGAGAGTTTTGCATTGATTTCACTAAAGTTCCGTTTAGTATCGCTATTACTGAAGAGGAACTAATTGATAATATAAAAAGATTTGACAATGACTATTATATACAAAAATGTAAGGAATTTTATAGTAAATATGATTTAAAAAATAATCCAAATTCGTCAAAAGAAATTGTAAAAATAATAAAAAGAGAAATAGATTTGGAAAATTTATAAAAACTATTTACATATATTTAAATGTGTGTAATAATATGAGAATATAAGGGGGAATTTATTATGATTTTTGCTGGAATATTAGCTGGTGGCACTGGAACAAGGATGAATATAACAAATATGCCA
>CAKOYA010000043.1 GCA_934130325.1 uncultured Clostridia bacterium
TGGCATATTTGTTATATTCATCCTTGTTCCAGTGCCACCAGCTAATATTCCAGCAAAAATCATAATAAATTCCCCCTATTTCTTTGTACAATAATATATTCCTTTATATTTTTTATAACTATTCTCTAAATCACAATATACAACATTATGTTCTGGTTTTTGTTTTTCCTTAGGTGGTAATTTTAAATAATTACCAAAAGCTGACCTTAAATATTGATCATAACCTACTGGTATAGGCATCAATTCTCCTTCAAATTCTCTATATATTGCTTTTTCAAACCATTCTTTTTTGTATTCATTTTTCATATATTTAGGTCCTGAACATAATTCTGTAACATATTCACAATCATTAATTTTATATTTTGTCATTTTCTTTTCAGCAAATTTTGCAATTTTCCATCTAATTTTTTTTATTGGTACCATAAGGAGTAATAATTTTCCAAGAATAGTGACCAATTTCCCATGATTTTTTGGGACCATTTGCGCACAATATAGTGAATATGTTAAGGCCCAAAATTTTTGAATTTTTCTTTTCATCTTATTACTAGGACAACCGTCCAAAGGTAAAATATCTATCACTATCCCATGATTAATATCTAAATCTGCCTGATGAGTTTTAATAAAAGTTGTATTATTGTCATTTATAGTTATGAACAAATTTTTAGTATACATTTTTTCAGATGGTATTACACATTCATATTTTTCTGTATCAGCCTTTTCGTTCCACAATTTTTGTAATCTTTCATATGATTCTCTAGGCATAAACACATCTATATCGTCATCCCAAGGAATGAATCCTTTATTACGTATAGTACCTATACAACATCCACCGCAAAAATATATAGTTAAATTATTATTTTCACAAAATTGTTTTAAATATTTAAAAATTTCTAAACTCTTTAATTGTAAGTTTCGCAATTCCTCTGATTTATATATATATATATTATCATTATTCATTTTTCAATTTTTCCTTTTTTATAAATAATCCTTTTATCATTCCAACAATTGTTCCAACACCATAGCTAATATGTAATAAAAATAAAATAACAGGTAGCAATAAATAGATTATATCAAATCTATATTCTATTACTGTAAGTATTAAATTTATTATATTAAACAATAAATATATTCCTATTAGCAAACATATAAAAATTGGATAACCCATACAAGCTATAAATATTGAAAAAATCATACCTAATGTAAAAATAAGCGGTACAAAATGATAAACAGAAAAACACTTTGGACAATATTTAAGCGTAATTCCTATCCACTTACCATTTTCATATTTTTGTTTTATCATGCCTCTTAAACTATTTCTCGCATTATGATATGAAATAATATTTGGAGATAGCAAAAACTTGTACCCAGCTTTTCTCATTCTATAATGCATTTCATTATCTTCCGTTCTAGCTAGATTCTCGTTATACCTACCCACATCATCAAAAACTTTTTTTCTATACATTGCATGTGCTAAAGTGTTCACATACCTTCTATCTTCTTTTCTCCTATATGTTGCAATGCCACTGCCGAACACTGACTCTTCAGCAATTAGTAAAGTATTCTGCCATCTATTATTTTCTTGAGCTATGCTAATTCTATGCCCTCCAACAATGTTTTCTCCACTATTTAATTCTTTTACATTACTTGAAATAAAATTATCAGGAAATGATGAATGTGCGTCTACTCTAACTATCGCTTCACCTGTTGAGTTCTTTAATGCTACATTCCATCCTGCTGGTAATATCTTTTTGGTGTTATCTAAGACTTTTATTGTCCTAAAGCTCTTTTCTTTATTTTTAAAATCAAGCATTATCTCCCTAGTATTATCATCAGAATTGCTATCCACTAATATAACTTCTATATCTTTATGTTCATAATCTTGTTTTTTCAAGCAATTTAAAGAATTGCATAGTACTTTTTCAGCGTTATATGCAATAATAATAAAAGTAACTAACATATTGTTTTTATCTATCATTTTAACACTCCAATCGCAGTATCAAGGCATACATTAATATCTTCTAAAATATTAAATTTTTTTAAATATTCAAAATTATACTTCATCTTTTCAGGTAAAATATCTTCTACATATACTTCATCAATATTTTTTCCTTGTTCAATATGATTTGCTATAACTTCATCTTCATCCTTATACTTTATGCTTGCAGTACAAGTAATACCTGCAGGTATAAGTAAAGTTGCTTTCATTTTATCTGTATATCTATCAACATATTTTTCCACTTCTGGTCTAGTCCCAACAAAAGACATATCGCCAAGAAAAACATTAAATAATTGTGGGATTTCATCAATTCTTAGTTTACGTATTTTTTTACCAACATTAGTAATTCTTAAATCATCTTGTACAGTAACTAAACTACCCTTTTTGTCAGCATCTTGTACCATAGTTCTAAATTTAAATATTTTAAATTTTTTACCATTTGTAGTAATTCTTTCCTGTCTATAAAATACAGGCCCCTTTGAATCAATTTTTATCCAAATAGCAAAAAATATAAATATTGGCAAAAATATTACAATCATTATTGATGAAAACAATATATCAAAAATTCTTTTCAAAAATATTGAAATTTTCTTTTTTGAAAGTATATCATAATATTTTTTCACTTCATCATTTTTCATATATTCAGGTAACTTTTCCCACTTCTCTAAATATAACAAACCTACTTTCCCCCTAATACTACATCAATTACATTCTCTATAATATATTCAATATCTTCATCAGTTAATAAAGTATGTAAAGGTAATGTTATTTCATTTTTATACATATCATATGCATTAGGAAAATCACTAATGTCAAATCCGATGTTCTTATATGCTGTCATCATTGGAAGTGGCTTATAATGTACATTTGTAGGCACACCACGTTTAGCTAGTTCAATAATAATATCATTCCTTCTATTTTCATCAATATTTAATATTCTAGTTAAATAAAGATGACCACTAGAACTTGAAGTATCTGTATAATGATCTAATATTTGAATTAAATTATCAAACTTTTCAAACGCATTATTATATTTTTGTATAATTTCTTTTCTTCTTTTTAAAATCTTGTTATATCTTTCAAGTTGAGCTAAGCCTATTGAAGCCATAATATCTGTCATATTACATTTATATCCTGGAATTTTTATATCATATTCCCAACTGCCGAGCTTTGTTTTTGCCAAGGCATCTTTGCTTTGTCCATGTAAGGAAAGTAGCATATATTTTTTATATAAATCCTCATTATCAATTCCAGATATACTTTTCCAAGTTACAGCTCCACCTTCACCAGTTGTAAGATTCTTTACAGCATGAAATGAAAAAGTAGTAAAGTCTGCTATATTCCCACTCATCTTACCATTTTTACTTGCTCCAAAAGAATGCGCACCATCTGCAATTATCGCAATTCTTCCAATAGCTTTTTGTATTTCATTATCGGGTTTAAATAATGTTTTATAATCATTTGCTATTTTAAATAATGACTCATAATCAGCTATCTTGCCAGCCAAGTCAACACCAATTATTGCTTTGGTATTTTCGTTAACATACTCGCCAATTTTAGAATAATCCATTTCAAAAGAATCTTTTTTACAATCCACCAAAACAATTCTTGCTCCAACATGCTCTACAACACTTACTGAAGCTGTATATGTATAGGCAGGTGCGATTACTTCATCGCCTTTTCCTATCTCCAATAATCTTAATGTAGATTCTAAGGCTGCAGTAGCAGAATTTAAACACACAGCTCTATCAGTATTACAATATTCAGCTATCTTTTTCTCAAACAATTTAGTTTTTGGTCCTGTTGTTATCCAACCAGATTTCAGAGTATCTACAACCTCGTCAATTTCACTCTGAGTTATATCAGGTGGTGAAAATAATATATTTCTTTTATTAAACTCTTTATTTTCCAATTAAATTACCCCTTTTATTTACACATTTCATAATAATTCTATTCATTATATAAAACAAAGAACATCCAAATAAAATACCCAAAGAGTCAATTATAACATCTCTTAGTTCACAACTTCTTCCCTCAACAAATAGTTGATGTATTTCATCAGTTGTTGCATATGAAATACCAATTATTACACTATATAAAAAATACTTTTTTATTTTTGTTACACTAATATAATTAACTATTAAAAATCCACCTAAAGCATACAACGAAAAATGAGCTAATTTTCTTACAATAAATGTTATAACGTCTATGTGCTGTTGATTTAGAATATAACCAGTTTTATTTATGATAATTACCGCAAAATCAACAATATGACTACTAGTATTATCTGATTCTACACTTACTTGAGCAGAAAATGAAAATACCAATATCATCCACATAACAACAAGCGATAAATAAATATAGTATTTTACTTGTTCAAATTTTATTTTACAAATTAATTTCCTCATTTTTACTTTCTTTTTGGCTCAACATAAGTTGGAACAACTTTTGCCACTGCCTCTTTTATTATTTTATTATCTACTTTGTTATTTTTTATTGCTACATTTAAAATATCAATTTTTTCTTCAATATCTTTCATACTAATTTTTAAAGGTTTAGCGACAAATATTTTTTCATGTTTAGTACTTTCTAGACCTTCTTCTGACATTAATAACTCTTCATAAAGTTTTTCACCTGGTCTTAAACCAATCACCTCTATTGGTATATCTACGTTTGGTTCAAAGCCTGAAAGTTTTATCAAGTTTACTGCTAAATCATATATTTTAACGGGTTCTCCCATATCAAGTACAAATATTTCTCCACCATTTGCATAAGTTATTGCTTGTAAAACAAGTTGAACAGCTTCTGGTATCGTCATAAAAAACCTAGTTATTCTTTTATCAGTAACAGTAACAGGTCCACCTTTGGCAATCTGTTTTTTAAATAATGGTACAACCGAACCATTACTTTCTAAAACATTACCAAATCTAACAGCCATAAATTCTGTTTTGCTTTCTTTATTTTTAGCTTGAACTAACATTTCACAAAATCTTTTAGTTGCTCCCATAACATTTGTAGGATTAACAGCTTTATCTGAAGAAATAAGTACAAACCTTTTAACTCCAAATTTATCGCAAGCATTAACTAAATTATATGTTCCAAATACATTATTTTTTATAGCCTCTACAGGTGTATTTTCCATCAAAGGAACATGTTTATGAGCAGCAGCATGGAATACTACCTCTGGTTTATATCTTCTAAAATTATCTTCCAAACTTTTCTTATCTCTAATACTGCAAATTACTGCTTCTATATTTGGATTTTTAGCACTTAATTCCATTTGTATATCATACAAGCTATTTTCATATATATCAAGCATAACTAATTTTTTAGGTTCAAATTTTATAATTTGTCTACAAAGTTCTGAACCAATAGAGCCACCAGCCCCTGTTACTAGAACTATATGGTCTTTTATAAGTTTTGAAATATTATTATTATCAAGTGTTATAGGATCCCTACACAAAATATCTTGAATATCTATATCCCTTAAATTAGATATAACATTATTATTCTTTATAATATTTTCTGTACTTGGAAGTATTCTAATTTTAGCACCAGTTTTTTGACATCTTTCTAATATATCTTTTTTATCTTCACTTTTGATATCGCATATAGTAAAGAAAATCAAATTAACGTTATTATCTTTGCATATTTTTTCTATCTTGGTTCTGTTAGCAAGTATTTTTACACCAGATATAGTATAATTTAACTTATTTTTATTATCATCAATTATACCTATTATGTTATATTCATTTCCTAATCTTTTTATAGCCTTTATTATATCTCTACACGCTGTACCTGCACCTATAATTAAAAGATTCTTTTGATTTGTAGGTTCATTAACATTTTGTACTCTAACATTAAAAAAGGACTCTTTAGTCAATATCATTCTTATTATTATCCTATAAGAAATCATGCATAATGCAACTATTATTCCTGCTAATAAGTCAATTTTTACAATCAGAGCATTTCTAAATAATGTTGTTTTTATTAAAGCTAAAATAACACAAGCAGCAAATGAAATAAATGCATACACTAAATAATCTTTACCATTTTCATATCTTGTTATATTACTGTAAGTATCAAAACATAACAAGAAAAATTCATACGTTACTTCAGCCATTAAGATATTGTATACCAAATCCTTTATGTACGATGCATCAAATACGCTAAATGATGAATCTAAAAGAAAAAATGACATAAAATACGCTAAAGCTATAATAAAAACGTCAAAAATTAATAATACATATTTTCTATTTTTTTTACAAAAATTAATAAACTCCATATTTTATTCCTTCTACTATCAACAATTTTTAAATAAACACTAACGTCTACAGTAAAATTATATCATTAAGGTATTTATTTTTCAACATATTTGTCGAAATATTGTAAAATTTGATACTGTAAAAAAATGGATTATTTTTCTTATGTAATCACTACCATATTCTTATGCAATTATATTTTAAAACTGTATATGTGTTCTATTTTTTAGAAAAAACAATATAAAATGTACTTTACTAAATGAAATACGGTTCTATAATATTCGTTGGGGTGTAAATTACACCTCAACGATATTTTTTAGCAAAAAAAATTGCAATTAAACCATT
>CAKOYA010000044.1 GCA_934130325.1 uncultured Clostridia bacterium
TGTGCAAATTTGACAAAAAAATTAAGCATTATCAGTGCTTACATCAATTTTTGATTCAATTAACTGTCAAATTCCCGCGCAGATTATAATGAAAAAAATTCTATAAAGCAAATTGTAGATATTGCAGATAAAAATATGTATGAATACAAGAGGAATTTTAAAAAAAGATGAATAAAATACATTCAAAATGTTAATATAACGTTTTGAGTGTATTTTTCTTAATATATAAGGGATTTCGAATGGTATTTCTATTGACATATAAATCAATTTAAAGTATAATTAAATGCATAAAATATTGAGAGGAGGCTTTTTTATGAGTGTATCAAAAGAAGAAATATTACATATTGCATCTTTGTCTAGGCTAAATTTAACAGAAAAGGAGCTGGAAAAGTATACTACTGATTTATCAAATATAGTAGATTATGCTAAGGAGTTAGAAAAAATAGATATTGATGGTGTAAAACCAACAGCTCATATATTGGATATACAAAATGTTTTTAGAAAAGATAATATTGAAAAATCATATTTAAGGGAAGAAATTTTAAAAAATGCAAAGACTAAAGCAGCAGGTTGTATAACAGTTCCTAAAGTTGTAGAATAGGAGGAAAAAATGGAGTTATATAGTTTAAGTTTAAAAGAGATAGCAAGCAAAATAAAAAATAAAGAAGTAACTATTAAAGAAGTTTTAGATAGCGTTTATGGAAGAATTGAAAATGTAGAAAATAAGGTAGATGCATATGTTACTTTAAATCAAGAAGAAGCATATAAAAGGGCAGAAAAATTACAAGAAAGATTAGAAAATGGTGAAAATATTGGTTTACTTGGAGGAGTACCTATTGCTATAAAAGATAATATATGTACAAAAGGAATTAAAACAACATGTGCATCACGTATGCTAGAAAACTTTGTACCTGTATATGATGCTACAGTTATTGAAATGTTAGAATCAGAAGGTGCAATAATTTTAGGAAAAACAAATATGGACGAATTTGCTATGGGTTCTTCAACAGAGAGTTCATATATAAAGAAAACAAGAAATCCATGGAATATTGAACATGTGCCTGGTGGATCAAGTGGTGGTAGTGCCGTTGCTGTTTCAACTGGAATGGCTTATGCTGCACTTGGAAGTGATACAGGTGGATCTATAAGGCAACCAGCATCATATTGTAGTGTTGTTGGACTTAAGCCTACATATGGATTAGTATCAAGATTTGGACTTGTTGCATATGCATCTTCACTTGACCAAATAGGTCCATTTGGTAGAAGTGTCGAAGATACCGCTTTAATGTTAAACGTTATAGTAGGTCATGATTCAAAGGATACCACTTCTGCAAACATTGAGAAGAAGGATTATACTAAAGCTTTAATAAATAGTGTGAAAAATATGAATATTGGTGTTCCTGATGAATTTGTAAAAAATGGATTGCAAGATGAAGTAAAATCAGCATACGAACAAGGAATATCAAGCCTTGAAAAATTAGGTGCTAATATCATTCATATAAATTTAGATTATGCAAAATATAGTTTAGCTACTTATTATATAATTGCTACTGCTGAGGCATCTTCAAATCTTGGACGTTATGATGGTATAAGATATGGTCATAGAGCAGAAAATTTTGATGACTTAATAGACTTATATAAAAATTCTAGGACCGAGGGATTCGGTGCAGAAGTAAAAAGAAGAATAATGCTTGGAACTTATGTATTATCGTCTGGGTATTATGATGCGTACTATAAAAGAGCACAATGTGTAAGAACTTTAATAGTAGAAGATTTCAAAAAAGCCCTTTCAAAGTGTGATGCAATAGTAATACCAACAGCTCCACATACAGCTTTTAAATTTGGTGAAAAATCTAATGATCCACTTGAAATGTATTTAGAAGATATATATACTGTTCCAGTAAATATTGCAGGGCTTCCAGGAATTTCTATACCAGCTGGATTTGATAAAGTAGGTATGCCTATAGGTATACAATTTATATCAAACTATTTTGATGAGGAAAGATTATTACAAATTGCATATACATTTGAACAAAATACTGATTATCATAAAAAAATACCGAATATTTAGGAAGTGAAGATTATGTTACAATCAAAGTTAATAGGAGATACAAAAAAGGAATGGCCAAATGATGCCACTGTTATTAGTCATGGTATACTTTTAAAAGGTGGATATATAAAACAAATGGCATCAGGCATATATACTTTGTTGCCACTTGGTAAAAAAGTAATATCAAAAATTGAAAATATAATAAGAGAAGAAATGAATAAAATAGGTGCACAGGAAATTTTGATGCCTCTTGTTGCTACTAAAAAGTTATGGGACATGTCTGGAAGATATGACAGCGTAGGATCAGAACTTTTGAGGTTTAAAGATAGAAATGGTGCTGAAATGGTACTTTCTATGACACATGAGGAGGCTACTGTTTTTTCTGTATTAAATGAAGCCTCATCATATTTAAAATATCCCTTTGCTGTTTATCAGATTCAAACAAAGTTTAGAGACGAAGCAAGACCACGTGCAGGTCTTATACGTGTGAGAGAATTTACAATGAAGGACGCATATTCATTTCATACTTCAAAAGAAAGTTTAGATACAGAATATGAAAAGTATTATAACGCGTACATGAATATTTTTAGAAGAGTAGGAATACCTGAGGTAGTAGCTGTTGCCTCTGACACTGGAATGATGGGGGGAAGTGGCGCACATGAATTTATGCTTTTATGTGATTCAGGTGAAGATAAAATAGTTACTTGTACAGAGTGCGGATATAGCGCAAATATGGAAGTAGCTTGTACACAGAAATATGATATCGCTACTATTGAAACTAAAGATATTGAAAAAGTACACACCCCTGATTTAAAAACAATTGAAGAGTTGGAAAAATATTTTAAGGTAGAAAAATCAAGGATTGGGAAAGCTGTTATATATCAAAGATTGGATAATAATAGTGTAATTATTGCTTTTATTCGTGCTGATAGAGAAGTAAATGAAACTAAACTACGTAATTTATTTGGAATTGATGATGAAGCTTTAGTTCCCAAAAAAGAAGAAAAAGAAGATGGCATAACTTATGGATTTGTAGGTCCTATTGGATTAAGTAAAGATATTACAGTTATATTTGATAAATCCCTTGAAAATGAAAAATCATTGATATTTGGAGCAAATGAAATTAATTATCATTATACTGGTGTAAACTTATCAAGAGATGTAAAGAACATTGAGTATGTTGATATAGCTAAAGTAGAGAAGGAAGATTATTGCCCTATTTGTAGTAATAAAACTTTAAATATCTCTAATGGTATAGAAGTGGGAAATATATTTAAATTAGGGAAAAAATATACAGAAATAATGAATATGACATATATTGATGAAAATGGTAAAAAACAAAATCCAATAATGGGATGTTATGGTATTGGCGTTGGAAGACTCTTTGCTTCAGTTTTGGAGGCTAGGGCTAGTGAGAAAAAATCAAATATTCCGCCAAGTATAGCTCCATTTGATATTCATATTTGTCCCTTGGATTATACAAAAAATGAACAAGTTAAAAAGTGTTCTGATGAAATATATGCAAATTTAAGTAAAGAGTATGATGTATTGTTGGATGATAGAAATAAAAATGCAGGTGTAAAATTTGCAGATAGTGATCTTATATCTGCGCCAATTAGAATAGTAATAAGTAAGAAAACAATTGAAAATGGAATGGTTGAAATAAAAACAATTGATGATGAAGAATCAAAATTAATAAAAAAAGATGAAATATTAGATTATATTAAAAATGTAAGGAAAGGATGGGTATTTTAATGAGAGAGGATTATGAAGTTGTAATAGGACTAGAAGTTCATGCTGAACTTTCAACAAATACAAAAATATACTGTAATTGTACTACAGAATTTGGGGCAGATCCTAATACCCATTGTTGCCCTATTTGTACAGGTATGCCAGGAACTTTACCGGTATTAAATGAAAAAGTAGTAGAATATGCTGTAAAAATGGGTTTAGCTACTAATTGTAAGATAGCAAAATTTTCAAAGCAAGATAGAAAAAATTATTTTTATCCTGACTTACCTAAAGCATATCAGGTGTCACAATATGACTTACCACTTTGTGAAAATGGACATATAGATATTTCGGTAGATGGTGAAAACAAAAAAAGAATAGGTATAACTAGAATTCATATAGAAGAGGATGCAGGTAAACTAATTCATGACGCATTTACTGGTGATACTTTAGTTGATATGAATAGATGTGCGGTACCTTTAATTGAAATTGTATCTGAACCAGATATGAGAAGTGCTAAAGAGGCTGTTTGCTATATGCAAACATTAAAATCTATATTAGAATATCTTGAAATATGCGATTGTAAGATGCAAGAGGGATCTTTAAGATGTGATGTAAACTTGTCCGTTAGAAAAAAAGGTGAAAGTAAATTTGGTACAAGAACAGAAACAAAAAATCTTAACTCTTTTAAGGCCATAGAAAGAGCAATAGAATTTGAAATTGATAGGCAAATAGAAGAACTTGAAAATGGTGGAACCATAGTACAGGAAACAAGAAGGTTTGATGATGCCAAGGGGATTGGTTATGCTATGCGTTCGAAAGAGGATGCACATGATTATAGATATTTCCCAGAACCAGACTTAGCACCAATTGTTCTATCTGATGAATATATTGATAATATATTTAAAACTTTACCGGAAATGCCTCATATAAAGAAAGAAAGATATATTAAAAGTTATGGACTTTCTGAGTATGATGCAGAGTTACTTACAGTTTCAAAGGCAACTGCAAACTTTTTCGAGGAAACACTTAAAGAATGTGACAATCCTAAAGCTGTTGCAAATTGGATTATGGGCGATTTTGCTAAAATGTTAAATGAGTCCGAGATTCAAATAACTAGTTCAAAGGTATCACCTTCAAATTTAGCTAGTTTAATAAAGCTTATTGATTCAAATAAGATAAGTTCTGCAATTGCTAAAAAAGTATTTGTAGAAATGTTTAACACTGGAAAAAAAGCAGATGATATAGTTGAAGAAAAAGGATTAATGCAAATAACTGATGAATCTGCTATAAAAGAAGTTGTTGAAAAAATTGTAAGTGAAAACCCAAAATCTGTTGAGGATTATCATGCAGGTAAAGATAGAGCGATAGGATTTTTAGTAGGACAAATAATGAAGGCTACTAAAGGAAAGGCTAATCCACAAATTGTAAATAAACTTTTAAATGAGATTTTAAATAAATAATATTGAGGTGAGTAGTATGTTAAAGAAGATAAGTATACCTATTATATTTTCTGCATCTTTTTTAATATTACTACTTATTTTATTTGTATCTTTAAAATTTATTAATAATACAAATAAATTAAGTATTGAAGATGTAAGTAATAGGTTAAATTTGACAGCTATTGATACATCGAATATGCAAGATGTATCAAAAGAATACATTATAAATACGATTGGAATTGATGCTAAGTATATAAAAGATTATATTGGAAAGATACCAATTATTAATGTGTCCTCTAGTATGTATATTTTAATACAAACACCATCTAGCACAGATGCCAAAAAAGTTGTAAAAAAACTTGAAGAGTATGGTGAAATCTATGAGAAGTCTTGGGATAGTTTTTTATTATCTGAACAGGATTTAGTACGAAACAGGAAAATAGATAGAATAAATAATTTTGCATACATTGTAGTTTCTGAAGATATATTTTAAATTTTCTCTTGAATAAACAAATGTTTTTGTATATAATAGGTATGGTGATAAAAGTGAATGAAACTGATATTAGTAATAATGTACAATTTTTAAAAGGTGTTGGACCATCTAAAGCTTTATTACTAAATAAACTTGGAATATATAGTATAAAAGATTTAATTGAACATTTCCCACGTTCATATGAGGATAGAACAAAGATAAAAAAAATAGCAGAACTTACAGATGGAAAAATGTCATTATTTATCGCAACAATAAATGGTGATATAAAAGCTCAAAGAGTAAGGAAGAATTTATGTATATATTCTACATTTGCATTTGATGACACTGCTGATTGTAAATTAACTTGGTTTAATCAAAAGTATATTAAAACAAGAATAAAATCAGGTATTAAATATATATTTTATGGCAAGGCGCAGTACGAGTATGGTAGATTTCAGATAGAAAATCCTCTAATTTTTAATTTATCAGAATTAAATACTATTAAGGGCATTTATCCAATATATACACTGACCTCTGGGATAACTCAAAATTATTTATTTAAATTAATACGATCTATATATGAATGTGGCTTTAATATTGAAGATATTTTTAATCTCGAGTTTAGAAAAAAGTATAACCTTGTAGATATTAATTATGCATTAAAAAATATTCATTTTCCTACTAACTTTGATTCCATTGAAAAG
>CAKOYA010000045.1 GCA_934130325.1 uncultured Clostridia bacterium
TGTGCAAATTTGACAAAAAAATTAAGCATTATCAGTGCTTACATCAATTTTTGATTCAATTAACTGTCAAATTCCCGGCTATTAACAAATAATATAATTATTATTGAATCAAGAAGAAATTACATAAAAAAAAGAAATAAAATTAGTAGATTGAGTTGACATTTTACAAGTTATTTTATATAATAATTATAGCGAAGATGGGAAGAGTAAAAATATACACTAGTAAAAGAGAGGATTGGTCGTGGCTGTAAGCCAATCTTATGAAGAATATTTTGAAGACTAGCCCGGAGTTGATGTAGTGAATTCTACCGTTGATTTGCGATAAGATCATAATTAAGTTAAATATAGGGTGGAACCGTGCAATTATATAGATTGTACCCCTATAGGTGAAAATGTTTGCCTATAGGGGTACATTTTCATATATTAAGGAGGAAAAGTTCCATGATAAAAAATGTATTAAAACTCACGATATATTAAATAATAAGAATAAAATTGTATAAAGATATATAAATTGGGAGGTAAATATGGCTACAAAATATATAAATAATAATGGTGAAATTTATGAAGGAGAGTATGAAATTCAAATTGCAAGACATACTGCTTCACATGTTTTAGCGCAAGCTGTAAAAAGACTATATAAAGATGTTAAATTGGCAATAGGACCTGCTATAGATACAGGATTCTATTATGATTTTGATAATTTAGTCATCAAGCAAGAAGATTTAGAAAAAATTGAATTAGAAATGAAAAAGATAATAAAAGAAAATCTAAAAATAGAAACATTTGAACTTTCTAAGGAAGATGCTTTAAAATGGGCAAAGGATAACAATGAAATTTATAAAGAAGAACTTATTAATAACTTAGAGGAAGGTACAAAAATAACTTTCTTTAAACAAGGAGAATTTGTTGATTTGTGTGTTGGTCCGCATATGTTATACACTAAAGGAATAGGAAAGGTAAAATTAATCTCAACAACTGGCGCATACTGGAGAGGAAATGAGGATAATAAAATGCTTACAAGAATATATGGTACAGCATTTAAAACAGAGGATGAAATAAAAAAGTTTATTGAAGAAAGAGAAGAAGCCAAAAAAAGGGATCACAACAAACTAGGACGTGAAATGGAAATATTTACAACAGTTGACTATATAGGTCAAGGGTTACCAATTTTACTTCCAAAGGGTGCAAAAATGATTCAAATATTACAAAGATTTGTTGAGGATACAGAGGCTAAATATGGTTGGCAGTTGACAAAAACACCTTATATAGCAAAATCAGATTTATATAAGATATCTGGTCATTGGGACCATTATAAAGATGGTATGTTTGTATTAGGTGATGAACAAAAGGATAAAGAGGTATTTGCATTAAGACCAATGACATGCCCATTTCAATATCAAGTATTTTTAAATAGAGGAAGATCATATAGGGATTTACCTATGAGACTTAATGAAACATCAACATTATTTAGAAATGAAGCCTCTGGTGAGATGCATGGCTTAATTAGAGTTAGACAATTTACTTTATCAGAGGGACACTTAATGTGCACTCCTGAACAACTAGAGGGTGAATTTAAACATTGTCTTAAGCTAGCAATATATATGTTAAAAACTTTGGGGCTTTATGAAGACGTATCATATAGATTTTCAAAGTGGGATCCAAATGATAGAGAAAAATATATTGGAACAGAAAAAGAATGGGATGAAGCTCAAGGAACAATGGAAAAAATACTAAATCATTTAGGTATAGAATATAAAGAGGGAATTGGCGAAGCAGCTTTTTATGGTCCAAAACTTGATATACAAATAAAAAATGTTTTTGGAAAAGAGGATACCTTAATAACAATTCAGATAGATCAAATGCTTGCCAAAAAATTTGGTATGGAATATGTAGATAAGGATGGAGTAAAGAAAAACCCATATATAATCCATAGAAGTTCAATTGGTTGCTATGAAAGGACACTTGCATTATTGATTGAAAAATATGCAGGAGCATTTCCACTTTGGCTTTCTCCAACTCAGATTAAGATATTACCTATATCAGAAAATGAGATTGATTATTCAAATGATGTGAAAAATGAGTTGATGAAACATGGATATAGAGTAGAAATAGACAATTCTGATGAAAAAATTGGATATAAAATAAGGGAAGCACAGCTAGATAAAGTACCATATATGATAATACTTGGTAAGAATGAATCCCAAGAAAATAAAATTTCTGTAAGAAGTAGAAGTGGAGAGAAATTAGAATCAATAGAACTTTCAGAATTTATTTCTAAATTAGATGAAGAAATTAAAGAAAGTTTCAATAAATAGAAGAAAAAAGGTATAAGTTAATATGTAAGTTATGTATATATTAGCTTATATTTTTATAATATTTTGCTATTTAGATTAAATAAAAAAATAAGTTAAAAAAGAAATGAAATCCAAAAATCTTGCATCTGTATATATAAGAAGTAATTTTAAAAAATATATAACTTGTAAAAAAATAAAATAATAAAGTATAAGAGTTTGGAGGTTAGTATATGAGAGAAAAACAAATAGAAAGAAGGGGAATATCGTTAATAGTATTAGTAATAGTTATAATAGTATTATTAGTATTATCGGTAACTGTAATACTTACAGTATCTAAAAGTAATTTAATAGATGGCGCCAGAAAAGCAGTTGAAGAGTATAATAAAAGTGTTTTAAAGGAGGAAGAAACTTTAAAAGAATTAGATGAATTATTAGCAAATAAGAATGAAAGTTTACCTGAAAATACTAAAGAAAATCCACAGGAGCCAGGAACAAATGTAAAGTTGCCATCAAATTGGAGTAATGCAAATTGTGCATATTATGTTTCAACATTAGATGGAAATATTGAAAAAAAAGAAGTAGAGGTCGCAAGTGTGATGGCAGTAGCTATAGGAGATGGAGAAACAGTTCCAGTTCCTAATGGATTTTATTATGTTGGAGGAAATTTAGATACGGGAGTGGTAATATCAGATAATCTTAATGATAAATATGACGGAAAAATAAATAAGACAAGTTTTGAATATACAACTAGTTTACAAGGAAATCAATTTGTATGGATACCTTGTACAGAGGAATCATATAAAAAGATTTCTTGGGAAAAGCAAAATGCTTAGTGGGATGTAACAACACCAAAAGCAGAATTAACACAAATTGAAAAATATGGAGGTTTTTACGTAGGAAGATATGAGGCAGGGCTTGCAAGCACAATTGCCGAATTTACAACAAATCAAGAACATACAGGTTCAAATCAAGAGTGTAACAAAAATGGAGTTCCGCAAAGTAAAGCTGGAGTAATACCTTGGATGTTTGTAGATTGGACACATGCAAAGGCAAGTGCAGAAAGTATGTATAATAGTAACTATGTAAGTAGTGGACTAATTACAGGAACTCAATGGGATGTAATATTAAATAAAATGAAAGATAAAGCTGGCTTATCTGATTCAGATATAACAGATAATAGTTCATGGGGAAATTACAAGAATACATCGATAGCATATAAAGGAAGAAAATCAATAGCATATCATAACGGCTTAAATTGGATATTGCAACCTTTTGGAACAGCTAGTTCTGATAAGACTTCAATATATACAGACAATCACGGAGACTTATTAACAACAGGTGCAAGTGATGTAGCACAAAAATATCATATATTTGATATGGCAGGAAACTTATGGGAGTGGACGGAAGAGGATTCTCATTATGCAACTAGCGGTCAATATAAAGTGATTCGTGGAGGTTGTTTTGTTGAAACTTCTAAAAATCGTACAGCCTGTTATCGAAATGGTGGTTGCACTACTGAGTGGACTGGTGATAATCTAGGTTTTCGTGTGGTGCTTTACATTAAGTAGGTTTGTATGTTTTAAAGCAACAATATACAAAAGTATAATATTGAATGTATAAATCAATTTCAAAATTATACTTTTTTAATTAAAGTATAAGAATTAAGACTATTTATATATTTTTTTGTCAAAAACTATAAAACAGCTTGATTTTTTTAAATCGTTTATATATAATTTAGATGTACAAAGTGATATAAAAAGCACTAACAAATGATAAATTCATAGGAGGTAAAAAATGGATATATTAAAAATTTCAGCTAAATCTAGTCCTAATTCAATAGCAGGAGCAATAGCAGGACTAGTAAAAGAAAATGGTAAAGCAGAAATGCAAGCAATAGGAGCAGGAGCAATAAATCAAGCTGTAAAAGCAGTGGCTATTGCAAGAGGTTTTGTTGCACCATCTGGCTTAGAACTTGTATGTTCGCCAGCTTTTACAGCTGTAAACATTGATAACGAAGATAAAACAGGAATAAAGTTTGTTGTTGAGCCAAAATTATAATAACGGTTTTGGTTGTATAATAGAAAAAGCCAATGAATGTATATCGATTCATTGGCTTTTAATTTATGTATTTGTATGAAATGAAAATTATATTTTAAATTAATGGTAAAATATTTACTTTTGAACATTTGTGATATATAATCATAGGTGGAAGAGGTAGAAAATGAAAGGTTTTATAGCATCATAAATTTAATATATTTGGGCAAGATAATATTATTAATAATTTTTAGTATTAATAATTAAGTGGGTGATTTCTTTGAGTGCAGAAATTATTAGTGCACATAGGTACAAAAAAACTACAAGAAAAAATATTGAAAATAGAAAGAAAAATAATAAGATAAAATATAGCACTAGTAAGAATAAAAATGATAAATTAAAGTATAAAAAAACAAAATTAAATGAAACTAAAGCTTTAAAAAAACAAGTTGAAAGAAAACCAAAAAAGTTAGACAAAGTCAAGAAAAATAGAATATGTATTCCAAACATTTTTAAAGCATCTGTAGTAATCTTAGCTATAGTAGTTATAGGGGTTATTTCTAAAAAAATAGTAAAATTTGAAAATATGCCTGTTCTTAATGTATTCTCAAATAAAGATAATAAAAATCTTGAAAAAGATTATGATATGAATTTAGGAATATCAAAACTTGATACGACTGATGTTTTAAAAACAAAGAATATAGTATTGAATGAATTAGAATTAGGTGCTTGTGAAAGACTTTTGGAGATAAATAAAGACTATTCAATTAACTTTTTAGCAGCAGAAAGTATAGAAAAAATAAATAATAAAGAATATATAGTGCACTTATCTAAATCATATGATGTAACTTTTAATATGGTAAAAGAGTCAATTGAAACTATAAAATCTAATACAGAAAATATATATTATAATAATGTTAATAATATTAAAGAGATTTTAGAAGAAAAAGATGGTATTAGAGTAGTGCTAAATATAGATGATCCTTATTATATGTATAAACTAGATTTCCCTATATATAACACTAGTAGTGGATATTCTAGTTCAAATGTTACAGAAAATACAATTAAATTCTTGAGAAATAAACAAAATTTACCTCTAAGAAATATTGAATTAAAAGGATACAATGATTATGATGAAATGGTTTCTGATTTTAGAGAAAATAAATTAGACATATTTTTTACATCGTCAAATGAGGCAATGCAGATGATAGGAAAACATGAATATAATGTTAAGAAGTATAGAGATGGAGAAACTGTATTTTTGCTTGGGAATAAAGATTCTGAATTATTTAGTTTAAAAGAGGTAAGAAAGGCATTAGCATATTGCTTAAGGCGTGAGGAAATAATAAAACAGATTAATAATAATTTTTCTGAACTTATTGATATACCTTTTATATATTCGGATATTAAATATAAATACGATATTTATGGGTCAGAAAATGAACTTTTGTCCAATGGCTGGAAAAAGTTAGATGGTGTATATTCCAAAAAAATAAATGATGTTCAAAAAGAACTGAAGTTAGATATGCTGGTAAATGAAGAGGATCAGACAAAAATAAAGATAGCAGATATAATAAAACAAATGGCTAGTAATGTTGGAATAAATATAAATGTTAATGTGGTGAAAAAATCAGAATTTGAAAATAAACTTCAATCGAAAGAATACGATATAATACTTGCAGATATCTATACAGGTAAGTATCCTGATATTGAGTATCTAAAAGAATATTTAAATATTAATGAAAATGTGAATAATGCTTTTGACAAAATATATATAAGTGAAGATATTGGTAAGTTACAAGAAAATATTAAAAATCTCCAAGATACAATATCATCTGAAATTGCTTGTATAGGAATATATGCTAAAAATTCAAATTTAGTGTACCAAAAATATATAACAGGTTTTGATGAAATTAGTTATTTTAAATTATTTAATAATATACAAGGAATTGGAAAAATAAAAGAAAAATAAAAATGAGGTAGTTATATG
>CAKOYA010000046.1 GCA_934130325.1 uncultured Clostridia bacterium
ACATGGGGATGACCAAGGAGACATTAAAGATATAAAAGAAATTTTGAAAACAAAAGAATATAAAAACTATGATTGTATGTTAGGTGCAAGATTTATGAAAGGCTCAAAATTGGAAGGATATTCTAAGTTCAGAACTTTTGGAAACAGAGTATATAACATATTATTTTCAATTGCAGTAAGAAAAAGAATATATGATTTAGGTTCAGGATTAAATATATATTCAACCAAAATGTTAGAAAATAGATTTTATTATAAATTTCCAGACAGACTTACATTTAATTATTGTATGATATTAGCTACACATTATTACAAACAAAAAATCAAATTTTTTCCAATAACTTGGAGAGAAGATGATCAAGTATCAAATGTAAAATTAACAAGTCAAGCATTTAATGTATTAAAAATGTTATTTAAATATTTTGTTAATAATAAATATATAGAGCAAGAATTTAGAGATACAGTAATAGAAAAATACACATCACAAGAGATTGAAAAATGTAAACATAATAAAGGAATGGAAAAAAATGAAAAATAAAATATATTACCTAATAAACATATTTTTTCTAGCAATATCAATACTACTTATAAATTATACTGGCATATTCCAAATGAAATTTACAATATATCAATTTCTAGTTTTAATATTAATATTTTTAATAATACACATTCTAAAGTTTTTTAAAATATATTTAATATTACTAGAAGAAAAAATACCACTAAGAGTAATGGCCAGACTATATATAAAAACAACATTTGTAAGTACGGTTTTGCCATATAAAACTGGTGAATTATTTAAAATGTATACATATGGAAATGAAATAAAAAATTATACAAAAGGAATTATTGCAGTTTTAGTAGATAAATTTTTTGATGCACTAATATTATGTTTAATATTAGTGCCATATGGTTTAATAGTAAATGGAAGTATTCCAAAAATGGGATTAATTATGCTTGTTTTCTTTATAATAGCTGTAATAATATATATAAGTTTTGAAAACACATATTACTATTTAAACAAATTTTTTGTATTTAAAAATCAAACTAAAAAAAGTGTAGTAGCCTTAAGACTTTTAGAAAAAGCACGTGAAGTATATATAAAAACTAAAGAAATGATTAGAGGAAGATATTTATTATTATTAATTTTGACCTCAACCACATGGGCATTTGAATCAATATTTATATATGTAATGGCAGGATTTATGAATATAAAAACTGGATTTATGACAATTACTAATTATATAAGTGATGCTTTTTTTGGAATAAACAATGTTTTATTTAATAATTATATATACATATGTACAGTTATATTTTTAATAATGACAATTTTAATATATTTTAATAAATATATATTAAAAAGGAAGAACAAAAGCTTATAAGCTAATTAAACCATTTTTAAGGCTGTATATTTGTTCTCGTGATTTTACCTTGAATGAAAGGAATGTTAATAAAAATGAAAAAAATCGTATTAGTATATGATGATACAATAGAAGTAAATGATAGAATAAAAACTATAATTGGAAACAAATCATTTGGAGAAATGGTTTTGAAAAGAGAAAAAATGTATTCTAGAATTGTAGATATAGTAAAAGAAACAAAAAAAGATATAGAAATTATAAAAATATCTAATCAAAGTCAATTTGAAAAAATAAACTCTTATCCTAAAGATACAACATTTTTTCATTTAAAATCTAATTCAGCAATAATAGATAAAGAACAATTTAAAATAATAATAGAAAAATTAGAATTTATAAAAGAAGCAACATCAGTAGTATCAAGCAATAAGATTATGGGAATTATATATCCAAATAAAGACCAATATATTGATTTTATAAAAGAATACATTGCTACCGGAAAAACTGATGTAGTAAAAATAAGCAATGAAATTCAAGCAGATATATTTGTAGACCTAACTGATTATAATAATCTATTAATGTATATCTCAAGTGGATTTGATGCAAGATATTTTAATAGTATAATGGGTGACAGCTACAGTGTAACAAAAAGAAGTTCAGACAAGAAAAAAATGAAAAAAGAATATACATATTATTGGTTATTACCAGAGCATATGAAAAACTGGATGGTTATGCCATATAATTATAAAGAATATGACGAAAGTGCATCATATACAATGGAAAGAATGCCAATGACAGATATAGCAATAAGATGGACACATGGAGCTATAGATATAGAAGAGTTTAATAGAATTTTGGACAAAACATTTTACTTTATTAATTCAAGAGATGTAAAAGAAATTAATAAAGAAGATTATATAAAAAGTGCAGATAAATTATATTTATCAAAAGTAGATGAGCGAATAGAAAAACTAAAACAACTTGACCAATATGCTAATCTACAGCTTCTTATTGAAAGTGGAACAGAGTTTAGCTCAATTGATGACATTATTACATTATATAAAAAAATCTATCAAAATTTAACAAAAGAATTTTACAAAAAAACAAAATATATATCTGTAATAGGACATGGAGATTTATTTTTTGCAAATATGTTATACAGTAAAGAAGTAAATTTATTAAGACTAATAGATCCAAAAGGAGCATTAACAGAGGAGGATTTATGGACAAATCCTTATTATGATATAGCAAAATTATCACACTCTATTTGTGGAAAATACGACTTTTTCAACACAGGAGATTACAATATAGAATTGAATAAAAATATGAAATTTGCATTAAAAGTTAATTTTAACAATGAAAAATATGTAGAATTATTTAAACAATACTTACAAGAATATGGATATGATTATAAAATGGTTAGATTATATGAAGCAAGTCTATTTTTATCAATGTTACCATTACATATTGATAATCCACACAAAGTATTTGGATTTATATTAAATGCAATAAATATATTAAAGGAGATAGAATAATATGTATAAAGATATAACACTAATATTTGATGTTGATGGAACATTATGTCCTATAAAGAAAAAAGAAGAACAATATATTGATTTAATACCAGATGAACAAATGGTAGAAAAGCTAAAATACTACAAAGAAAATGGTGCAAAAATTGTATTATTTTCTTCAAGAAACATGAATTCTTATCATGGCAATTTAGGATTAATAAATGCTAATACAGCAGTAATAATGCAAGAATGGTTAAAAAAATGGAATATTCCATATGATGAAATTTTATTTGGAAAACCATGGCCAGGACATAAAGGATTATATATTGATGATAGAGCTGTTAGACCTGATGAATTTTTAGATCATTCTTTTGAAGAACTTGAGGAAATATGCAAAAATTCTAGTAGAAAGCATAAAGAATAAAAAATACAGATATTAAAACTTGCAGCTTTTACATAGAATATTTCGAAATATGCAGTGTTCTATGCAAATAAAAAATAGAGGAGGATAATAAGATATGTTTTGTAATATAATAACTATGGCCGGATTAGGAAGTAGATTTAGAAAAGCTGGATACAATGTTCCAAAATTTATGATAACAGCTAAAGAAAAAACTTTATTTGAATGGTCAATGGAAAGTTTGAATGATTTCAAATCAAACTCTAAATATATTTTTATCATAAGAGATGAGAGTGGGGTAGAGGACTTCATAAAAGAAAAATGCAATGAAATGGGAATTGAAAAATATGAAATTATAAAGTTAGATCACTTAACTTCTGGGCAAGCTGAAACAGCAAAAATTGCTGTAGAAAAATGTGACCCACAAGACGAAATACTAATTTATAATATTGATACATATATAAATCCTAAATATTTCAAAAAAGAAGATATTAAAGGAGATGGATGTATTCCATGTTTTAATGCACCTGGTGAACACTGGAGCTTTGCAAAAACAGATGAAAATGGAAAGGTAATAGATGTTAGAGAAAAAGTAAAAATCTCTGATAATGCCAGTGTTGGAGCTTATTATTTTAAAAGTGCAGCTGAATATATAAGAATATATGAAGAATATTATAAAAATGATTCTAATATTGAAAAAGGAGAAAAATATATTGCTCCAATGTATAATCAGCTCATAAAAGAAAATAAAGATGTACGAATAACTATAATACCATATGAAGCAGTTAAATGCTTAGGGACACCAGAAGAATTAGATATTTTTATAAAAAGTTAATAGGAGTAAAAAATAGTTACAATTTAGGCAATTATTAAAACTAGGTATAACTAATCTAAAAAGGAAGGAAATTAAAACATGAAAGATAAATTAATAAAAATCAAAGATTGTAAAGTTTTTTCTCCAACGAATATAACAATCTTTGTTTTATCTATATTAACTTTATTCATATCAAGAAAATTTATTCAACCACAAATCTTTGATATGAGTACAATTAATAGTTTAAAACATATTTGTATTGAATGTATTTTCTTTATAGTACTTTTAATATCATATAGTTATGTAATAAAATTCATAAAAGGAATAAAAAATAAAGAGCAATATTATTGTCTATGGCTAAAAAAATTCATAATATTTTTTATAATAAATATAATTCTTTTATTACTAATATGGCCTGGACATTGGGTATGGGATGAAATAACAGTTTTAAATGCAGCCACAAAAACACAATTAAATATCTGGCAATCATATCTTACAGTAATATATTATTCAATGTGTTTAATGCTAATCCCTTATGCTTGTGGAATAACGATAATTCAAAGTATATTTATATCAATTGTTATGTCATATATATCAACAAATTTATATATGATATACAAAAAGAAATCAATATCAATACTTTTATATTTAGTTATGCTAATTCCATCAATAGCTTTAAATAATTTAAGACCATTAAGACTACAGGTTTATACATATATATTATTATTGGTATTTGCAACAATAATATTTGATAAAATAAATGGAAGAAAACTAACATTAAGAAAAAGCCTAATTCTACTGATTTTAACTACATTATTGATTTTATGGAGAAGTGAAGGTATAATTTTCTGTTTATTTATACCAATTTTAATGTTACTTGTTTATAATAAAAAAGGAATGAATTATACAAAAACAATACTAATTGTAATAATGAATGTTATTATTTTATTAATGTATAATAATGTAATAAATTCTATGGAAGATTGGGTAGCAAAATCTAAAGCCAAATATGGACTTACTATATATATAAATCCATTATCACAAATGATACAAGAAGATTTGCATGGAAAAAATATTTCTGAAAATTTAGAAAATATAGATAAAGTTCTGGATTTAGAAGTTCTAAAACAAAATCCAGCTTACACAGAAATTCCCGCATTTTGGAATGGCAGTAACTTAGTAAGAGAAGATTTTCAAGAACATTTATCTGAATTCAAAAAAAGCTATATAAAACTAATACTAGATAATCCAATATCATTTTTAAAAGCTAGAACAAAAACTTTATTAGCTACATGCTATTACAATGGACATATTGGTACACCAAGAACATCGTTGATCCAACATTATAGCAATCCAAATTTTAATGATACATTTACTGATGACTTTTTGAACAATTATAAGTTTACATCTGCCATTAGTCCAAATACAAAAGTTAATGTTGAAAAATTTTTGAGTGGGAAAAGTACTTCAGAACCAGGCAAATATAATAAATTTATTTTATATGTATTTTGGAATATAGTACCAATAATAATAATATGTGCTTTTAATATGATTTTATCATTAATTAAGAAAAAATATGAATATTCATGCATATTCCTTGCTCTAATAGGGAATGTAGCAATAATCTTTTTAACAGCACCTGCAAGCTATTTTATGTATTATCTCCCAGTATTTGCTTCAGGTATAATATTTAGCTTATGCTTTTGGTATGAACTTAAATACAACAAAGAGTTGAAAAAAGGGGTGCAGTAAATAAAATGAATAAATTAATTAAATTAAAAAGTAGGAGAAATAGAGGGGCGTTGTAAGTTCCTCTTAAATTTACCTATTAAAAACATTGCACAAAATGAAAGCAATGCAACCAATTTAGAGCATTGAAAAGTGTAAAATTTTAAAATATATCTTGTATAATTTATAATAAAAGTGTTATACTATAC
>CAKOYA010000047.1 GCA_934130325.1 uncultured Clostridia bacterium
ACTAAATATAGATAATAAGATTGTAAAACCTAAATCATATTTAGAAAATTGTGATCTTTTAAAAAGTTTAGCTAATAGTAAAGTAGAATAGGTAACAATAGCACATTGCACAAGTACAGATAAAACTGTTAAAATAATTTCCATATATATAAACTCCTTCATAAACAATTAAACGCGGCAAAAACATTTTTTTGCTACGTTTTATCTTTAAATTTTTTCTATAATAAGTGTTTGAACAAATTTATCTTTCTCAATATCAGGGAATATTTGGGCATGAGGTATTTTAGAAACAATTTTTTTAACTTCCCATAAACCAATACCAGATTTAACTTTCTTGCTAGAAACACCTTTTTTATAAATTTCGTTTAAGTTAATTGAGATATTAGTATCATAAGTATTAATAACTCTAATTATATCAGCACATTTTCTTTTATCGAACCTCATTTCAAGTCTAACATAAGGATTAGGTGCATTAAGAGTAGCCTCCTTAGCATTATCAAGTAAAATACCAAGTATTCTAGAAAGTTCAGGTATAGGAAAATTAATTTCTTTTATATTAGTCATTATATCTAAATCCATAGTTATATCTTTTTCAGTGATTAAGAAATATTTAGCCCCAACGATACCATAAATAGCAGGTTCATTGAAAATTTCAGGATCAATAACTGCTAAATTATTAACAACGTTGCATTCTTTTAAAACTTTATTAATATGTTCTTGAAGTTTATCATACTGTTTAGTAGCAACATAACCATTTAAGGCTTGAATAATGTTGTTATAATCATGTTTTAAAATTTTAATTCCATCAATCATACCACTCATAGTATCATTATGCATTTTAGTAGTAATAAGGTCAGATTCAGCTTTATTTTTTTCTAAAGATTTATTAATGTAGGTAAATATAACGCAAGCTATAATAGTAATTTGTAAGCAATTAATTAAAAGGAAATACATTGGATATGAGAATTTATTAAAAATCAACATAATTAATTGAGGGCATATACCAATGCAAAGTAAAATTAAAAAAATATAAGTCTGCTTTGGAGTAATATTTTCAATTAAAGTAGTAATTCTAGTATACTTTTGTAATAACTTTTTTAAAAGTTTTGTAGTAACAATAATAGAGACAAGTTGTATTGAGTAAATTACGAGTAATAGTATGTAACTAGAACTGACCATATCAGAAGATTTTTTAAATAAAATATTTATTAACAAAAATGCTAGTATTTCTGGTATGACAGAAAGTATAAACTCTAATATTGATAATAGTGCAGAAACAGCAGGCTTAAGTTTTAGTATAACATTAAAATTAACATACAATAATATTAAAGCTAGTAAAGTATTTGAAAGTGGAAAAATATTTCTTACTATTGAGCAAGAAATAACACTAAATATAGATAATAAGATTGTAAAACCTAAATCATATTTAGAAAATTGTGATCTTTTAAAAAGTTTAGCTAATAATAAAGTAGAATAGGTAACAATAGCACATTGCACAAGTACAGATAAAACTGTTAAAATAATTTCCATATATATAAACCCCTTTATAAACAAAATTGTGAATTGACTGGACAAAATATATCTTTTGAAAAATATACAAATCCATTTCTTTTATCAAGTCTTAAAATCTTATTTTCATTAACAATATACGAACGATGACATTTCCTAAAGTGAATAGGTAGTTCATTTAATAGTGTATCTAATGTTTTACTTGTTGAATGTCTGCCATTTTTTGTATTGATTATAGATTTATTTCCAATTTTTTCAATATATAAAATATCATTTGTTCTTATTGATTCCCATTTATTTAAATGTAAAAAAATTTGCTTATCATATATAAATTCTTTTTTTAGTCTGTTTACTAAATCTTCAAGTATACTCTTGTTTATTGGCTTTACCAAAAAATCAAATACTTTTGTGATAAATGAAATATGCATATATCTTTGATGAGCAGTTAAGAAAATTAAGTAGAACTCATGGTTAATATCTCTTAGATCTTTTGCAAATTCTATACCATTTTTACCACCATTTTTAAAGTCTACATCTAAAAATAATATATCAATTTTCTTTTTAGATATAGCTTCAAATATTTCTTTTTGATTATCAGTTATGATGGCTATTTCTGCATCTAAATTTTGGTTTATAATCTCAGATTCTAGAAATTTACTGGTAGCTTGCAATCCCTCTAAATCGTCATCACACATTCCAATTTTCAACATGACATTACCTTCTTTTTAATAACTATCTTACTACAAGTTTTTAAAGATGTCAACAGATTTATCGTCAAAAAATGTACTATTTGTCTACATTTTTCGACATATGAACATTAAATTAACATTCATAAAAAGTATATGTAAAAATATAATGTAAAAGGAGTGGTTAAGTTGAATGTAAAAAAGAAGGAAAAGAAAAAATGGTATAAAACAATTGCTAAAAATATAGCAATAAGAAACCAAGTTTCAGAAGCAAAAGATAAATTTACTAATTTTTTGGAATTACCAAAAGAGGTTGTGAGCAGTTCGACCAAAATTACTTCTATAGAAAACACAGATATATTAATTGAAGGATATAAACAAATAATGGATTACTATGACGATTATATAAAAATAAAGGCACATAATATGGAAATAGTAATAGATGGTAAAAATTTGGATATTAAAGAAATAACGGACTTTGAGCTTGTAATTCAAGGAGAAATATATAGTTTAAATTATAAAAAATAGATAAGGTGATTTTATGGGATTAAGTAATAATATACAAAATATAAGCGGAGTTGTTACCGTACAAATAGAGGGCTTTTTTACAGAACGTTTTATAAATCTATGCAAAATTAATAATGTTAAAATATGGGATATAAGAAATATAGTAAAAGGAGTCGTTAGATTTAAAATAAGTATAAAAGATTTTAAAAAACTAAGAAGTATATCGAAAAAAACAAAATGTAGTGTTAAAATAAAGAAAAAAGAAGGACTGTATTTTACGTTATTTAAGTATAGAAAAAGAAAAATGGTGATATTTCTTTTAATGCTTGCTGTAATCTTCACAATAGCATTTTCTACATTTATTTGGGATATTCAAATAACAGGAAATGAAAATATCTCAGAATCAGAAGTTATAGAAAATTTGAAAAAAAGTGGATTATATATTGGAAAATGTAAAATAGGTTTTGATAAAAAGGAAATAATAAATAATATGAGAGTAAATATGCAAGAGATATCATGGGTTGGAATAGAAATAGATGGAACATTGGCTACGGTTAAATTAGTTGAAAAAACAAATTTAGATCAAAAAGATGTACAGAATGATAAAATCGGTGATATTATTGCTAAAAAAGATGGTGTGGTAACAAGAATAGTTCCTGAAAATGGAACAGCTATGATAAATGAAAAGAGCTATGTTCAAAAGGATACAGTGCTAATTCAAGGTAAAATGTATAGTAAATTTCTAGAACCATTTGATGTAACAGCAAGTGGAATTGTAAGGGCCGATTGTGAGTATATTTGTGAAAATACATATTTTTTTGATAATTTTGAAAAAAGTTATACTGGCAAAAAATTGTATACGTTAGGAATTAGTGTTAATTCTAAAGAAAATATGCTAAATTATTTGAATAAATCTAAAAAATATGATATAAGTAAGAAAAGTAAAAGCTTTAAAATATTTGGGCAAAATATATCATTTGATTTATATTCTTGTTTGGAATATGAACAGATTGAAGTGAAAAAAACTAAAGAAGATATAATAAATGAATCTAACTCATATATTGAACAATACTATAATACAAATATTGTAACTGATGCAACAAATCCAGTTTTAGTTGATAAAAAAGTTGAATATGTTGAAAAAGAAGATAGTATTATAGTAAAAGTTACATACGTTGTAAATGAAGAAATAGGTCAGTTTATAGAAAGGAATGTTGAGATTACAAATGAACAAAGTGCAAGTTGAATTAGACCAAAAAATAGAAGAGTATGTTAATGATAATTTGAAAGATAAAGTGGATATAAAGCTATACGTAGAAAAGATAGTTGAGATAGCTTTAGAAAAAAATAATATATTGAATAAAAATATTTCGCTTTCAATTCAAAGTGCAAGTAAAGAAGAAATTAGAAAACTTAATTGTGAATATAGGGATACAGATAGGGCAACAGATGTTCTATCTTTCCCAATATTTGAAAGAGAAGAAATAGATAATATAAAATCAGGAAATGATTGTATCAAATTAAAACAAATTGAATTAGGAGATATAATTTTGTGTCTAGATGTGATAAAACAACAATCTATAGAGTATGGTACAGGAATTTTAAGGGAAGTATTGTACATGATAACTCATGGTGTGTGTCATCTGTTAGGATATGATCATATAATTCCAGAGGAAAAAGAAGAAATGAGAACACTTGAAGAGGAAATATTGGGAAATTTAGGAGTGTTTAAATAATATGAAGAAAAAAGATAGAATAGTAGATAATATTGATGATAATGATTTAAAGGTATATACAAAAGAAAAAACTAGATATACAGAAGATGCCGATGTTAAAATTTATAAAACAGAGGCAGAAAAAAAAGATAATTTAGAAAATTTAAAGCATAGTAAAAATAAAACATTTTTTACAGCTATGGGACATGCAATAGATGGTGTGATAAGGGCTTTTAAGACAGAAAGGAATTTAAGAATAGATTATATTATTGGACTTTTTGTACTTATAAGTAGTTTGTTTTTTAATTTTACAAAAACTGAGTTTGCATGTCTTTGCCTTACAATAGGCTTCGTTATATTTGCTGAAATGATTAATTCAACTGTTGAATATATTGTAGATTTAGTAACAGACAAATATGATGATAGAGCAAAAGCAGCAAAAGATATTGCCGCAGGTGGTGTACTTATAGCTGCATGTGTTGCTGTTGTAGTAGCGTATTTTCTTTTTGCGGATAAGTTATACAATGCTACTACTGCTGTATTAAACTCTGTACTAAGTTCAAAATTACATGTATTATTTACTATTACTTTTGCAGTGGTATTATTAGCTGTTATATTAAAGGGAATGTTAGGAAGAGGGGATAGTTATTCTAAGGCCTATCCAAGCGCTAGAGTTACACTTGCATTTGCACTTACTACTTACGTTTATTTAATAACAAGAAGTATATTTGTTGGTGCGGTTTCATTAATATTAAGTATTATGATAGCGCAGATAAGGATTGAAAATACTAAAATAAGGCCAGTGTATATGATAATTAGTGCAATACTTGGAATATTAGTAGTCCTTATAGTTTATCAATTGGTTTTAACAGCACCACAATTGTCTGATACAGTTAAGAATTTAATTCCTAAGTTCTCTTAAAAATCATAGAAATATTGGGGGATTATATTATGAGTGATGAAGAGTTATTAAATATAGCTAAAATGGCAAGAAAAAATGCGTATACTCCACTTACAGGTTATAGTGTTGGCGCTGCGCTGCTA
>CAKOYA010000048.1 GCA_934130325.1 uncultured Clostridia bacterium
ACCTATATCTTTATTAAGTTTTGATAAAAATGTCATATCTACTTTCATAGGTTCTATATCAGTATTTGAAAGATCTAATCTTCTTAATTTCATGTTTTTTAAAACACAACCTAATTCTTGAAAAAAATTACTTTTTTCATTTATTGGTATACCTTCTATAGATATATCTAAAGATTTTACTTTTTTCAAATCCTCGTCTAATATCTCTCCATTTGTAATTAAGTTAATATGTTCTTTTTTGCTTTCTTTGTTATATGACGTAATCCCTTGGTTAATTTTTTCAATTAGAATACTATTTTTTATTTTCATATTTTTTCACCTTTATTTTTTATAATCGCTATAAACAACTGTATATATTTTAAACTAAATTCCTTTAAAAATCAATGTTTTTGCAGTATAATACATGAATAAACAAACAATTTAATTGTTCTTTCTAAGATTATATGATAAAATATATTTAGTAAAAAAAATGGGAGGTTATGATTCTATGGATAATAAACAAAATAAAATAATAGGGTCAATAATGGGAGGAGCAATAGGAGATGCCTTAGGTTATCCTATCGAATTTACACGAGGAATAAAAGATAGAGAATACTGTAGATATATTGATGATAAGGGAGTTATATCAGATGACACTCAAATGACATTATTCACAGCAAATGCTTTATTATTTTGGGCTACAAGAGGACATATGAGAGGAATAGCAGGACTACCTGTAAACAGAATATATGTAGCTTATTTAGAATGGCTAAAAACTCAAAATGAAAAAAATGTTTCTATCACTGATGAGCAAAATTTTCCTCAAATAACATGGATTAAAGAAATAAAAGAATTAAATGTTAGAAGATGCCCTGGAAATACATGTTTAAGCGCCTTATCCTCAGGAAGAAAAGGAACAATAGAAAATCCTATCAATAACAGCAAAGGCTGTGGAGGAGTTATGAGAGTATCGCCAATAGGTTTATATATATTTGATGCTCTAGATTCTGGAAGGATTGCGGCAGAAGCTAGTGCTTTAACACATGGCCATCCACTTGGAATAATTCCATCATACATTTTTGCAGCAATGCTTTATTATATTGTAAATGAAAATGAAAATATTTATAATGCTCTATCAAAATCCATAAAACAATATAAGGAAAACTATAATATTTTTAAATCTGAAGATAGCGAATATTTTTTTAATTTGATAGAAAAAGCTGTTGAATTAAGTAAAGAAAATATATCTGATGTTAAAGCAATCAAAGAAATTGGTGAAGGATGGGTTGCAGAAGAAGCTTTTGCAATTGCTTTATATTCATGTCTAAAATATGAAAATAGTTTTGAAGATGCTGTCATATGTGCAACTAACCATGATGGAGATAGTGATTCTACTGGTGCAATTGCAGGTAATATTATTGGCGCATATTTGGGATATGAAGCTATTCCTAATTATTATATCGATAATATTGAGCTTAAAGATATCATTATTGAAATTGCGACAGATTTGTCAATTGATGTTCCAGTTGATGAATACAAAATAGATAATGATAAATATTGGATAAGCAAATATTGTGAATGTAAGAGAAATCCACAACTAAAAAAAGCCGAAGATTATATAAAACAGATAGACGATAAATTAAATAGTTAAAAGCTTAATAGCCAAAAGTTAGCTAAAAATAAATAACAAGTCAAAAAAGAGGCTGCAATTTTTAGCAGTCTCGAAAATTCGATTTTTATCATTATCTATCACGAAAAATTCAAAAAATTTCTGATTTTATTTATAATTTTCGTTATAAATGTTTCCTTTTTATATTCAATTAAAGTATTTGAAACATTTTCCGAATATAAATTTTTATTTGTTTTTTTAAAATTTATTTCATATTTTTTTCTATTTTCATCTTCTATCTTCTTTATTGCTTCATTTTCAGCAGTTAATAATTCATTTCTTTCCTCTTCGTTGCACAAATAATCTCTATAAATTAAAGCCATAAGAGCTTGTGTTGTTTCTGACAATTCTTGATATTTTATTGGAACATTAGGTTTTATATTTGAAATATAATTAATATCTTTATTTTGTTCTATTAAATTTATAAATTTGTGGTTTATTTGGTTTTGCATATATTTTGGCATCATTTTTATAATTATACTTAAATCTGTAAATGCTTTTTTGTCTTGAACCGTTATCATCATTCTTCACTTCTTTCTTTATTTGTTTGAGATTTAATAGGAGCAAGATTTCTGGTCAAACTTAGTAATCTAGAATATACTTCACGAATATATGTAGGGGAAACCTTTTTATATAAAACTTGCATATCAGCCAGTGAAATCAATTCATTCTGCTCTTCTAAAAATTTTGAAACTTTTCTCTGAATTTCAGGTGATTTAATATCAGATTGTTCCATTGCTTTTGAAATTAATCCATAATAAATAGAGTATATATTAGAATAATCTGTAGAATTCTCAGGTTTTCGTTGTTCGAAATCTTGTATTAATGTTTCTATATTTTTTCGAGAACCATCAGCATTATATTCTATAGTTAAAATTGGATTTTTAATCAATATTTGCGGGTTAGATTGAATTAATTTTCCGACATAATCTGAAATATCTATTTTTGTACTATCTCTTCCAATTGGCATCTTTTTATCAGAATCTCTATATATAGTATAGCAAACAGATTCTTCTAAATACTCTTCTTCCGCTTGACTGCTAATTTCTCTTATGAATTTTGTGTCTAAATTTTTTAAAAATTCTAAAGAACCTAGTATTCCTTCTTTTCTTGCATCAGCTTCTATATACATTGATATATAATTGTTATCATAAAAATTTTCATCATAATATCCAATTACATCTTCTTTTATAAAATTGTATGTTAAATAATCAATATTACCTTTGTCCATCTTATAGAATTGCTCTGCATGACGCATTTCATGAAACATAGTTTTAAATAATTTAGCTTTATCAGTAAATTTGTTACTATCTATAAATTTACTAATAGTATTTTCATTTACCCAAATATATTTATAGGTACGTTGATAATATCCACCAAGCTTATTATATCCATTACCAAAAAACACTTTATTTCCTATATCAATTCCTTTTTCAGCAAGTTGATTACTTATTACACTTTGGACACAGGCTTCTAATATTTTTTTATTTAATTCAGTATCTTGACATTCTGGTTTTATCATTAATTGATTTAAAATTGATGTTGATACATCCACCGGAATTACTTGTCCGCTAAAGTAAGCTTGAAGAATTTTTTTATATGTTGTTACATTAGAATCATTTTTTTCAAAAGTTACTTTTTCATCAATGATATATCTACTATATAAACCGTTCCTTTTTAATGCATCAGTTATAGCCATTTTTTCATCTTCGTCATAATAATCTGAATGTAATAAGGTTATTAAATTTTGTACAAAATGTTTATCTATATTAGATTTTTGATATACTCTATCTAATTTTTTTATATAATATTCAGTAGGTAATAACGGTTCTTTTGCATCTTCAATATCTTTTTCCATTTTCTTTAAAGATTGAAATACATTACCTTCCAGTAGCCAAGAATATTCTTTAGAATATTTACTATTCATAAATTCCATTAAATCTTTTGGAATGTCAATTTCCGCAAGGGCTTTAGCAACTTGATGATATAAATAATTTCTACTTACAACGTCATTTATCACAGTTGCAATGTTTTTATCTGAATAATTTACTTGCTTAAAGTGATTTGCTAAATCGAATATAAAAGGCGTTTTTAAATTTTCACTAGAATAATTTAGTAAAATATCTAATGTATCTACAGAAATATTTTTTACAATGCTTTGTATCATTTTTGAATTTGTTATTTTTCCATTCCACATTGCTTGTACAAACCTATCATCTTTTACTGTTTCAGGTGTAAATATTGACTTTAATTTTAAAATTGTGTCAGTATATTGAAATATTAAGTTTTCATCATAGAAGTCCGTTTGCTTTTCAGATTTTTGTATTAGTTCATCAATAAAATCAGAATTATCTATATTTTTTATAACATTTATAATATTTTCTTTTTTTAATTTTAAGAAATTTTCTTTAATTTGTATTAATGCATGTCCTAGCAAATTTTCCTCATATTTACTAGAACAATAC
>CAKOYA010000049.1 GCA_934130325.1 uncultured Clostridia bacterium
AAGCTTGATTGAAAATAGCAAAATGTATTGCTATTTTCAATTTTTTTGTGTAAAATATCAATTGAAGAAAAATCCGAAGGGAGAAATGAATATGAGAAAATTATCAAACGGGATGAGTAATTATGAAGCTATTGTAAAGGATAATAGAATATATGTAGATAAAACTATGTATATAGAAAAAATGGAAAATTTATCGGACAGGACAATAATGTTTTTGCGTCCGAGAAAATTCGGAAAAACACTCTTTACAAGTACTTTAGAATATTATTATGACAAAAACCAAGTAGGAAAATTTGATGAATTGTTTAAAAATACATATATAGGAAAAAATCCTACTGAAAATAAAAATAAATATTGTGTGCTAAGATTTAACTTTTCTGGAATAGATTCGAGCACAGAGGAAACGACGATATATGGATTTAAAAACGAAGTAGCTACATCAATAGAAGTTTTTGTGCATAAATACAATCTTGATTTTTATGTAAATAAAGAAGATGAAGCTGAAAACATTTTAGATAATTTATTTAAAGCATTTTATGTTCAAAGAGCAAATGAAAAAATATATATTATAATAGATGAATATGACCATTTTGCAAATGAACTCTTAGGGTTTAATACAGAACAGTTTAAGTCTTTAGTATCAAGAAATGGAAAGATAAGAAAATGGTATGAAATGCTAAAAAAAGGCACAGAAACAGTAGTAGACAGAATATTCATAACAGGTGTTGCGCCAATAACACTAGATAGTACTACAAGTGGTTTTAATATAGCAAGAGATATAACAAAAAATGTTAATTTCAATGATATGTTAGGTTTTAGCAAAGACGATGTAAAATATCTTATGAGAGAACTTGAGATACCAGAGAAAGAACAAGAAAAATTACTACCAGTTATAAAAACAAATTATGATGGATATATTTTCTCAAATATGATACAAGACGATATGGAAAAATATAGAATGTATAATTCAAATATGACATTATATTTCTTAAATATGTATCAAGAAGAAAACAAAGTTCCAAGCGAATTTGTAGATGTAAATATAATAAGTGATTATAGCAAAATAGAGGGACTAATTGATTTAAACAAAGAACCAGAAAAAATTGATTTATTAGAAAAAATTGTAGCAGGAGACAAAATAGAAGGAATTCTAACAGAAAAGTTTAATAGTGAAATTAGATTTGGATATAATGAATTAATTTCTTTGCTATTCTATTTAGGATATTTAACAATAAAGGAGAATGATTTCGGAACTTTGAGTTTTGGAGTGCCTAATGAAGTAATTAGAAAAATATATTCGGAATACTTTTTAGAATATATAAAAAGAAAAAATGAAATTGAAATTATACCTCAAAGGTCAAATATAATTAAGGAAATTCTTTTAGAGGGAAAAATAAATAAGTTATTAGATGTATTGCAAGAATTTTTAAAGGGATTGTCTAATCGTGACTATAGTAAATTTGACGAGAAATATATAAAAGTGATTTTTTATTCGTTATGCAAGACTTTTCCAGGATTGCTTGTTAAATCTGAGCTAGAAGTTGCAGGTGGATATAGTGATATTTTGTTAGTTCCTATTGAAAAATTGCAAGAAAGATATGGTATTTTAGTTGAGTTTAAATATATAAAAAAAGAAGATTATCAGAAAAACAAATTATTGCTTGAACAAAAACAAGAAGAAGCAGCTAATCAGTTAAAAAGATATAAAAGTAGTGAGGAAATTAAGATGATACCTAATTTGAAAGCTTATTCTGTTATTGTAATTAAGGACGATTTAGTAATTGAAGAAATTTAATAATTAAATGAGGTGAAATTTTGAAATATTTAATAATTGATGAAAGAATGAGAGACATTGAAAAACAAACCTTACAAAGGTTAGGATATGAACTTATTGAAATAAAAAAGAGTACAAAAATATATTCTGAAATTTCATCTCATGTTGATATTTTTGCTTGTAAAGTAAAAAATAAAATTATAGCTGAAAAACATGTTTATGATATTTTAAAAAATAAATTAAAAAAATATATAATTATCCAAGGAAATTCAGTCATTCAAAATGTTTATCCAAAGGATATTAACTACAATGTTTGCATAGTTGGAAATAAAGCAATACATAACTTTAAATATACCGATAGCAAAATTGTTCAAGAACTTAAGAAAAACAATTTTGAATTAATTAATGTAAAACAAGGCTATAGTAATTGTTCAATTGCAGTTATTGATGAAAATAGTATTATTTTAAACGATAAGGGACTATATAATAGTTTAAAGGATAGTGGATTAGATATATTGTTTTTAGATTATATGCCTGATATAAAATTACTTAATGAAAATGGAAAATACAGTGAAATGAATGGCTTTATTGGTGGAGCGATTGCTAGAATAGATGATAATATTGTTGTATTTGGAGATTTAAATAAAGTTGATAATAAGAGTTATATTAGAAAAATTATTGAGAAGAAAAATTTAAACATAATCGATTTTAGCGGATTAGATGTTATAGATTATGGTGGAATTATAGAAGTGTTATAAGGAGAAAGTTATGAATAAAAAAAGTACAAATCGTTTAATAGCGATATTGAATGCTATATCAATATTAGCAATAGTAATATTTTATTTTTCAAAATCTTATTTAGAATGTTATGTTATGACGAGGACAGGAGAAAAAAGTGCATCTATGTTTAATAGTATTATTATAGATATACTGTTAAACAATATAAAAGTTATATTTACTTTTATATATGGTGGACTAGGAATTATAAATCTTATATGTTCAGTTCAAAATAGGAAAAGTAAAAAGATAGCGTTAGGACAGCTTGCATTTGCTATTTGTGAGATTGGACAGGTAATCAAAGGATTATTTAGCGAACCATATGAATTTTTAGGGATTTCAAATATAGTTATATGCGGAGTAATGGCGATTATATTATTCATACAGTTTATATTTATTCATAATCAAGATAAAGATATATTTGAAAGTAAAATTAGAAAAATAAGTAATATTATTTTATATTATGTGTTACAGTTAATTTTAGTTGCAGGTTTTACAATTATTGTGATTTCGGCTTTAGCTATAACTAAAATAAATAGTATTAAATGGAAAAAGTCATTGGAAACATTATATAATGAGATTTCTAATTTAAAAGGAGTAACAATTAGTGATGTATATGTACCTGTTAAAGAGGATACAAAATATGGTTTTATTGATGAAAAAGGTAAAGAAATTATTGAGTGTCAATATGATAGTGTAACTTACTTTAATGAGATGAAATTTAATGATAATAAATATTATATAGCCCTTGCAAAAAAAGATGGAAAATTTTATGTTTTATCAAAAAATAATGATGTATGCACCATAGATGGATTTTTGGAGAAATGTTTGCAGAGAGCGAATTCATATTTTACTAAAATGGATTTTAACTCACAAAATGATGATTTTTTTTATGTACAAAACTTTGAGTTTATATTTCAGGGATTTATGCAAGGTAATTTAGTACAGCAAACGTCAAAGGATAGTAGTAAAAATAACAAATTGCCACTAAATATTGAAGAAAAAAATATATATTCATTAAGTACTGCAAATTATTCTATGCAAATAGAACTTGTAGAAAGTCAAGTTGATGATAGTTATTATGAGGATAATAATTTGTCTGATTCAGATACTATCTTTCAAGTAACAGTAATTAAGGATAATGGACAGCGAGAGGTGAGTGAAGTATATTTGCCAGGGTTTGATGAATATGATAGTATATTGAATACCTTTTCTAATGGATATATAGAATTTCAAAAAGTAGATGATGAAAAAATGGGATGGTATGATAGTAATGG
>CAKOYA010000050.1 GCA_934130325.1 uncultured Clostridia bacterium
AAGACCATATCCTTGAACTAAGTTTAACCCTAAATTCCTATATTTTTGTTCTATTTCTTTATCTAAGCTTGCTGCTCCACTAATTAGAAGTTTTATGTTTCCTCCTAACATATCATGTATGCTCTTAAACACTTCTTTCTTTTCTTCCATTGATGAATTTTGGTATTTTTTCTCATTTTCAAGAATTTCTTCTAAATTGTCCTTTTTTGCAATTTCTCTTCTAATCATTTTAAAAATTCTTTCATAAATTGCTGGAACAGAAGCCATTACACTAACTTTGTATTCATTTAGATTTTCGACAATATACCTTATTCCATCACAAAATACTGTTTCAGCACCAACATACAATGAAAACAAAAATCCAACTGTACATTCAAAAACATGATGTAATGGTAAAAATGATAAAAATACATCATCTGAATTTATGTCTAGTACTGATGCTATATCCATTAAATTTGATACTAAATTTTTATGAGAAATAGCAACAATCTTTGAATCTGATGTTGTCCCTGATGTAAAAAGCATAACTGACATTTTTTCATTATCAATTTTAGCCTTTATAAATCTTTCGTCTCCACCTTCTACTAATATTTGTCCTTCATCTATTAACTCTTTTTGCGAATATATTCCATCTAGGTGGTTCTTTAAATCCATTGATATTAATGTCTTTAGTTTTCCAATTCCTCTTGATACTATGTTTTTTAACATATCGTTGTATTTTTCCGAATAAAATATTGCTTCAATTTCTGAACGTTCTATAAGTTTTTCAAGTTCATTTTGTGGTAATGACTTATCCAATGGTACAACTATTCCTGTTCCACATGCTACTGAAAGATATGCTATTTCCCATTCATATCTATTTTCCCCAATTATTGCTATTCTCTTATTTTGTAGTCCTAAGTCTATTAGCCTTGTTCCTAAATAGTTTATCATTTGTCTTATTTCTTTATGTGTATATGTTTTATATTTATCTTTTTCTATTTTTATTTTATATGCTATTTTTTCTCCGTATTTTTCACCAGATTTGTTTAACATATCTTTTAGGTCATTTATTTCCAGGTATTTATATATTTTTTCTGACATTTGTCTTCCTCCTTTGCCCAGTATATTTATAACATATTTTCATTTTATTGGTAATTGGACTGAGAGGTCAGTACAAAAATAAATAGCCTATGTTATAAAATAAACATAGACTATTTCACAAACAAAGCACTTAAATACATTATATAAATAAGTAAATATATTATTCCATTAAATCTACTCATTTTATCCTTAGGTGGTATAAATGGAAATATTGCCAAAATTATTGATGATACAATTAATATACAAAAATCAAAATTGTATGAAAAATTATATGTAATAGGTGTTATGAATGCTGATACTCCAATTATAAGTAAAATATTGAAAATGTTTGAACCTATAATATTTCCTATAGCTATATCACTGTTTCCCTTAACAGCTGCTGTTACACTTGTAACTAGCTCTGGCAAACTTGTTCCTATAGCTAGAATAGTTAAACTAATTAGTTTTTCGCTCCAATTGAAAAGGTTTGCTACATTTACAGCATTATTAACAACTAAATCTCCACCAAATTTCAAACCACAAATTCCTAATAATATAAAAATAATATTTTTTAATATACTATTTTGCTTTTCTTCTGTTTGTATTTCAACTATTTCTTTTTTGCTTTCCTTTTTTCCCATATATATTGTATACCCAATAAAAGCTCCAAATAATATAAGTAATATTACCACTTCTGACTTTGATATTCCACCTTTACTATTGCAAAAATACATTAAAACAATTGTAACCAATAAACACATAGGTATTTCATATAATCTTGTCTCTTTTTGAAATACGACTGGTTTAATAGTTGCAGAAAGTCCTAAAATAAGTAATAAATTACTTAGATTGCTTCCTATAATATTTCCTATTGCCATATCTGAATAACCATCTAATGCTGATGTTATACTTACAAATAGTTCTGGCATTGATGTTCCAATTGATACTATTGTAAGTCCTATTATAATTTCTGGAATATGGAATTTTTTAGCTATTCCACTTGAGCCATCTACTAATATATCTGCTCCTACAATTAGCAGTACAAATCCTATTATAATTAAAATTACTGATAAAAACATAAATAATATTGCCTCCCTTTAAATTTATATTTGACAAGTCAATATTATACTTTAACAAGAATTTTTTTGCAAATTTTATCTTAATTTTTTCATAGTAATTTTTTATTTTATCTATAAAATTAGAAAATATACTTGACTACTTTGTATATTATTATTATCACTTACAGCCTTCTAATTTTTCTCTCTAATAATGTTTTTACTACTAAAATAAGTAACCACAAAATATCCACCATAAATAATAACAATAAACACTGCAGTCATAATAATAGAATTCAAATCAAAGCTTACTCCACTTGCCTTAAGTATATAATTACTAAATTTAATTCCAAAAATAGAGTGAATAATTGCAACCAAAAGTGGGAACATGAAAAATATTCCAATTTGTCTAAATAAAGCTTTATTTAAATCTTTTTCATCAACACCTATTTTTCTAAGCATTTCAAATCTAATAAAATTATCACTAGATTCCGAAAGTTCCTTTAATGCAAGTATTGCTGCACAAGAGATTAAGAAAATAATTCCTAAGTATAATCCAATAAATGTAACAATCGCACCTAGCCCAACACTAGAATCTCTAATATCTGCTTTAGTATTTATAGTTAAATTAGTATTTTTATAATAATCTTTGTTTATTAAATCATTTACCAATTCCTCTATTTTATCTGTCTCTCCATTATAATCTGCAACTAAAAATTCAAATGTTTTTTTACTATTTACAAATGCACTATCTGGCAAAACAAT
>CAKOYA010000051.1 GCA_934130325.1 uncultured Clostridia bacterium
ATTATCCCAAAACAAACGACTTATACAAAAAAATAAATGAAGTGGAATCAGAATATGAGGAAGGAAAAACAAAGTTCAACCAAAAAGAAGTAATCGATTACTTAAATGAAAAACTAAATTTACATTTGCCTTATGAATTTATGGATATATGGCTAGAAAATATAGGAAGGATAGCAGTACCTAAAGAATATCCAAAGGAAGATATTGAGACATTAGAGTATTTATCTAAAAAATATGAATTAGTAGTACTTACAAATTGGTTTATTGAATCTCAAATAAAAAGACTTGAAAATATAGGAATATGTAAATTTTTTACTGAATTTTATGGAGCTGAACAATGTGCAAAACCATATAAAGAAAGCTTTGAGCAAGCGGCGGGAAAATTTCAAATGGATGAAATTGCTATGGTTGGAGATAGCCTTAAAATGGATATAAAGGGTGCATTAGATGCAGGGATAAAAAATGTTGTATGGAGAGATATAAAAAATAAAGCAGAAGAATATAAAGATGAATTAGAAGGAGTTTACGTGATAAAAGAATTAAAACAATTGAAGAATGTTTTTTAAGGAGGAAAAAATTATGCCAATATATTTTATTATAATAATTTGTTTTATAACAAGCATACTTGTAACCGCTATTGGAAAAATACAAAAAAATAAAAAAATGTTAATAACTGGAAAATGTCTAATATTACTATTAAGTATAGGGCTAATTTTATTTGCGATATATAAAGTAGAAAAAAATCAGGAAAAACAAGGAGAATTAGGACAAGTAGGTCAGAACTTAACATTACAACAACCAGATAGAATAATATACAAGAAAACTAATGGAGACTATTATATAATTCAAGAGGGAACAAAAGCATATTCTAAAATCTATTCAGAATTATATAACAGAACATATAACCCAATTGAAGGTAAAGTATATTCAGAAAATGAAATAGCAGAATTTGAAAATAAAGGGAGTTTTGTAGAATTTGATTATAATACAAAGAGCAAAAACATTGTATTTATGCTAGAAGAAAGCGAAATAGGCATAATAAGGAGATTTACAGACAGTGGGCAAGTTATAAAAACATCGCTTGATGATGTAAAAGGATTAACGGCAAAATTAGATAGTCAAACAAAAGAAATGACAAAATATAATTTTGATAAAAACAATAGTTATACTTCGGAAAATGCTCTAAAAGAATTACCTACAAATGTAGATATAGAGTTAAAACAGAGTGGAATATATCAAAATAATGTTTATCAAACAGTTATAGAATATGATGAGAATAGATATGAAAATTTATTAAAACAATTAAATTTCAAATCAAATAACCAATTAAAAGATGTAGATTTTGAAAAAGAAAATGTAATAATAACAATTTCGAAATATGACATAAACGAAATAAAGCAAAATATTGGAAATATAAAATATAAGCTTGGAAATACAAGAAGTGATTATCAAGTAAATGTTCTTATAGTAAGTAAGGTTGTAAATACAAATTGCATATATCTAGAAAATGCTTCAAATGAACAAAATACAAGTATTAGTGATAATACACAAATTAATGTTACATCTAGTGGAATTATAACGAGCATAAAAGACAATCAAATACAAATAGGTTATGATAGTCAAATAATAACAGCAAATGTAAATATAAATAGTGAAACATCAATAAAAGAATACGAAAAAAATAGCAAAATTCAGTTTTCAGATTTAAACGTTGGCGATTTGGTATATGTAGAAGGAGAAACCACAGACCCAAATGACAATATTCAAAATATACAGGCAGTTAATATAAAAAGAAGTTCAAAAGATACTGCAAAAGAAGAAATCCAAAGATATCTTAAAGACACATATAGAATTGATGGAATGTCAATTGAATATACAAATATAGATAGTGACGGAAAAGGGTATATAATAGTTCTTTATAGTTATGA
>CAKOYA010000052.1 GCA_934130325.1 uncultured Clostridia bacterium
CTAAATTTTGTCAAAAATTTGTTAGTAGATAATTTTTTTAATAGAGAAACCGTTCAAATTTGCTAATTTGTAATATTAATGTAACATAAAAAACAACTGAATTTTTAGGTTTGATATGTGGTGATAAACTAAGTGTAAGTATACAGAAAATGGTGAAAATATGCAAGAAAAAATAAATGTCGAAAAAGTCGACAGAAATTAAAGAAAAGTATGTCAATAACTTTTGAAAATGTCATAAAAAAATCTCGAAATTAACTTTTGATTATGTCATAGTGAACTGCTTGATTACAGTTCACTATTGTGTTATGATGTAACTAATAAGGGCTCATATTCTTTTGCATTGTAAGTAAGAAGTGATACAGCAAAAGAATATAGTTCTTGATAATGTTCTTTGTAAAATTCATTCATACTCAAGCTTGAATATTTACTTGGAAGATTATCTGAACAAATTACTTTATATTTGGTATTATTGTATTCGGCAATAATACCAATTTTTTTGCTTATATAAATGTTAATTTTGCTTTTGGGTATTATATTATTGTTTAATATCTGAAACTTCTTATTTTTGATTGTAAAGCTTCCAGAACTGTCTATTTTTCTTGTTAATTTTATAGATAATAATAAATCTAAATCAATATAACTTGGTACTGGTTCAAAATAGTTTTCTTCATTTTCTGCTTTAACAGAAAATCTTTTATTATATTTTTTTATATATTTCTTTAAAAATTCATTTGCCTCATCTATTGTTTTTATTTTATTTAACTTGAATTCTGTTATTAATCTGTCTTGAAACGTTTCCCATAATCTTTCGATTCTACCTTTGGCTTGTGAAGTTGCTGCTGGAAACATATCTATCCCTAAAACATCTATAATTCTTTTAAATTGTGTTGTTGGTTTTGTTTTACCTTGTAATTGTTCTTCTATTGTTAACTTTTGTGCTTTTACTGGAAAGAATACAGAAAATTTATCTGGATACAAACATTTTGGTATACCATAATCTTTTAACATTTGTCTTAATGTTTCTAAATAACCTAATAAACATTCATGTTCGCACATGTATACACCAAGAACTTTACCAGTTGCATCATCAATAAATCCATGTATTGAGTACATATTACCATCTTTAAACCAATCAAATGGTGTACCATCCGCTTGAACTAATTCACCTTCATGAGATTTTCGTTTTCTTTGTCTATGAGTTTTTCTATCCTTGTGTTTCTTCTTTGATTTGATCCCAAATTCTGTAAGTATTTTGTAAAGAGAAGTATAAGATATTTTTATATTTTCGCGTTCTTCTAAAAGTTCTTGAAAGTGTGTAAAATTGGTATCACAATAATCATCTGATAACTTTAAATTTTTAATATTTTCTTTAAATTCATCTGTTATGAATCTTGGCTGATTAATAAAACAATTTCCATGTTTTATTCCTTCAATACCACTATTTTTAACCCTTTTAACTAATCTCCATATTTGTCTTTCTGATAAATTCAATTTGGTACTTGCTTCTTTACCTGTTCTTTTACCATCAATAACTGATTGTATAACTATTAATTTTCCTATTTCCATTTCTGTAAATTCAATTCCTCTCATTATTACCTCCATAGAGATAATATATATTTTTATTATGACATAATCAAATGTTAATTTTACTATGACATTATCAAATATTAATTACATTTTGCATACTAAAATATTTAAAAATCAACAAAAATAATGTAAAATATAAAACATAAAAAAGAAAAAACAAATAAAAACACTAAAGATAGCAAAAAAGATAGAAAACTTTTTTTATTTGCATACCAAAAACGACAAACATTTTAAACAGATTGTACTAAAATATATGCATATTAAAAAAGTAGGGGTGGTA
>CAKOYA010000053.1 GCA_934130325.1 uncultured Clostridia bacterium
AAGATGCTATTTTAAACATTCATTGTGTAAAGATAATAGATTGCCCCAAACATTTATTGCGTTAATTAAAGATGAACTGTATTAATGTTCTAAATTAATATTTAAGAATAGCAATTTATATCCTTAGGAGAACAAACATAATACTTATTTAGAGTTAGTTTTTACCATAATTAGCTATTGATTTTAATGGCAGAAATCTTATATAATAAGCATAGAGGATGTGTTATGCTTATGAGATTAATTAAATGTTATGGAAAAAAACTTATACTAAAAGAATTGAAAAGTAGTTATAAATTTTTTATTAAAGAAGCTAATACTAATAAAAATAGTATTGGATATGGATTAATAAGAGACAAAACAATATTAGCTAATGATGTAGCAAGTATTGCTTCAGTAGGATACGGTTTAGGAGCATTAATAATTGGAGTAGAGCATAAATGGATTGATTATAGAAAAGCATATGAAAGAATAGAAAAAACATTGGATACATTTATAAATTATGTTGAAGGTAAAAATGGTTTTTATTATCATTTTGTAAATATACAAAACGGAAAAAGAGAATGAAATTGTGAAATATCAATAATAGATACAGCGATATTTATATGTGGTGCAATAACTGCCGGGGAATATTTTGGAGGAAATATAAAACAGAAAGCAGACATATTATATAAAAAAATTAATTGGGAATGGTATAGAAATAAAGAAACAAATTATTTTTATATGGGATATACACCAGAAAAAGGTTTTTGGGGACATTGGGACATGTATGCTGAACAATTAATGTTATATGTTTTAGGAGCTGGCTCTCCAACATTTTCTATAGATAAATCAATGTATTATGATTTTAAGAGAAACAAAGAAGATTATAAAAATATAAAGGATATAATATACACATATTGTGGTACTTTATTTACATATCAATTTTCACATGCATGGATAAATTTAAAAGATTTAAAAGATGAGAATAATGTTGATTGGTTTAAGAATTCAATTAAAGCAACAAATGCTAATAGACAATATTGCATAGATAATAAAAACTGTAACTTCATGTGGTGCAATTGGTTCAATAGTGTTTACTCCGAAAGAAAGTATAAGTGCAATGGAATATTATTACAACAATTATCCTAATTTATGGGGAAAATATGGGTTTAAAGATGGATATAATTTAGAAGATGTAAAACCGTGGTTTGCAAAGGAATATATTGGCATTGATAAGGGCATTGAAGTGATAATGATAGAAAATTATTTGAATGGGACTATATGGAATTATTTTATGAGAAATGACTATGTTCAAAAAGGTTTGAAAGTATTAGGATTTTCAAAAAATAGTAAGAAGTCTGAAATTAAAATGTAGATAAAAAAGGGGAATAGAAATGAATGTAAAATTAGTAGGAACAGGTGCAATATATACAAAATATAATGGAGCATGTACTTTAGTGGATAACAAGTTAATAGTAGATATGCCAAATGGAACATTAAAGCAATTATTAAAAAAGGGAATTGATTGTAAAAATATAAAAACAATTCTTATTACACATAAACATGGAGATCATACAGCAGATGTTCCATTTTTTTAAAAACACATATTTAATGGAATAAAAGACAGTAGAGAAATAACAATAATAGGACCAAATGGAATAAAAAGAAAAATCATAGAGTTATTTAATGCATATAATTTTGAAAATGAAGAAGAAATTAGTAAGTATTTTAATCTAAAATCCATTGAAGTATTAGAAGATAAGATAAATGTAAATGGATATGTACACATTTAAGAGATGAAACAAGACAATATATAAAAGAAAATAGTAGCATAGAGGGAATTAAAGTTTTAG
>CAKOYA010000054.1 GCA_934130325.1 uncultured Clostridia bacterium
ATATTACTCCTGATATAGAATTAGGAAACCTCGAATCTTTTACTCTATTTAATATAACAGCTCCTACAGCTACTTTTCCTTCATAAGGTTCTCCTCTAGCTTCTCCATTTATTGCTCTAGCCATTAATTGAATATCAGATGTATTTGATGTTGCTGCATAACTAACATTTGAATATAAAATATATCTACTTGATATTAATGTAATTAATAAAAATATTATTAAACAAACATAGATTAGTAATATTTTCAATTTATTTTTCACTTAATCACCTCATTTATATTATTTTTTCTTTTTTCAAAAAAATTATTCCATTTTTTGAAAAATTTTTTTTTTTGTGATAAAATTAAACAAAATAAAATTAAGGAGACTTTTATGAAAATTATAGTTTTTTATGCCTCATATGGTGGAGGACATTTGAATGCTGCTAAATCTATAAATAATTATATAGTAGAAAACTATCCTCAATTTGATATAGAATTAATTGATTGTGTAAAATATGTTAATAGAGCAATAGAAAAAATAACAACAACAGCATATAATGAAATGGCAAAAAAAATGCCCTGGGCTTGGGGAAAAATTTATTCTGATTCTCAAAAAGGACCACTTGCTCATATTTCTAGTAGGTCTAATAAAATTATGGCAATAAGACTTTTGCAATTATTAAGAAAAAAACAACCGGATTTAATTATATGTACACATCCTTTTGGAAGCCAAATGTGTAGTTATTTAAAAAGAAAAGGGAAAATACATGCAAAAATTGCTACAATTATGACTGATTTTGCCCCACATGCTCAATGGTTAATAGGCTCTGATTATACAGATTATTACTTTGTAGCACATAATAGAATGAAAAGATATTTAATATCTCATGGTATATCTGAAGAACGTGTATTTGCAACTGGTATTCCATTATCAGAAAAATTTTCACAACATTTTAATAAATATAAAATTTTTAAAAATTTGAACTTTGAACCAAATAAAAAAACTATCTTATTTTTTGGCGGTGGTGAATTTGGATTACGGAAAATCAAGAACTATTGAAATTTTTGAAAACTTTGTTTCATATTGTTCTGATACACAATTTATTGCTATTGCTGGAAAAAATAGAAAAATGAAATTAGCTTTTGAAGAAATTGCTAATAAATATAATAAATCTAATAATATTGTTGTTTTTTCTTACACTAATAGAGTTCCTGAATTTATGAGTATCTCTGATTTAGTTGTAACAAAACCCGGAGGATTAACAACTACAGAAAGCATGGCTTCACATTTGCCTATGATTATTATTAATCCAATTCCTGGTCAAGAAGAAGAAAATGCCGAATTTTTAGAAAAAAATGGTGTAGCTGTTTGGATACAAAAAAATGATAATGTTAAAAATTTACTAGAAAATTTATTTTCTGATCCAGAAAAATTAGAAAACATGAAAGAAAATACAAAAAAACTTGCTAAAATAAATTCTACAAAAAATATTTGTGATATTTTATTAAAATAATTTGAACAAATCTGAAAGCCTTATAATTTATAAAAGGTTACAATTCAAATTTTTAAAAATAAATTGTTTTTAATTTAATAATATATTGTTTTTTTCATACCTTGGTGTCGCAAACCACATATAAAAATTACTAGTATGTAGTTTGCTCCAAATCGCACTCACTATCGTTCGTTTGATCGCTTACGCGGTATTTCAAAACA
>CAKOYA010000055.1 GCA_934130325.1 uncultured Clostridia bacterium
GTAGTTTGCTCCAATTCGCACTCGCATTTGCTCGTTTGGTCGCTTACGCGGTATTTCAAAACAATATATTATTAAATATTTTAAACTGAGAATTGCAACATTTAATATTATAATATGCAATAAACCAAATAAAATTTATTGATTTTAAAAGAAAGTTATGGTAAACTTAATAATGGTGAAAAAAATGAAGTTAAAAAATATATTGAAAAACGTTGTAAAACATTTTATATTAATAACCAGACATAGATGGTTAGTTTTTAAGTTGTGCTGTAAAGTTGGGTTACCTTGGAGAGGATTAATGCATGATTTATCTAAATACTCACCAACAGAATTTTTTGAGAGTGTTAAATATTATCAAGGTAATTGTTCTCCTATATCTGCTGCTAAGAAAGATAAGGGATATTCAGAATCATGGTTACATCATAAGGGAAGAAATAAACATCATAGTGAATATTGGATAGATTTAACGGCAAATGAAAAGACACCAATTATGCCATATAAATATGTAGCTGAAATGTTATGTGATAAAATGGCAGCTGGGATGGTTTATCAAGGAAAAAATTGGAATAAAGAATATCAATTGGAATATTGGAAAAAAGAAAGAGAACAAACATTAATAAATGAAAAAATTGAAAAAATAATTACTGAATTTTTAACACAAGTGAGTATAGATGGATTAGACAAAGCATTAACTAGAAAAAATTTAAAATATTTATATAAAAAATATTGTGGCAATAGTTGACAAAAAATAAAAATACTTGTATAATCTTATAGTGATTAATTTGCCAAAAATAACAATAGATATATACATATATCTTAAACAAGGAGGGATTTAGATGGCACAACCAAAAAGAAGATGGTCTAAAGCAAGAACACATGCAAAGAGATCAACATGGAAAAAAGAACAACCAACATATACAAGTTGTCCACATTGTCACGAACCAGTAATGCCACATAGAGTATGCAAAAACTGTGGATATTATGATGGAAAAGAAGTAATTGCTAAAAAAGAAAATGAAAGTGCATAATTAATAAGGAGAGAAAGGTAGTACTTTTTAAGTACTATTTTTTGCATTATTGGAGGTGTATACTATGCCTAAAGTTACATTTTATAATTTGAAAGAAGAAAAAAAGCAGAAAATAGAAAATGCAATAGAAAAGGAATTAAAAAGAAACTTTTTTGAGAAAGTATCAATAAGTAGCATTATTGAAGATGCTGATATACCGAGAGGAAGTTTTTATCAATATTTTGAAGATAAAGATGATGCATTAATGTATGTTATACAAAAATATATTAATAGTTCAAAAAAACAGATAGAACAAATATTAATACAAAATAATGGTGATATATTTAAGACTACAATTGATTTATATACAAAATTTATAGATAGAGATTGTGATGAATCTGAAATAAAATTATTCCAAAACATAGTAAACAAATTAAGAAATGAAAATATTAGTGTATTTAAAAATATACATCCAAAACAAGAGTATCAAATATATAGTAATATAGATATAAAAATGTTAAATATTAAAAATGAAGAAGATTTAGATGCAATAATTAGAATATTGTCATGTGTTTTAAGAGATAAACTAATAAGAGTAATGCGTAAAAAGGTTTCAAAAGAAGAGGGAAAGAAAGAATTAGTAAATGAAATAGAG
>CAKOYA010000056.1 GCA_934130325.1 uncultured Clostridia bacterium
TTTTTTAGATAAAGTTTTGCTTTTTATTTTTCCTTTATCTTTTATTTCTTTGGTTATTATTATTTACACATATTTTTAAAATATACCTTTTTACTATATTTATATATATAGTTCTTGCTTTTTTTCTTTTTGTCTATTAGGCTATTTTATAGCATAAACTTTTGTTTCAATAAAGATATTGAACTCTATAATTAATATTTGCTTTTCAATGTTCATGCTATTTAGCCTTTTCCTTTGTTGTCTTTGTTATTTGTTATATGTGTTTTGTATCTCTAGTGGATACTTTATGTGTTTATTTTACCTTTTGATTAAATTTTTGTCAATCCATTTTTATGATTTTTTTCTTACAGCCTGTTGATTTTTACAGTTTTTGGTATTTTTATTTTTTCTTTTTTGTCTGGTTTTACTTGCATACCAATATTTTTGTGCTATTACCAAATTGAATATTTGTAAAAAAATTTTTTTATTATATTCATGATATTTTGTTTCGGAAATTTGACAGTTAATTGAATAAAAAATTCATGTAAGCATTGCCAATGCTTAATTTTTTTGTCAAATTTTTGCTTTTTTCTGTTGCGTACTTGTGATATAATGTGGAAATAGGAGTCACGTATGAAATTAAAAATTACTAAAACTAATTCAGATACTAATTACTATATAATTAAAGATATTGATAAAAACGAATCATCTATTGAACTTTACAAAGACAAAGTATTTTTCAAAGAACGTTGGATTAAAGAGAATGGCTTAGAGCAAAAGTTAATTGTAACATACTCTTTAAAATACAGGAATTATCAAAGACAAATTCGTAATTCTCAAATTGAAAGAGCTAAAGTTGCAATCACTAATAAAAGTTTTAAACTTGAAAAATGTAATCAAAATGATTTTAAAAAATTCATAAAGAAAACCAATATTACCAATGATGGAGAAATAGCTGAAAAGAAAGTTTTAACATTAATCGCTTACCAATAATAGATAGACTTGTACATCATAGTCATATAATAAAAATAAAATACCAATCATATAGAATAAAAGATAGAAATATAGAAATGCAAAGAAATATAGAAAGTGGAGGAAATTAAGATGACAGTTAAAGAAATGATGGTATATGTGGATGTTGCAATTGCTAGGATAACAGATTTAGGACATAAACTAACGAAAGAAGAATTAATAAAAGAACTGCATTATCTAATATATCATTGTAATAAAAAAGATATTATGCTAGAAAAGAATTATAGAGAAGAAAAATTTCTCTAAAATTTTAGAGGGGTTGTTTCCCCTCTGAAATATATATTTTAAATTGGAATTTTCGTACATTTTTCAAACTGGAAAAAAAGTACATTTTTCTCTATTGACATTTACATCCATGCTCATTAAACTTTAGAATTTACACACTTAAAAATATACTCTCAATTAGCACACCATATTTTTTGTACTTGATATTAGGAAGTAAAAATGAACCAATTAGATATAATGGAATTAATAATAAACAATATGCCATCTCAAAATGAAAATCAAGAAAGAATT